>JBLNCY010000052.1:0-54137 GCA_050261115.1 Methanocella sp.
CGCGGCGCCCCACACCTAATCAACCCCGAGCGCCTATGGCCTTCCTCGCAGTCAGTGCTGGGCTTTGTTAGCGAAGTTTTCGGCAAACCCGAACCAATACCCCAAGACCGCGTTATCCCAATGACTGAAGGCTCAATCGAGCTTGGCGACGGCGGCAAACTTACAGTAATCGAAACGCTAGGTCACGCTTCCCATCATCTGAGCTTTCAGGAATCCTTTAACGGCGGCGTATTTCCAGGAGATGCAGCAGGAACTTATCTGGCAGCCTGTGATGTGGTTGTGCCCACAATTCCGCCGCCGTTCTTTTTGGAGCCTGCGTTAGCTTCACTGGATAAACTCATCGCTTTGAATCCGACGGCACTCTACTTTACGCATTTCGGCAAGGCGGATGATCCTATTAATCGACTCAAAGCTTACAAAGAGCAACTCAAACTCTGGGCGCGGGTCGCAGAAGAGGGCGTCAGAGCTAACTTGAGCCTTGAAGAAATCCGCGACAACATCATCAGAACAGACCCTATCATGACCCAAGTATCTCCCTATGTTAAGGAGCACAGAATTTACCAGAAGACCGTTCTTGACAACTGTATCCGCGGCATAGTTGGGTATGCTAAACAGAAAGTGGAGTCTTAGGCTTCTGGGGTGGGTGCGTTCTTCTTGCGATTAAGGCGAGGTATGAATAGGTGAGGTAGAGGTATACGGAAGGTTTTTCCATTCTTCCCTTCCTGAGCTATCAGAGTTGAGCCTATGGTTGCGATGACAGCGGTCGTTATTATAACGACGATGGCCATGCTGACAAACAAGTCTGAGTAAGGCAAATTGTACTGTGCTGGGAGGGTGGCGAGTACTGCTGCAGCCAAGCCCCGTGTAAGCACCACAGTCATAATTCTTCTATCACTCTTCATGCTGCTATTGGCAGTTGTAACACACACGACGCCATATCGCGTACCTAGAAGAATAAATGACAGGAGTATTCCCGAAAGTAAAAAGTCCACACTTGAAATCGAGGCTATGATTCCTAAGAAGACAAAGAAATATGTGCGAATAAGGAAAGCGATTTCTGCTCCAAAGCGTTTTAAGCCGTCTTCAACGCGGAGCGAGATTTTCTCAGTCCTCTCGCTTAGGCGTTGTCCTAGGGACGTGAGAATGGTTTTTTCGTTTCCAAGAATTAAACCGAAAATCAAAGCACTCAAGGCTCCGCTACCGCCTATACTTTCGGAACAAGCATAGCCCAGCATTACGATGCCTAAGGTAAGTATGTAGGAAAAGGACATGGTGGCGACTTTCTTGAGGGCAAATAGCCATGCAAATCCCAAGGCTATGCCTAACAATATGCCGATTAAGAATTTGCCTACTATCCCAAAAAAGATTCCGCCGACGTTTGGTTGACCGGTAATGATGATATCAATTAGTGAGAGGCTGATGACGATTGCTAGGATGTCAGTGATTAAGCCCTCTAGGATCAGGGTGATGGCGCCTTTTTCGCTGATTTTAATCTTGGAAGTTAGGGCGATGACAACTATTGAGCTGCTCCCGCCGAATATGGTGCCGAGAAGTACCCCGTAAATTAGGGGGACATTGAATAGAAAGACTGTGAAGGCAGTGACGCTTATAACGCTGGAGATAAAACCTAAAACACCCAGCAAGATGCCTTTGGGGCTATTGGTAAGAATACTTTTTATATCTAGGTTCATGCCGCCGTCAAAGAGGATGTATGTTAAAGCTACGGCGGAAATAAACGGCGCAAACCCCTTTATGGTGGCTTGATCGAATATGCCCAGCAGGGGACCGCAGACTATGCCTATGAATATTAGAATCAGCATGTCGGGTACGCCTGTTTTGTTGAAAAGATAGTTGGCTAAGAACCCTATTAGAACTATCAAACCACCCACAATAAGTGCTACTGCGGTGAAATCAACCAAGAGATATCCAGTTTTGGATTAATACGCTGTGCCTTTTAGATTTTTCCTAACTTTCGGCCATAAACTAAACAGCCCACCATAGAATAACCCAGAAACAACATTTTATTAAGTCCACCACCTTTTCTTTTGCGGTGAAAGATTTTGGGCGAAAACGATAGCCGAACCCCACCCGAAGCAGTTCCATTAGAGAAAATTAACGATTACATGTGGCGAATTCCCATTTACAAGCCAGCGATGAAAGTTCCAGGAATGATCTTTGCAAACCAAACATTGCTGGATAAAATGAAAACCGACCGCACACTTTGGCAATGCAGCAACGTAGCCCAACTGCCAGGCATATACAAACACGCCGTCACCTTACCCGACGGTCACGAAGGCTACGGGTTCCCCATCGGTGGCGTCGCAGCAACGGATGCGGAAACCGGCGTCATTAGCCCCGGCGGAGTGGGTTATGACATTAACTGTGGAGTCCGCTTGCTACAAACTAACCTCTCAGAGCAGGACATAAGACCCAAACTGGGCACGTTGGCTGAAACTATCTTCCGTAATGTGCCTTCAGGCTTAGGTAGCAGGCGTAAAGACTTCAGCATCTCAAACCGTGACCTAGACACCTTAGTCGTGGAAGGCGTACAGTGGCTCATAGACCGAGGGTTAGGCTGGGCAGAAGACGCCAAGCACTGCGAAGAGAACGGCCACATGAAAAACGCTAACCCCGCCAAAGTCTCACAAACAGCCAAAAGCCGGGGACTCAGCCAAATCGGCACCCTAGGCAGCGGCAACCACTTCCTTGAAATCCAAAAAGTAGACAAAATCTTTGACTCCAAAACCGCCAAAACCTTCGGATTAACACACGAAGGCCAAGTCACAGTCATGATTCACTGCGGCAGCCGCGGCTACGGACACCAAGCATGCAGCGACTACCTCCGCGTTATGGAGCATGCAACCCAAAAATACAAGATAAGCCTACCAGACCGCGAATTAGCCTGTGCACCCGGCAACAGCCCCGAAGCCCAAGACTACATACAGGCCATGGCATGCGCAGTCAACTATGCTTTCATCAACCGGCAAGCCATTATGCATTGGGTCCGCCAGAGCTTCCAACAGGTCTACGGGCAAGACCCAGAGAAATTCGGGTTAAAACTTGTCTACGACGTCGCCCACAACATCGCTAAACTCGAAACCCATGACGTCGGTGACGGAATGAAAAAGCAAGTTTGGGTACATCGCAAAGGCGCAACCAGAGCGTTCCCAGCCGGCCACCCAGATGTACCCGACGACTACCGAAGCCAAGGCCAACCCGTCCTCATCCCGGGCAGCATGGGCACAAGCAGCTGGGTACTTGTAGGCACACAGAAAGCCATGGAACTCACTTTTGGCTCAACCGCCCATGGAGCGGGCCGCATGATGAGCCGCGCAGCCGCCAAACGACAATTCTGGGGCGGAGACATCAAAACAGCACTCGAAAAACGTGGCATCTCCGTGCGGGCAGCCAGCGCATCCGTGCTTGCCGAGGAAGCCGACCCCGCATACAAGAATGTAGATATAGTTGCAGAAGTCAGCCACCAACTCGGCATAGCCACCAAGGTAGCGAGGTTAACGCCCTTAGCCGTCGTAAAAGGCTAACCACCCCCAGTTTTTTCTGGGCTGAAATCGTTTTTGCACTGAAAAATTTAATATTCCTAGAAAAAGAGTTCTATTTTGAGCATTTTCACTGTGATGCTATCTTGAAGGATGAATGCGGCATCTGCCAAAGAGTTATGCAAACCACCTACATGCGACAGTGCACACGTTGCAAGAAGCTGTTTTGCCGTGACTGCATGACCCCCGACGTAGCAACAGGCGACCCCACTGCCATGCTGTGCCTGCACTGTGCAAGACGCATCGTCTCACCCAAGCAGACTTCGCCTTGGATGGGCCTTGAGAGCCATCTCAAGTTCCGCGCCGCCTTCACCGATCTTGTGACCCTAAAATTCGCCCGCATTGACGGCTTAATCGGCACCAACCTACCCATGGCCGCCTACCGTGACCCGCTCTACTGGAGCAACAACTCCTCAAGCACACACGCAAAAGCCTGGCTAAACGCTGGCTGGGAAGTCCAAGACATCAACTTCAAAGAAGGCGCCGTTACCTTCAAAAAAGTCCGCCAACTCCCCAAAAAACGCAAAAAGAAAACCCCCGAAATCACCCAGCCCTTCACCCCTGTTCGCGTACGTCCTCTGCGCTCGTCAAAGCCGCCCTCAAACACCAAAGTCTCCAAACTCTATGCCCGCATCAAAAACCTCGAGCGCCAACGCCAATCCCCCCAGCCGCTAAGGGGCCTAAAAGGTAGACCCCACTCACGAAGCAGACTTACCGATAACAAACCACAATAACCCCCATGCGAAATAAAGAAGCAGAACTCTGCCAAAAACCGTCCTTAACCAACCAATCGAAAACGTTCACACCTAACTTAGAACCGTCCTGGAAAAGAGGGACTGCAAGGTTGCCTCCGAATCGGCGCCTAGGGGTCTTGTAGCTTAGCAGGGTTCGCTTTGGGGACTTTCGCCGGCAACAGCCAAAAAGACGGTCCATTATACTTTTGAGCCGCAAGAGGACAAAACGGTTGTTTCTTACCAGACAATGCTTGCTTCGATTGGAGAAACATCGCTAATCGGCTGAGTTATAGCCTTTGGCCTCGCCGGCGTATGCATCCGGATGGCGCTTAACCTAACCCAATTCATGATAGGCGGCAGCGCAGGCTTCTGGAGCTGGATAATAACCTCATATGGGGCCGGCGTTTTCAAGCCGAAGAAGCCTTTGTTAATCTCTCATGGGACTTAGCGGTATTCCTCGCCGTTATCATAGCCTTGGAAGCCGCAATCTATTACAGTTGCGGCCATAACATCGACAGCTATGCTCATCAGGCAGTCGCTGAAGTGGCTAGTCACTGATTTGTTTCCCACATTTGCTGCAGTAGGACGCATAGCTTTTGTTTTGGACACCGCAAAAGATGCAGTATTTTTGGTCTCCGCCATCAGTCAAAGTGGAATCCGTCTGAGAGACAGGTGCCGTGTCTGGCAGCGTTTGGTGGACGTGGGGGCGCCTAACAGACCAAATCGCCAACGCAAACGATCCTGCAATGGCAAAGATAATCAGGATTGAGGTAAGCGGGTTCTGTTCGACTAGGTTAAAAGATAGCGGCATGGGTGTTTGAGCAGTTATATCTTCGTTGCCCGAGGTAGGTGTGGGGGTGGCTGAGCCAATCAGAGCCTGTTTAGTGGGGGTTGGGGCAGCGGTGTAGGTTACGATGGTTTTGGGGATGTACTGTCGGCTTTCGTCAATGGGGTAAACGTATGCACTTTTCCCTATGTATTCGAGGGGTGTCTGCCCGATTTTGAAGTTGTCTCCTGTGGTTTCACAATAGTAGTAGGTGCGGTTGGAGCCTTCAGGGTACTCCCAGTAGGTGCCGCTAATTCCATTACCGAGGATGCCGACGGCATAGTGGTTGGTGGGGTTGAAGTAAACAGTGTCATAACCCATGATTAGCGTGATTGAGGCAAACAAGATGGAGGTGTCTTCGCAGTCGCCGCCATCGTCGACTAAGGTTTCGATGGGGAAGCGGGGGTACTCGTTGTAGCCTGCGGTGACGTTGTCAGAGGTGTAGGGGAGGCTTTGTACGAAGGCTAAAACGAAGCTAACTTTGTCATAGGAGCCGTAGCCCAGTTCGTTTGTGGTCTGGTTTAGTTTGTCGGCTAGCATCTTGATGTAGTAGTCTTGGGTGGTGGTGAGGTAACCGTAGCCGCTTGGACCGTCGCGGGTGCGGGCATTGATGGGGACCGATTTGTAGGCGTCATAGAGGGCGGTGGGTATGCTTAGGTTCCAGTTCCAGTGTTTGCCGTCATAGTCCCAACTGAAGGTTTTATCGATGTAGTCGGTGCTCTGGGCGCTGGCGGGTTGTGGGGCAAGTATGGGTGTGGTTAATAGAGAAATTAGAAGTAACATGATGGAAAGGTGGATAGTTTTATGCTTCAGTTATGGCCTACTCCTTTTAGCCTCTTTTTGGTACACTAATTATGACATTCACCATATGTTGAATTGCCTTTTATGGATTACTCCAAGGACAAGCAAGCCAACCCAAACACCGAACCGAGCAGAATCCAAAACGCCCGACGGGGTCTCCAGCACGGGCTACAGTGGCTCTGCCTGAAGTGAAGGAGGAAAGGGTTACTTTGGAGGCTGCTTTATGATGCCGTAGCTTTGCTTCTTCCAAGCATCCCGGAACTTGTTATAGTAATCCACACCCTGAAAAACAGGCGCATACGCAAGCTCCCATTCTAAACCACATTTACAGACAGCATAAGCCTTCTTGTTTTTGGTGTCAACATACATTTGGAGAAGTTCTTTGCGGCATTTGGGGCAGTAGTAGGGTCCGTTGACCATCTGTTTAGCATCTTTGGTTAGGATTTTCATCTTGCTGGCGGCGACTTTGTGAAGGTCTTTTTTGGGTTTAGCAGCGGCAGCTTCCTTTGTGGTCTTGGCGGGTGTCTTATCTGCACTCATCAATATCACAACAGCATTATTTCAGATAAAGATATACTATTCCATTCTAAACACAGAAATATCCACGTAAAACAGAACCTCATGTCTGTGGGGTTGTTGGTCTCTGTGCTGGTTTGGTAGCCAGATAACCTTAAATTTATCAGAGCAGATGGACTATTCCAGCGCGGCCGTCGTCTAGTCTGGTTTAGGACTTTAGCCTTCCAAGCTAATGATCCCGGGTTCAAATCCCGGCGACCGCACCAATCACCTTTCTTAATTATAATTTCCTGACGCCCACTCAACTCTCATTGCCAAGCGGATGCAGTAATCATTGTTTCCTAGCCTAACCTGAGAATACAAAATCCCCTTGTAACGATTAAATGTTATATACCCACTACCATAATTGAATTCCTTAGGGTTATGCATACGACGTGAATTCAAAATTAAAAGCTGCTTTGGTTCTCTTGTTGAGTTTGTCTGTCGCAGCTTCCGCATTTTTCGTTGACAGCTACCTTAGCAGCCCAAGGTCAAGCAGAGAGTTCTATGTTGGAGTCGAGTACGCATATGCGGATGACGCGGCCCAGCTTAAAGCGCTTGTCGATAAGGTTGCATCTTATACTAACCTCTTTGTAATAGGCTCACTTGGAATCTCCTTTAACCGCTCAGCACTCGATGAATCCTGCGACTACATAACCCAATCGGGCCTGAGTTTTATTGTGTTATTCACCGGCATTGACCAGTACACCGATTGGCCAAGCACTTATAGAATCACAGATTGGATGGTTGAGGCCCAGCGCAGATACGGCGACAAGTTCCTCGGTATCTACAAAATCGACGAACCGGGCGGCAATCAAATCTACAACAGCCCCTCACAAATAATAAACGATACCACCACCTACGCACAAACAGCCCAAAACTATGTCGGCAACCTCTCAATCATGACCAACTATTACTACAACTACACGCCCCGATTGTACACGGCAGACTTTGCATTAAGCTGGTTTGACTATAAAGCAAACTACACAACCATACTAGGTGAGTTTGTAGGCAACGCGAGTGAAAACCAGGTCATCGCATTAAACCGCGGGGCAGCTACAGCATTTAACCGAGATTGGGGAGTAATCATCAACTGGAAATACAATCAGCCGCCACATTATCTTGAGAGCGGCGCTGAACTCTATGATGATTTGGCGTTAGCGTATAGTGCAGGCGCAAAGTATGGCGTCGTGTTTAGTTATCCCAATCTTACAGGTACTTGTTATGGTATTCTGGAGGAGGAGCATTTTTTGGCGCTTGAGCGGTTTTGGACCACTATGCAAACCAGCCCCAGGAGTTTTGGGGAAAACCGTGCTGAGGTCGCCTATGTTGTGCCTGCAGATTACGGGTTTGGGTTCGGAAGCATTGATGACCGCATCTGGGGGCTGTTCCCAAGCGACTCCTTATCAGCAAAAGTCTATGGAGACGTAGAAGCACTTACCAACCGTTACGGCGCAAAGGTAGATGTGCTCTTAGATGAGCCTGAAGTAATTGCACCGCTGCTGGGAGATTATCGTCAGGTTTTCTATTGGAATCAAACGCTAACTTAAAGGGGAATTCCTAAAAATGCGGCGGATAACGTTTGCGGCAGCAATAGTGCAGGTGCGTATAAGCGAAAAAGTGAAAAGCACCCATCGACATAACACAGCATAAGGTGACCTAAATGAGTGAACAAGTAAACATGGCTACAATTCAACTAAATGGCGACAAACAGAACTTCATAATCGAGAAGAAAGACTTCAAAACAGGCAGCCGAGGATACTACGGCACAGGAAAAATGGTCGCGGGCGGAAAAAAATACCAGATAAGCATCCAAGTGGTCGAAATCGGCTCAAAACCCAAGCCGGAAGAAAAGAAAAAATAATTTTTTTTATTGCATAACTGTCGCTTTAGCGATTATAACATCTTTTAGTGGTCTATCCGTCGAGTTGGTACGTACCCTGCCGATGGCGTCCACTACATCCATGCCGGCAATCACTTTCCCGAACTGTGGATGCTTACTGTCCAAATAATTGTTGTCCACCAAGTTTATGAAGAACTGGCTACTGCCCGTGTTGGGGCCAGCGTTCGCCATCGCGATGGTTCCGCGGTCGTTAAAGTTCTTCTTGGTGAATTCGTCTTTTATGTCGGGGATTGAGGGGTCGCCGTAGCCTGTGCCGGTGGGGTCTCCGCCTTGGATCATGAACTGTTTAATTACACGGTGGAATATGGTGCCATCGTAGGTTCCCTTCTTGACTAGGTCTAGGAAGTTGCCGGTTGTTATGGGCATGTCTGTTCTGAGTTGAAGGGTGATGTCGCCCATGTTGGTGTGAAGAAGCACTTTGGCTCCGTTACTGTAGGGGTCTGATGCCTGTTGGGGTTGGGTTGATTTCTTTTCGGCCATAAGTTTCGCCAATCATACCAATGGGTGGAGTGATTTATGCCTATTGCAAAAACAGCGATTTGACGTATATGTCGTGGGTTAGAAAAGGGTGGGGGTTAGATGTTTAGGACTTTGGCGCTGATTATGGTGACTTCTTCTAGTGGGGCATCGTTTGCGTTTGTGGGAACTTTGGATATGTCCATGACGGTATCTTGGCCGAAGATGATTTTGCCAAACGAGACGTAGGATGTGTCGAAAGTGGAGTATCGGTAGGTATTGTCTGCTACGTTTATGAAGAATTGGCTGCTTCCACTATTGGGGGCGCCCGTGTTAGCCATGGCTATTGTCATGTTGGAGTTGCGGTTAGTATCAGTGAATTCATCAGGTATAGTGGAAACTGATGAACCATCAGCGGGGATACCGCCCTGAATCATAAAGCCACTTATTACACGGTGGAAAGTGCTTCCGTTGTAGACTCCCCGATTAACTAAATCGATAAAGTTACCCGTAGTTATGGGCATGTCGTTTCTCAGTGAAACTGTAAAGTTACCCTTAGTGGTATGGAAGAACACAAACGTAGAGTTCTCGTAAGGATCAGTCGAGGATGGAATCGGCGTCGGCGAAGCGGAAGGATCGTTTGTGCCGCCGTTCCCTAGACTTAACACGACGATCGCGGCTATTACGACAACTACTGCTGCGATGACACCTATAGAGATATAGAGTGAGCGGTTAGAGTTGTGTTTCTTGTGGCGCTTTGGAGGCTTGGGTGTTTGCTGTGACTGTTTTTGCTGTTTTACTTTCTGCCTTAATTTTCTTGGAGCCATGTCTGTAGAGACAACTGCTCGTCATATAAGATTTTTGCCAAATGCCTAATAAAAACCCGAAATCTGCAACCACAACCCATAAGGGGGCTTTTGAGATGCAACAGATATGGACTTATCAGCCCAGGACGGTTGCTAAGCTATTTTCCTGTAAAGTAACGTCAAGAGGAAAAATAGCACTAAGACAAACACAATCAAGCCCGCCGTCACGATATTGAACACTGCGGAGAAAACAATACCCAGCACTGTACTTACTACGCTAAAGCCGACTACCGCAAACAGAGTCTTTCTAAAGGAGAGATTTAACTTCAAAGCCGATAGTCCCGGTATAACAAGCAAGGCAACAACAAGAATGGTGCCGATCACTTTTATGGATAAAACAATCGTAAACGCCACCAACAAATCAAAGAGGATCGATAGCTGTCTTGTGGGTATGCCCATTATTCTGGAGTCATCCTCGTCAAATATCATTGAGAGCAACTCACGCCTAAAGATGCTGATAAACACTACGACGCTAACGCCCAAGATTGAGACTAATGCTAAGTCTGTTGTGTCGATGGTTAGAATTGAGCCGAAAAGGTAACTAAATAGCTCCACATTAAATCCGCCGGCTAAACTAATGACGATCAACCCGGTTGAGAAGCCTAGGGCCACCATGATTGCAATTGCAGAATCGGAGGTTGCAATCTTTCTTCGCCGCATGTATGAAATAGCAAAAACCGCCAGCACTGAAACCAACAGAGCCGTTAACAAAGGATAAACACCCAGCAGCAGCCCCAATGCTATGCCACCAAAGGCTGTATGTGCAAGGCCATCCCCGATCATTGCTTCTTTCTTTAAGATTAAGAATAAGCCTACTAAACCGCATGCTACGGCAGCGATTACTCCGCCGATTAGGGCGTTTTGGAAGAACTGGTAGCTGAATAGGTCGATTACGTTAATGCTCATGTGGGAATGACCCTCTGCATTCATGTTGGTGGAATACGAAGTGGAAGTGGTCGCCGTATGCACGCTTGAGTAGTGTGTTGGTATCTAAGTCCTCGGTTATTTCAGCGACTTCTACTTTCCTGTTGACGCATAGGACTTTTGACATTCGACAGAATACCGATGCCAAGTCGTGGGTGACAATTAGGATAGTGGTTTGGCGTTCAGTGTTTAAGTCACTTAGTTTTTTGTAGAAACGTTCCTGTGCAACCGAGTCCACACCCACGATAGGTTCATCAAGAAAAATCAACTCAGGCTTGCGCGCCAGTGCTTTGGCGACAAACACACGCTGCTTCTGTCCACCTGATAACTGTCCAATCCGTCGGTATGCAACATCGCTTAGCCCCATGAACTCTATGCTCTCATCTACTGCAGCCCAATCCTGCTGCTTAAGCATCCGTCCGATGTTGCCTTTTCTTAAACAGCCCAGTGAAACAAGCTCTCGAACCGTCAGGGGGAATTGACTTTCAAAGCTTGTTGCGCTCTGGGAAATGTAAGCTATTTTTTCCCAAGCGGTAAATTTTGCAATGTCAACGCCGAACAATATGATTTGACCGCTTGCTATGGGCAAAAAGTTTAGAATCGCGTTTAGAAGGGTGGTTTTTCCGCCACCGTTAGGGCCAACAATCCCGACGTAGTCGCCTCGGTTTATTTTGAAGTCAGCGTTTTCTATTACCGCTTCTCCGTTGCGATTAACTGTAAGGTTTTTTACTTCTAAAATGGGAGAAACTTGAGCCATAGGGGAACATTCCGCTTTTTACAGTTTAACCTCTCGTGCTTATTTACTTAGCCCTCTACGTTGTTACTCCTAAACCGACCTTTAGGTTAGATAGGTTGGAATGCATCTGCTCCAGATAATTAAGACCATCCCTTTGGCCCAGCATCAAATACAAATCCAGCACCGATACCGGCTGCCCTGTTTTGGCTTCAACTTCGGTTTTGAGGGCCTGCACATACTCCCTTGAGTACACAGGATCAACATATACCACGTAGGTCTGATATGCAACCATCTCGTCAACCAAATTGGCGATTGTTGCTGCACTGGGCTGCTCATCTGCGGACAACCCCAGAACGCCATGCTGCTCAAAATCGTAACGCGACGCCAAGTACCCAAATGCCTCATGCGCCACAAATACCACAGTTTTGGTTTTTTGTGAAAGACTTTCGGTGTACTCATTGTCAAGTGCGGTAAGTTGCTCTGAGAGGGTTTGCCATCTTTGGGTATAATAGTCTTGGTGTGCGGGGTCTGCTTGAACTATGGCGTTGTAGATTTTTTCTGCCTGTAATTTTGCCATGTAGGGGCTAACCCATGTGTGAGGGTCATATGGAACCTGCGCTTCGCCCTCTTCATGTTCCATCGATTGCTGATTAGCGACAAGTTGTAGGCCATCGGTTGCCTCAACCACTATTCGGCTCTTTGCGGTTGAGAGGGCAGGTAGAATGTCCGATTCCATCCAGTGATCGGCGCTGGCGCCGTTATAGATGATTATGTCGGCTTCTTCGGTGGCCACTATGTGTGATGCTGAGGGATCCCAGGTGTGTATCTCGGTGTTATCGGGAACCAACTGCGTTACCGTTATGTGTTCTCCGCCGATTTGTTCGCTAAGGTAAGCCAGGGGATAAAATGTGGCGACTATTTTGATTTTGCCAGTGGGGGCAGGGTTTGTTATGGTGAGGGCTACTACGGTTATGGTGATGACTATTGTGAGGGTTACGGTTAGTAGCAGGAGTTTTTGTTTATTGTTCATATGGGAAATTCTAAAGCGGGTGCTATTAAATATTTCCAGAACCTTAATAATTATAACGAAAAAACTACATAAGTAATAATAAAAGTTAATAACAATAGCTCCCAACCTTAACAAGATAAAGAATGGCAATAATAAGCCTATCAGTCCCAGACAGCCTAATCAAAAAAATAGACGAAAAAATAGCCGAAAAAGGATACGCCAGCCGCTCTGAAATAGCACGACAAGCCCTAAGACTCTACCTATCCGAGAACATAAAAATCAACGAAATTGATGGAGAAGCCGCAGCCACCATAACAGTAATCTACAAAGAAAACGCGGATAGACGAAAACTGACCGAAAGCCAGCATCTATTCAGCGGATTAGTCTCCACTTTTCTACATGCCCATATTCAAGAAGGCTACTGCTTAGAGGTAATCATCCTAAAAGGGCAAGCATTCCTAATAGAAAAGTTCCTTGACGCCCTAAAAAGAAATGAGGATATTATTCAGATGAAGGTTTCAATCCTAAACCAGAAATAAAGAAAAGACAGCTTTGGTGGGGGTTGACGCTATGGTTTGTTTTCAATGTATGGGTTGAACCCATGGTTGACTCTTTATACGGGAGGGAGTCTATACGAGAGCAAGAGGGCCCAGTTAGGTCTTCGAGCATCTTAACTCGAAGTTTTAACATCCTTCTGCAAAAGCAACTCACAGACCTTATCAATCGCCTTAACAGCCTCAATGTCCTTGTTCTTGAGGGGCGTTATGCCAGCCATGTCGGAATCAATGATTCCTTGGTCCCAGGGCACAGTCGCCAACAACTCTATGCCGTTCTGTTTAGCGAAGGTTTCAATTGCTTCTTTTTGGTTATCGTTCATGACTCTGTTGCCAACAAGATAGAGCTGTTTCATGCCTGCAGCAGCCGCCAGGTCATGGATGTGTTTGGCGATTTCTAGCGATTTCATGTTAGAGTCCCCAACAATCAACAGGGCATCCACCTGCTTTGCTGTGCCTCGCCCTATATGCTCCACGCCGGCTTCAAGGTCCATAACTACAGCCTCGTTTGCATCCACAACCAGATGCCGCAGCAAAGCGCGGATGACAGCGGTAGGGGCACACATGCAGCCGGCACCCATGGAATGAACCGTGCCCATGACTATCAGGTTGGGCCCAAGCGGAGTGGAAACCGCAAAGTCACGCACGATGTCGTCTACTCGGAAGTTCAAATTATAGATGTGTGAATAGCCTGTGCTTGTTTTTGATTCTACGAGTTGTTTATTGTCTGATATGGGTATGATTTTTCGGGTTTCCTCGGTTGTTAACCCCAGTGTTAGGCCCAAGTTAGGGGAGGAATCTGCGTCTATGGCTATGGTTTTTAGTCCCCGTTGGGAGAATCCGTGGGCTAGGCCGCCGGCGATGAGGGTTTTGCCGACGCCGCCTTTACCGGCAACAGCTATTTTCATAAGTATCACAATCAATCATACAACTTGCGGGATAGGGTTAATTTAGATTTCTCGTTTGCGGATGTTTTCTTATCGATGTTATGTCAAATAGGTTGTTAGTTTTTTTGGTGCATTCTGTTCAATTTCTATTAATCAACCACATATTAACTTAGGTTAAATAAAAGTTTAATAATTCCTCGGTTGGTTGAATAATCGGTAAAAACTTTGCACATAATGGAAGGCTTCCTCCCACACCCATGGTGGGAAATATGGTGGGCACTAACAATCCCAATGGTAGCCTACGGAATTTATCAACTAGCCAAAACCTCAAAAAAAAACCCCGAATCAAAACCGCTGCTAGCACTCATGGGCGCATTCATATTCGTAGTTTCTGCTCTCAAATTACCCTCAGTATTCGGAAGCAGCAGCCACCCTACAGGATCAGGATTAGCCGCCACCGTCTTCGGTCCCGCCATCGCCTCAGTTCTATCCATGATCGCGCTGATCTTCCAAGCCACCCTACTATCACACGGCGGCATAACAACACTAGGCGCCAACGTTTTCTCTATGGGCATAATAGGACCAGCCATCGGGTTCATAACTTGGATGATATGCAGGAAGGCCCGTATACCTACTCTTGCAGGGGTTTTCCTCGCAGTAGCCCTAAGCGACATATCCACCTACGTAACTACATCGGTTCAGTTGGCGTTGGCTTTTCCAACCACTGGGTTTGTTCAGGCATTTCTACAATTCGCAACCATATTTGCAGTAACACAAATCCCCCTAGCAATAACTGAAGGGATCTTGGCAGTTTTCATCTTCGAGTTCCTGTTAAAATACAAAGGCCAGATTCTATCCGCCCTCAAAGTCATACGCTCTCCGATTGCGGGGGCATCTGAAAGACAGTTCCAGCTAAAAAAGAAGCACTATGCAATCTTGATTGCAGTATTGCTGACTCTTTTCATAACACCCTTAATCTTTATTTCCACAGACATGGCGGGAACAGACGACCTTGCAGAGGAAATCATATCCATGACAGGTTATCAGCCATGGTTTGACCCTGTATTGACGTTGCCTGAAGAATTTGAAACCCCACTGTTTGCGCTACAAGCCCTCATAGGTGCATCAATAATCACATACTTTGTTTTACGGACCCGACGCAGAGATTCTTCACGCCCTGGCAAACGTAAACCCCGTCACAGTCAAGATGAAGGACACAGCAACCTTTCAGGCCACATAGACAGCTACGCCCATACTAACAGTCTTGCCAAAAACAGCCCCACCACTAAAATCTTATTTGCGCTCTCCATGCTTGTGCTAAGCGTCCTGTCCCCGTCACCAGTTGTTCCCCTAACAATGTTTATAGTCGCTGTGGTGCTGTTAATTGGGGTAGCCCAAATTCCTGGCCGATTCATTCTTGACTTGCTAACTTATCCGCTTGCTTTTGCAGGGGTTAGCTGTGTTTTCATAGCGCTGTTTTTCGGCTATGGGGCCACCCTTGCACAGGTGACTTTTCCATGGTTCACCTGGACAGTTTATGGTAACGGCATAACCTTGGCAGTCGCAACTTTTTTCCGTGTACTTGGCGCGATATCAGCCATGTTTCTGCTTGTCCTAACGACTTCCATGACGGATCTGTTCATAAGTCTGCGAAAAGCCCACATGCCCAAAGTGTTGATTGAAATCAGCTTACTGGTCTACCGCTATATTTTCGTGTTTATGGAGGTCGCCGCAAGAATGACCACAGCGCAGAAATTGCGACTCGGACAGACAAGTTGGCTGAGGCGCATTCGTTCTACTTCATTGATTGCGGTTAATCTCTTCATACGGACCATGGAGCAGGGGGAGCGGACGTTCGTGGCGATGAACGCCCGTGGCTATGACGGCAATATCCGTTTGTTGGATGATCAGCCTAAACCCAGCAGGCTAGCAATCGCTGGAATTGTTGTATTCAACATCCTGTTCGCATTAGTTGCGTTAAATATAATTCAGATTTGGAGTTTGTAAGCTATGCTATTTAGAATTGAAAACTTAACGCATGAATACTCTGATGGAACCGTCGCATTAGACAATGTATCAATCTGCTTTGATAGAGGCGAAAGAATCGCCCTACTTGGCACTAACGGTTCGGGCAAAACAACCTTACTAAACCACCTCAACGGCATCCTAAAACCTACCACGGGCACTGTGTACTTTGAAGACAAACCCATATCATATGACGCCAAGTCCCTTCTGAATCTCCGAAAGAGAGTGGGGTTTGTTTTTCAGGACCCAAATGACCAATTGTTTGCTTCCACAGTGAAGCAGGATGTGGCGTTTGGACCGCTGAATCTGGGATACACGCCTGAACACGTCAAACAGTTAGTCAATGAAGCGCTTGCTACGGTTGGCATGGCCGAGTTTGCGGATAAGCCGCCTCATTTCTTAAGCGGTGGCCAAAAGAAGCGGGTGGCGCTTGCAGGAGTTTTAGCTATGCAGCCTGAAGTTATCATAATGGATGAACCCACCTCAAGCCTTGATCCCATGGCTACAAGTGATATCCTGCATTTGCTGCTTAGGCTCAACAAGGAGCGGGGAATTACGCTGTTGCTGGCCACTCATGACGTGGATTTGGTTCCCTTGTTTGCAGAAAGACTCTGCATCCTAGACAGAGGAAAAGTGGTCTCGGAGGGCACTCCCAAAGCAAGTTTCTCGAATGCTGATTTAATTAGAAAAATTAGGTTGCGTTCTCCACGCATAGCCCACCTCTTTGAGGTTCTAAAAAAAGAAGACAAGCTCCCCATCGGCCCTGAACTACCTCTTACCATCAGCGAGGCAAGAAAAGAAATCCTGCGGCTAATAGCTCAAGCTGAAGAGACCAAAAAGAGCTAAAACAAGCTTTATGATGCTTGCCATAGACCCCTGCCCTTATATATACTACAAACGACCTTGTTCTAGTGACTGCAACTTATTCTGCAAGCATAGTTACAATGAACGATTCTTTGCTTGAAAATGGAATAACAAGTTTCAAATACCAGCCTTATAACATAAAACGAGGTGCAAAATTAATAATGACTAACGGTAACGATTACTTCAGCAAGAAACTTGAACCAATCAAGGTCACCAAGCAAAAACCGATCTCACAGCTACTAAAAGAAATGAGCAGAACCGCGTATCAAGGCCGCAAGCTAGGCGAAGCCGTTGATGTCTGGGAAAACATGATCCGCGAAAAAGACACCGTGATTGCATTGGGTTTTGCGGGTTCCATGTCAACCGCGGGGCAATGGACAGTCATTAACTGGCTCATCGAGAACCGGTTCATCGATGTGTTGGTTTCTACAGGCGCTAACGTCTCTGAGGACATTGTGGATGCTATGGGTCTTGGATACTACCAAGGCAGCCATATGGTCGACGACGCACAACTCCTAAATGATGACATAAACAGGTATTATGACGTATTCGGCAAGGAAACTGACTACCGCAAGATGGAAGATTTAGTCACAGAATACGTTATGACATGCGACCAGAATTACATGTACACCTCCGCAGAGTTTCTCCATGGACTTGGCCAATTCTTAGGCAAGAGAAATATTCCAGCCATAACAGCAGTTGCCGCAGCTAACGGCGTACCCATCTTCAGCCCAGCCATGGTTGACAGCGCCTATGGCGAAACCTTCCTGCTCGCCAAAAACAAAGGCCACAAAGTCCACGTCGACAGCGTAAAAGAATTCGACCAATTCGTTCAGATCGGTACAAAAACCAAAGAAGTAGGTGTCGTCTACATAGGCGGCGGCGTACCAAAAGACCTAACTCAACTCATCGCCATCAGCGTCTCTCCAATGACAGAAGACCAAGGCGTTCAAGGCAGACAGGGCGGCTTAAGAAAGAGTCTCCAGGAATACTACTACCCACACAAATACGCCATCCAAATCACAACCGACAGCCCACAATGGGGCGGACTGAGCGGATGCACACTTGAGGAAGCAATATCTTGGGGTAAAATTAACAGCCAATCCGGTACCCGTGCAGTCTGCTACTGTGACGCAACAATTGCATTGCCACTCATATGCCATGCACTAGCCGAACGCGTAACAGAGAAACGCAAAGGCCCAGACATGAGCTGGATCTTCCAAGACATGCCAAAGGCGTAAAGACGCCTCTTTTCTTCTTTTATTAGTTATATCTATGAATTGCCACTGACAAAAATAAAAGGCAAAGAAAAAACTAAGGTTTCTTGTTATCCTTTTTTGCTAGGCGACTTATCAGGGCGCTTGTCATTACGGGCAGAACCATCGTCGCGTCGCCTTCGATCATTATGCGTTTGGCTTTCTCATTGATTTTACCCCATGATACTGCTTCTCTGGGTCGGGCGCCGCTTAAGCTGCCATCCCATTCATCCGCCGTGGTTATGTAGATGACGTAGTCGAGGCCGTCTTTGAATTGGTTCCACCAAATCGTGTGGTGCTTAGATATGCCTCCGCCGACAATTAACGCACCGCTTTTTTTGGCGTCGAAAACAAGGTTGTTTAGGTATTCTTCGTCTTTTAGAATGTTTAGGCGAAAGTCTTTGTGATCTTGGCTAAAGTACCAGAGCTGGTATCCTACTGAGCCATCAGTTGGGCCGGGTACGATGATGGGGATGTCGTTTTTGGCTGCCCAGTATGCGATGCTAGTTTCGTCACAGCAGCGTAAACCGATTTCACGGTTTAACTCCATTGTTGAGAACTCTTTTTTACCGTTTCTGTAGAGTTCCTCAAGCATCGGCAGGATTTTCTTCTCGATGACTACGCCATAACTGTCGTTTGGAACCAAGACGTTTCCGAGGCGGTTAACTCCTTCATGGTACAGCTTACTATCGCTCATGATAAAGCTGCCCTTATAGTAGTCTCGGCTGCATCTTGCAACATCATGGTCAAGGGTGCCGCATGTGGTAATTATGACGTCAACTAGTTTGCGTTTGACTAGTTCACGGATGACGCCTCGGGTGCCTGTGGCGATGATGTCAGCTGTGAAACTGAGGAATTTGACGCATTTTTTATCCTTAATCATGGCTTCCATGATGTTAACGCCTGTGGCAAGCTTGCCAGCTGTGAAACCCCACGCTAGCTCCATTTGCCTAACCAGCTCGTCAACCGTCATGTTTTCTGTGAATTCATAGTCCTTTACTGGGATTTTATGTGATTGATGTGGCGCTTTAGGCATAAACTTAGACTCCGTACTGCAAAGGTAAAACATGAATCAAGATAAATAGGTGTCGAAAAAGGAGGGGGCACTAATTTGCGAGGTAGGTGATTATGCGTTTGTATATGTCGGGGTCCATTTGGTCTTCGTAGCCTGCGTAGATGCTGGGGTTATCGTTAACTTCGACGACGACATATTCGCCGTTGACCTCTTTAATGTCCACACCATACAGACCCTTGCCGACGACACTGCACGCTTTCAAAGCAACCTCACGCAGCTTCGGGGGCATATCCGTTTTGTGGATGGATTCGGTTTTGCCCCAAATCACCGTAGGTTTCCCACGGAGTTTAGCGCCATGCTTCCATTTACCCTTCGGAATCAGGTACTTGCAGACGTAGAGGATTTCGTTGCCCAAGACTCCGACACGCCAGTCAAATCCTGTCGGAGTGAACTTTTGAATCGCTAAGACAGCGGATTTTTTGAAGAAGCGTTTGGAGATTTCGCGGAAGCTGGTTTCACAGGCGGCTTTTTCGACATAGCGGCTAAAGCTCGTGTAGGGTGCTTTGATGACGACTGGTTTTCCGAGGGTTTGGAAGATGTCGTTGATTTTTTTGTGGTGCAAGTCATCTTTGCTCAGGAATACTGTTGGGATGCGGGGAACATTGTATTTCTCGAACAGGGCGTATTGATGGATTTTGTTGGCGCAGATCTTGATGGATTGGGGATCATCGATTACTCGTAGGCCATACTCGTAGGCGGTTTTAGAGACTATGTATGCGGTGAATAGCGGATCAGTGGTTGCCCGAATGAAGACAGCATCATAGTTGGGGATGTCGGCAATGTTCTCGCGGAATAAGAAGCTAAACTTGTTCCCCGAGTCCTCTGCGGCTTTCCTAAAGTTCTGCAGAGCGCCTTCCTCGCGAGGGTCAGTAAAATTATATTTTTCAACAAAACATGCGATTTTAGACACTTAAGTGATCTTCCTGCTGAGAAATCAGCAAAATCTCTCTCGAGATTACGTCTTTATCAGCGTTTGACAGTTCGGTTTCCTTCAAGGGTTCAAGGCCACACAGGAATGCATTATCCTCGGCTTTCTGAATATGGAGCTTACAGAGGGGAATCTTGAAGAGTTCATAAACCCTCTGCGATAGGCTGCTTATTTGGCTATCAGCGTCTGCTTTGCCAAAGACAGATTTCACGGTGTGGATTTCGCCTTTGAGGGGCTGGGCGCATACCGCAAACTTATAGTTCATGCCAAGGCTCTTCAACGCCCGATACAGTGCACTCTTGTTTTTAGCGATCTGGTAGCCCTCGTAGATAAAGGGGTTAACAGCAAACACCACCGCGGGGAACCCTACTTCTTCAACAATTTTTTTCACGTTATCGGTGACGACGAAGGGTATGGTGGGGATTTTTGCTCGCTTAGCGCGTAGCAGCAGAATCGGGATTCGGCTAGAGTCAATAATGTTCTCCGAGGTGGGTATGACGTTACTCCCGAGGACTTCAGCATGCAAAGAAACGTAGTAGCCTGTTTTTAGGTAGCGGTAATCGTTGGTTAGGTTGAGGGTGAAGTCTTTTTTAGAAGATTCGAGGAACGCTGAGGGAGTCAGCGCATGTAAACTATCAGATAGGCCGATGCTTGAGACAACCAGCACCCATAGGACACCAGAGTAATGAGAAGGCTCACTGAGAGGGGGTATTTAAAATTAGCGATAAAACAAGCTGCAACCGATATCAACATTCACCGAAAAAAGCCCCAATAGAGCATAAAACGGAATTTAGGGATGATATCGGGGCCCTTTATTTCCAGCAGCATACGCTATGAATTATAACGCGCCTTCCAGTCAGCTATGTTTAAAAATTCAAGCCCCACTAGCTGTATCCAGCATAGTACAGAAGTGAATTTGACGTATAAGCCGCTTGAAGTCCTAGGACCGGAACATGAGTACGCACTTGTAGACAGGGATTTATCGCCGTTGCCGATAAGTGACAAAGTCATCAAAGGCTACTGCGGCAAAATGGTTAACTTTATCGAGTTCCCCGGGTTTAGCTTCGGCAAAGAGATGCAGCTGCACGTCATGGAAATTAAGGCTAACACGCCGTTTAAGTCGCCATGCGAATTTGAGGAGACCATGCAGGATGCCGTTTCCACTCTCAACGGCATCGTGGAGCGGTATGGTGCGTGTCTGCTGGGTACTGGCATGCATCCCCTGCTAAAACTCGCCGACACCTCCGTCTGGCCACATCACCATCGTCGCATCTATCAGGCATACGGCAAAATATTCGATTTACAGCGGCATGGTTGGCTAAATATACAGAGCTTCCATCTAAACCTACCCTACCAAACAAGCAAATACGCCGCCCAAATCCACAACCAACTCGCCAACCTCTGTACCTACCTGCCGGCAATAGCGGCTTCTTCGCCCATCTTTGAAGGAAAAGAAGGCTCAGACGTAGATAATCGCCTGCGGTTCTATAAGGAGAATCAGCGTGAGGTGCCCTCGGTTGCCGGTGAAGTTATCCCCGACTACATTGGTTCGCTTGCGGATTATAGTCGGGATGTGATTGGGCACTACTCCGCTGATCTGGCGGCGGCGGGCGCAGATAAAGTGTTGCTAGGTAGGGAGTGGGTTAACTCTAGAGGCGTGATTGTCCGCTTTGATCGTCGTGCGTTGGAGGTGCGGGTTATGGATGAGCAGGAATGCGTCAAGGCCGATGTTTCTTTAGCATGTTTTGTTCGCGCTGCGCTTCGGGGCTTGCTGGCTTCAGATGCAGCGTTGGCGTCGCATGAGGTTCTAGTTAAGGATTTTAATGCGGTTATTAGGGATGGGTTAGACGCGCAGGTCCTAAGTCCGCATGGGGCAACCGCCCGTGAAGTCTGCAGGCATTACCTCAAACTTGCGTACGAAAACGCAGATGTCGAGGAGAAAAAGTATCTGCCCCTGGTGTCCCATCGAGTGGAGGAAGGCAGCCTGTCTGAGTTGATCAAAACACGGGTGCAAAAGCGTGCGGAGAAGACAGTTTTCCATGAAGCAGTACGCGATGTCTATTCAACCCTTATTAAGTGCCTCTGCCTCAATGAACCGTTCTAAGGTACCGTAATGTCCGAAGATAACAACCATGGAAAAACCTACTCCTATGACGTCTGCAGCCAGTGTAAAATAATCTGCTGCCAAGACGCCAAACCACCGCTAAGTAGCAACCGAAAACAAATCATAACCAGCCACCTAAAAGAGCACCAGCTAGAAGCGGAGAACCCCCTTACCGAAGGAGACGGTTACAGTTTCCCATCACTAGACAAAGAAGGCATCTGCGTCTTTAACGATCGCCAAACCAAACGCTGTATGGTACACCCAGTTAAGCCTGAGACCTGCGTTGCGGGCCCCATAACGTTTGACATCAACTTCCGCACGGGTATGGTGGAGTTCTACCTCAAAAAGAGGAACATCTGCGAATACGCGGGCATACTCTTTGAGGATAAACCAGCCTTAAAACAGCACTTCTTAGTCGCCAGAGAAAAAATCATAGAATTAATCAAGCAGTTAAGCGCAGACGAGCTCCGAGCAATATGCAAAATTGAGGAGCCAGACACCTTCAAGTACTGCCAAGAGCCCCTGCCGCCTGAAGTAGCCCAAAAGCTGGACCTATAAAAATCCGGCGTCTTTGAGCTTTAGGGCGACTGCGATGTTGCCTTTGAACTGGATTTTCCCAGTAAAGAAGGCGTTTTCTGCACTCAACTTTTCATTAACCATGTCTAGGAAGTCGTTGTAATTCATCTTTAGCGTCAAAGATGCCGCGGGATCGGTTCCTTCTTTAACGGTTAATTTCTTGTCTTTTATGGTTACTGCCCAGTCGCCGCCTTGGGGACCAGCGACGTGGATTTGTGCGGTTACGTCTATGCCTTCCGCTTTTTCGGGCTTAAATCGTGCGGGTAGGATGGTGTTGAAGAATTCTTGGGGGGTTTGTGCTTGCATCCTTTTTCCAACTCTATGATAGAACCTTACTTGTTTGGGGCTTTTGAACTTACCTAAAGAGGTCTTTTTCTTTGAGGCGAATCAGCTGGGTAGTTTGGGTTTCGTCTGCAGTGTAATTGTAGCCTCGCACGATAGCTGCAGGAACACCTTCATCGGCTTGTCCCATAACCAACTCAGCGGCAGAAGCTAATTCGTCGGCTATGGCGGTTTGTTTGATTCGAAGGGTGTAACCAAACAAGTCCTTCTCGCCCCTCCGGTCCCTTATAGGCTTGAAACCAGCATAGCCAATAGCTATGTTGATTTCACCGTTCCGAAAAGGTCGACCATGAGTGTCAGATACAATGACTGCAACTTCCAAGACGTCCGCGTTGCGCATGATTTCTTGGCGGATAAATGCAGCTGAACCGTTGGGATCTTTTGGTAGGGGCACTACATTGCGTTCGCCGGCGACGTTTGAGCGGTCTACACCTGCGTTGGCGCTGACACAACCATTACGACTCTCGGTTATAATGCTGTTCTGCCCGACTCGGACGATTTCTCTGGTCTCCTGCAAGATAACTTCGACTAGCGCGGGGTCTTTGTTGGTTTGTTTGGCTAACTCGATGGCACGTTGAGAGGGCTTGACCTCGTCGAGGTTAATGATGTTTCCCTCAGCCTTTGACACCACCACATGGGTGACTACGATCACGTCGTGTAGCTGGATGGGTGTGCCCTGTTTTTTTGCAGCGTCTGTGATCATTTTACCCAGGTTATCGCCGGGTTGTATGAGCGGCAATCCAGTTATGGGAAGGATCTGCACGGTGTTCGTAGTTAGCTCTCCTAAACATCCCTGACTGCACAGGCACTTAAGTTTTATTCTTAGTGCTGCGTGGCGTCGACTGATATGCCAAGCTTTTAATAACATTGCCAGCGAGTATTTGCATTATCCGAAGGTAAATGCTTGCAGTCATTAAACGGAATTTTACCCAAAGGATACCTAAAACCGCTAGCCGCGTTGGTGCTGGTGGTTTGTGTGTTCGTGGGTCTCTTTTTTGGGTTACAATTAACCATTCGAGTCGTGCAGAGCGGTAGCATGTGCATCTCTTATGGAAGAGATTGTGACGGCCTGTTGTCGCTTAACCACACGTTCAGCGGCACCCTCCATAAAGGCGACCTTATCATTGTACAGCACGTTGACGCCCATACCCTAAGTACAAACTACCCCAATAGCGACATAATAGTCTACAAAAAACCAAGTAATCTCTCGGACACGCCTATCGTGCACCGCATCGTTACAAGCTACCAGAAGAACGACCTTCTGTATTTTGAGACGAAGGGCGATGGCAATGACGATAAATGGCCGCAAGTACCTCCTGAGAGCCAGTATGATTCTAGGCACTTCTGGAGTACAGGGGAGGGGGTTCCTGAGGATTTAGTGGAGGGTAAAGTGGTTCTACGTGTGCCTTATTTGGGGTGGATTACGCTTATCTTGAAGGGTATTTTCGGTGATTACCCTTAGGTTTTGCCGTTACTGTTTTGTGTTATAATTCTGTTGATAGTTGCCCAATTTGTGATGCCAGTTCTTAAACGTAAGGATAAATCAGCTACCTAGAGGGTTTAGCTGAAAAGTTTGGGTGTTTAAAAGATTGGGGGAGACCCGAAGGTCTCGATTGGGGCTTATTGTGTACGGAACTTTTGGAGTTTCTGCAGCATTATTTTGTCGCCTTCGGCGTCGCCTGCGCATGTTGCGATGATGCCGTCAACTAGGCCGACAAGTCTTGCTGCTTTCTCTTCAACAGTATCCATGGTGGCTGTTACTGGCCAACCGATGACTTTCACGATTTCCTTGTTCTTCTCTGTTCCGACAAGGAAGTATGCGAAGAGTGGCTTGCCCATCTTTTTGCATTCAGCCGAAACTGCTTTGAGTTGCTCGAATGAGTCATCGTTTAGTCTCATGAAGTAAACGAAGTCCCATGGTTCCTTGGCACGTTTAATTGCATCTTCAACTGAGGACCTTGCACTGAGTAAGCAGCCGAGTTTTAGGTTCTTAGTCTTTACATCATTGCGTATGAAGTCACGTGCAGCTTCGGATGATGGAAGCATCTTGATTGGTTCGCCATAGTGTGGCTTGTCACCCATGGTCACTGCTAAGCCGTCTAAGCCAACGATGTCGGATGCAAGTGCCAAGCCTCCGACTTCAACTGGGCCTTTGTAGTGTAATATGAAGATTGGGCAGACATATTTGTCTGGGTACTTGTTTTTCAGCAGGCAGCTAACAACGACGCCGCTTGGCGCTGGGAAACCGGCAGCGCTGTCAGTTACGTTCCATCCATCAACTAGGTCTTTTAGTTCTTCTGCAAGCTTGAAGAATTTACGTGTTGGTACAAACTCGTTTAGGATTTTCATGGAGGTTCCATCTCAGCTAAAGAGGGGAGCCTTTTGGGTTAAAAAATCTTTTGCATGTAAGAGGTTTTTCCAGTCGATAGGATACATGCCAACTCATCAACTGCTACAAGCAGGCCGATTAAGGTTTTTCTGTTGCGTTAAAGCTCTTTTGAGCGCCCTCTTTCTTAAATTTGACTAATTTCTCGATTTCCCGCCTATTAACCCCATCTCTTGTAAACGTGGCGCCACAAAGTAGACGCTCTCCAGCAGGTGAACGCACTATAACTGTCGAGTACCCCTCGGACGCTCCGACAGAACCCACCGACACATCAGCCAAAGCAGCAACAAAATCTTCACAAAACCGACATGCATCCTCGGATGCGTCGGATAAGTCTTTTACACTGCAACTTACCGCTTTGCCTTTGACGGTTACTGTGAATTTGCCCTGGCGAACCTGCATTCTTTCTGCGCAAGTTAGGTCAACCCCTAGCCGTTTCTGTATTTCCTCTTTAAGCTTAACAGGGTTGAAAGCCTCAAAACAGAACAAACCAATAACAGTAATCTGACAGTCCTTGCCGACGGTTTGCTGGATGATTCTGGCCGCTTTGGTTTCACAGGGAGTACAGACAATGGCAATCCGCTGCTTTCCTTGATTGATGAGTTCACGGAGCTTTTTTGTTACGTTGACCTTAAGGTAGCTTGTGCCCTTAGCCGACGCCAGAACATCCTCAGCGCTTAGGGCAACCACTGCCTCAGCCATATAACCCTGTGTCCGCCTAACAACGACCGCTGCGTCAAACAAGCCCTCCCTAAAACCCTTAACCAGAAGCGAAGTAACTACGCCGCCATCTTGCCCCGCAACCTCACCTTTTGCCGAGAACAAGTCACAGAAAACGCCCAAGGCCGCGTCTTTTTGCCCTGAGAGAAAACGTTGCTCTAACTTCTCTTGCTCTTGTGCCCTGAATGCTTGAACTTTTTCGGCGTGATTCACCATTTTAGAACTATCCGCTCTAATAACAGCATAGCAAACCTTGAACAAATAAAGCTTTAAACAAACACTCACAGTTTGCTAACCAGTAAGGTGCCCATATGGAAAAGGACAGTGCCGCACAACGCCAAATTAAATACAGACATGGCGACCAAGCCATACTGGACGAGATTAAAGACCTGTGGGAAGCACTCAACCTCTACCATTGCGAACGTTCAGCTAATTTTAAGCATCACTATAGGGGGATGACTTTTGAGAAACGTAAAGCCGCCCTGCTGAGGAAAGCGGAGGGTGGAGAGATGCGTGTGGACATTGCTCTTGACGAAGGTACCGGAAAAAGCGTAGGTTACGTTGTTAGTACTGTGAACTGTGATAATGTGGGGGAAATCCAATCGGTTTATGTTGATGCAGCTTGCCGCCGTTTGGGAATCGGCACGGTTCTGATGCGTCACACCTTGGAGTGGATGGATGAGAAGGCTGCGTCAGAAAAGGTCGTGGAGGTATCGGTTGGTAATGAGGCTGTGTGGGCGTTTTATGGGCGCTTTGGATTTAAGCCCCGGCTAACGTTACTTAAGCAAATAAAAGAATAGCCTGCTTAAGCGAGTATAAAAAAGCAGACTATCCCCCTTCAAGCCCGAGTTAAACCTGTGTTTGACTCGTATATAAGGGAGGGGATAGATGAAGGGAAAGCTACATTCTTTCTGGCGCAGTAACACCTAGAAGGTTTAGGGCATTTCGCATGACGGTTTGGATGGCTTTGGTTAAGGCGAGGCGTGCATCGGAGAGTTCAGGGTTATCTGCCTTCAGAACGGGGTAGGCGTTGTAGAAGGTGTTGAATTTATCCGCTAAGGCGTTGGCGTAGTCGGCTATCATGGCGGGTTTTAGGTACTCGGTGGCTTCGATGAACATGTCGGGGAATCCCGCGAGGCTCAAGATAAGCTCTTTTTCTAGTTTCTCGACAAGTAGGCTCAGGCTGCTGTTTTGGGGTTCCCGTGCAGCTTTACGCAGGATACTGCAAGCCCGCGCATGAGTATACTGCACATAAGGGGCACTGTTAGTCTCAAAATTAAGCACTCGCTCCCAAGTAAACACCACAGGCTTACCAGGATCAACATCGATGAGTGCATAGCGGACCGCGCCTAGCCCAACGAAGTTGGCGATGTCACGCTTTTCCTCCTCGCTGAGCATGGGTGAGCGTTTAGAGACTTCCTCGTAAGCGCGCTTAACCGCTTCATCAAGCACCTCATCAAAAGTGATGTAGTGCCCACGCCGACTACTCATCTTGTAGCCTGGCAAGGTAACAAGGTTATAGGCGAAGTGAACAAGATTATCCGCCTCTTTAGTGTAGCCTAACGCGTAGAGTGCAAGCTTGAGTTGCAACTGGGCCAAAGATTGCTCCATACCGATGACGTTGATGACTTTCTGGGCTTGCTTGAATTTCCATATCGTGTAAGCGATGTCGCGGGTTGTGTAGAGGGTGGTTCCATCGCCCCGTACCAGCGTCAATGGAGGGACCTCGGTGTTGCTGCTTAACCCAAGTTTACCCTTAAGATCAAGCATTCTGGCAGCTTTGTCAGCGTCGAATTGCAGTACGCCCTTCTCGTTTAGGATAAACGGTGTTGCCTCAAGCTTAGAGAGTACCTCGCTGACCTGGGGGGTCCAGACAAAGTCGCTTTCCCAATCCCACGAGTCATAGTTGACGCCGACACGCTGCATTGTAGCGCGAAAACCGTCTAGGCAGAGGTTGCTGACTTCACGGATTAACTCTTTAGCGTTAGGTTGCCCGTCCTCGTAGGCGCGGTTTAATCGGCTGATCTCGCCTTCAGGATCCTCATCTGAGCTGATTTCTTTGAGTAAGGTGTCGAATAGTTCGGGGTATTTCTCTCTGAGTTCCGCTGAGATGGAGACCCATTCGTCGAGTTCCCTGTTTGCTTTTGCTAATTCCTCAGGGTTTTCAGCGTTCTTGCTTTGGAGTTTTTTGAGTCGGTTAATCTCGACAATGCAGCAGGTAACCGTGTAAATCTTACCCACAAAGTGATCCGCCTTCTCGGTTGGTTTAGGCTTGCCGAGCTTTGCGTATCCATAGGCTACGACGCTGGATTGGCGCCCAACATCATCAATATAGTAGTGCCGGGACACATCGTGGCCTCTTAGTTGGAGGATGCGGGCTAAGGTATCGCCGATGGTTGGGTTGCGCGCTTGCCCAATATGGATGGGGTGAAGGGGATTGACGCTGGTGTGTTCTACGATTATTTTTTTCGGTTCAGCGGTTTTTATGTAGCCGTAGCTTTGGTCTAGTTGCTTAATAGAGTTAAAGGTTAGAGCGCTAAATTTAGAGAAGTCAACATAGAAGTTGATGTATCCTGCGCCTGCAGGCTCCACCTTCTCGATCAAGTTAAACTCCGACTTGTCAATTGCGTCCACGATACGTTTGGCTAAGTCGAGGGGTTTTTGCTTTAGTTGCTTAGCTAATTCAAAACACATTGAAGTGGAGAGTTGGCCATATTCGATGTTGGGGGTTTTCCTTAGCACTATGGCGGGTTTTTGGGTGTCTGGGAGGGTTTTCTCCATTGCGGCTGCTAATGCGTTTTGGCATTCCTCTCTGAACAGCTCATAGGGGTTTTGTGCAATCATTAGATTCTGCGCTCCAAGATTAGTTACTAAAATAACGTTAGCAGGGTTATATTTTAAATGCGATGGCAGTGCAATAATACATTGGATGCAGTAAGCGATGAATACGAAGATAGTCTATTCAGAAAGATGTTTAGGCTATGGCACATGGCACATCGAGGGCCCCCAAAGAGTGAAAATTGCACACGACATTTTAGCAGAGAAAGGCTATAGTTTTGTAACGCCAACCGTCGCCACCGAAGATGAAGCGTTGTCTGTCCATGACATGGAGTACCTATGGAACCTCAAAAAAGGTTTAGTAGAAGACGGCGACACCCCCGCATATGATAACATCATCGAAATCGCCCTGCTCTCAGCGGGTGCAGCGATAACGGCGTCAAAAATCGGGGGCTTCTCGTTGACTCGCCCCCCGGGACACCACTGTGGCAGATACGGAGCGGCTCTGGGCGTCTACACCAGGGGGTTTTGCTATCTAAATAACGTCGCCATTGCCGTGAAAGAGTCGGGTAAGAAAACGTTGATTTTAGACATCGACGGCCATCACGGTAACGGTACGCAGGAAATATATCTCTGCGACCCCCAAGTTACCTATGTTTCGGTTCATCAGTCACCCAACTACCCCGGAACAGGAGGCGCCTCAGAAGCCAACTGCATCAACTTCGCTTTGCAGCCCAACGTGGGTAGCGTTGCCTATTTTGAGACGCTCGATAAGGCGCTTAGCTGCATCAACCCAGGGGATTATGAGCAGATGGCGGTCTCCGCGGGGTTTGACACGCATAGCTGCGATTTAGCCTCGTTGGGGCTTGTTACAGAGGACTACTATCAAATCGGGAAACGAATCGCCAAGATGGGTTTACCGACCTTTTTTGTACTGGAAGGCGGCTACAATGGACAAAACGTTGGGTTAGATATAGATAGTTTCTTGAGGGGTTACGAAGAAAACCGTTAACCCCAAAAAATGGACTAGTGATGTTTAGTCTGTTTGTTGTTCAGCGGCTTTTTTGGCTGCGGCGCGTTTGTTTATGGTGTCGATTTTTTCTGCGATGCGTTCGCTGCGTTGCTCTGCGGCGGTGATTAGGGGTTTCCAGTCTTTGCGTTTGACGACTTGGGCTAGGTGCTCGGTTTGTTCGGGTAATTTGGCGAGTGCCTCGTTGAAGAATTTGTCTGCTGCCTCGTCGCTGTCTACCGTGTCGAGGGCTTCCTCGGGGCAGGCTTGGATGCATTGGGGTTCGCCTTGGCAGAGGTTGCATGCGATGGCTTTGCCGGTTTCAGCGTTTATGGCTATACCGCCGTGTGGGCAGGCTTGGACGCACCAGTCGCAGCCTTTGCATTTCTTCTCGTCAATGATTAGTAGGCTGTTAACTTCGCTTTGTGTGATGGCGCGTTCTGGGCATGCTTTTACGCATCTGGCGTCATGGCAGCCGCGGCAGGTTAGGGCGAAGTTGAATACTGGTGCCATACGGACTACGCGGATTCTGCTACGAATGGGGTTCCAGTTGTTTACTTCACCTTTATCAGATGAGCAGGCATATTCACAGATTCCGCAGCCGATACATTTGCTGGGGTCCACTGCGACGAATTTTCTGGGTAATGTTTTAGCGGACGACATGTTTGGCCAACCTTTGATGTTAAAGTATCACTGTGCATCATTTGCTTTTATGCCTTACCCAAGAAAAACAATTTTTCACCCACCTAAGCACGTTAAAACAATAATTTCGATTTAACGCTTGGTAATTTGATACTTGCCAGGGTGTTTTATTGCTATTCAATAGACCCCCTGCTCAAGAAGAAAGAGTAAATTTTGAATTAGAAAAGTATGGGGACATCATAAATTGGCCATTGATCAATCAGACAAACTCAGTTTAAGCCAATTATACGAAAAGATTGGAGATGAAGAACTAAAACGAATCGATGTTGGGACAGCTTTAATCAAGCCCTCTCTTTGTGCTCTAATTTGCCACTGCAATTCTAAACCAATGCCAAGTACTAACCGTAACTGCGGATTCTATGCTAGCCAGCTACATATAACTGATTGTCAACTCACTAAAACACGGAGAAACCGTCACCCATAAGCCAAATCGCATAGGCGCCACCTTACGCCATATCATCGAGGATATAACTTGGTGTCAGAGACTTAATTACAAGTCAGCCTAAACACAGTGCGGTGAGAATATGTTCAGCAAGATAGAATTAGAATACCTTAGAACCCTCGAAAGTTCAATGCAGCTTACGCGCGGGTGCTGTGTCACCACATAAAACGCTAAAAGTGCTCAACTGCGCGAGGCGCTATTGTTGCTTCAGGGTAACGGAATAAGTTGTAACGGCGTTACGGAATATTGTAACGCTAATCAGAGCACAAATCAAGCTCTAAATAGTAAAATGATGGCGGGCCCGCTGGGATTTGAACCCAGGACCTCCAGCTCCGCAGGCTGGTGTCATAATCCGTACTAGACGACAGGCCCACATTTTTGCACCCCAAAACCGTAGGGCAGAATAGTAAATACCGAGCTTAAACTTAAGATTAGTGGTGCCAAAAGCCACGATATAGTATTTTAGGGAACGTTCTCTGGATTCTCCCAAAAAGGGAAGGGAGGTTTAGGGTTCTTTTTTGCCGCTTAGTACCCGCTCAAGCGCCGCTAACACGTTATCTTTGCCCATAGCTAACACGTAGGGGCCGAGCCTTGGGCCTTGAGGTGCACCAAGAAGGATTTGGTAGAATATTTTGAAGAGTGCGGCTGGTTTTAGGCCGTTGTCTTTGGCGGAGGTGAAGATGGCGTTTTGGATGGCGTCGGCGTCGGTTTCGGTTTTTAGTTTCTCGATGAATTCAGCGATTGCTTTGCGTTCGGTGACTGAGAGTTCAATTGTGGATTCTTTGATTTCCTCGAAATCCTGGGTCCAGTTTAGGGCGTACTGTATGCGCTGCTGCAAGCCTTCGTCGAGTGCTTGACCTTTTTGGAGGTAGCCGTAGGTTTGCAGTTTTTCAGCGACGTAGTCGTTGATGGAGTCTTTGGGCGCCATCTTGACTAGGAAAGCCATAAGGTTGTAGGGCACATGGATGCCAGGTTTTGTGGGCGGCTTCATGACATAGCAGTACCGGAAGAGGCCCTTGAGACGTATGGCTTCTTTTTCGCCAACCTGCTTTTTCCCAAAGTAAACGTCTTCTAGGTAGTCCAACTCGTTCATGTAGGAGGGTATATCGGAGACATCCAGCGACCGCGTTCCCACAAAACGCTTAAGCATCAACAGCAACAGCGACTGAGGGGACCCATATCGGAACCAGACTTGTGGCGTAAACACGTTACCCGCCGACTTGCTGATTTTTTTCCCGCCCTTATCAAGAAACATCTCATACATGGCATGGCTAGGCGGCTCAAACTCCAGCACTTCCCGGCAGATGCGGTCGTTTATGCGAACAGAGTCCGCGATGTCTTTGCCGTAGGCTTCAAACCGTATGTCGAGTGCACGCCATCGCGCGGCAAATTCGCTTTTCCAGGTAAGTTTGCCTTGTCCGCTTTTGATGTCTACTTCGCCTTCATGTCCGCAGCCAGGGATGAGTTTGCCGCGGATTTCCAGCCCCTCGCATTTGTAGGTGACTTTGTCGGTTTTTGGGTCAAATTTGTAGGCGCGGGTGGTATAGAGGTGGCCGCATTTCTCGCAGACCGCAAAGAAGGGCAGGACTTCGCTGTAGGTTTCCTGTCCAACTTCTTCTTTGATGATTTCACCGACTTTTTTGGCATTAGTTAAGATTGTGCGGATTTCGTTTAGGAGGAGGCCTTTGTCGTAGGCGTCCTTGGCGCTATAGTACTTGTATTCGATGCCGCACTTATCGAGCGCTTCTAGGAGGAGACTGCTCATGTGTTTGCCGTAGCTTTCATGGCAGCCGAAGGGGTCGGGGATGGTGGAAACGGAGTAGCCAAGGTATTTTTCGAGTTTCTGCGCCATATCTGAAGGTAGCCCAGCGGGGACTTTTCGGAGGCCGTCTTTGTCGTCGCAGAAGGCTACAAGCTCCGAGTTGCAATCCATCTCTCTGAGTGCCAAGGTGACTGCATAGCTGCGGCTGGCATCACCCAAGCTTCCAATATGCGGGAAACCGCTGGCGCCCAAACCCATTTCTGTTCGGATTTTACTTGTGTCCCGCTTTAGTGACTGTTCACGTTCGATGACTTTCTTGGCCATCATGTCATACCATGTGCCGTGACCGATGATTTCTTCAGACATCAACTTTTCCTTCTGCACAACTTCTACTGCGGAGCTATAGAAAAATGTTTAGAACCCCACAAGGCGATTGGGGTCACCTCGCATGCTATTGAGGAAGCAGCAGTTTAAGGCGTCTTTTGCTTGAATAGCCAGATTTTCCTTGACATCCAATACAGCAAGCTACCTATAGCAAAGGCAAACGCAGGGTAGACGGGGAGGATGTAGTAGGGCATCTTTGTCTGCGCAACCGTGAACACAGCAAAAACCACGGCGACCCAGGTGACGATTAAGGCGTCGCTTTTGGAACGTTTAAGGGCCCAATAAGCTGATAAGCCCAGGCCAAAGGGCAAAAGCGCCATCCATAGCGGGTTCTCGTTTGTGGCTAAGTAGTTGAAGTAGAACAGGATGTCTCCTTGGTGGCCCTCGATTGGATTGACTACCCGCTCAAAGGTGGAGTAGGTGAAATAGTAGCCCCAAAACTCCGAGCCAAAGTTAACATGCATCACAATTAGGTAGGGAGCAACCACCACAAGCGCCATTGTCAAAAACAGCAGAAACCGCCTGGTGAAGAGGGGTTTAAAACTTTTCGCTGTCAGTACGAGATATAAGCCTGCTATGGCGGGGATCAGTAGCGCTTCGGTCTGTTTAGTCATCAAAGCTAAACCAAAGAATACCCCGCCTAAACCAGCATATGCCAGGACGTTTTTGGCTTGGGGGGCGGATTTTTTGCTCAGCAACAGGAAGTAGAGGCTAGCCAGCATAAAGAATAGCAGCGGCACATCGGTCATGTAGCGAGTTGCAAACGTGACAAACATCACGCAGGTTGCCAAAACCACAACCGATAGCACCCCCACAGCGCGATTGTAGAGCAGTTTTCCCAGATGATACATCATAGCAAGGGATAATCCACCAAAGATTACGCTCCAGAAGCGAGCGGCAAAGTTGGTTGCGCCAAAAACTTGGTAAGCAACCGACACCAGCCACATGGTTAACGGCGGTTTACCAATCCACAGTGAGACCACGCCAAAGTTCCAGGGAGTCAGGTAGTCGCCTGTTTTTAGCATGTGAAATGACCATTGGGCGTAGGTTTGCTCATCAGCAGGCCACATCGGAGCATTATCCAAGTTGACAAACAGCAGCGCCGAGCAAGCCAGAATTACTATGACAACTAGCAGGTCGAGGTGCGCCTTGTACCATGGCTGCTTTGGGGTTTGGACGTTTAGGGGTTTTTCTTTGCGTTTATGCAAAACGTAAGCCGCCGGCACAACAGAGGCAAACACCGCAAAAAGAGCCACGTCTAAGATGATGGTGGATAGCGCCCAAGAATCCAGGGCTAGCAGCGGGGGGTTGTCGGCGGTGGCGTTGAGGAGAGTTAGCGCGTAGACTTTGCGGTCGCTGGAGCCAATGTAGAGGGTGTTGTTGGCAATCGAGGGCGAGGAGTTCACGGCTTCTTCGGTAGCAAAGCTCCATTTGACGGCCCCTGTGTAGGCGTCAAGACAGTAGACATTGCAGTCCTGGGAGCCAACATAGAGGTTGCCATCTGCAACGGCGGGTGAAGAGCAAATCCAAAAGCCCGTGGCAGTGCACCAGACTAGACTGCCAGCGATGGCATCGAGGCAGTATACGTTGTTGTCTTCCGAAGCCACATAGACATAGCCATAAGCGGCGGCTGGTGAGGAAACGATGAAGCCATGGGTGACATGCCGCCAGTTTTCTGTGCCAGTGTGGGCGTTGAAGCTGTAGAGGGCGCCGTCGGTTGAGCCAATGTACACCGAGCCGTTGTAGGTGGCGGGAGAGTTGCTGCCGCTTGATGTGAAAGCATGCCAGACCAGCTCTAGGGTGCTTGCGTTTAGGGCGTAGAGGTAGTATTCTGAGCTAAAATACAGCAATCCTTCGGCGTAGGCTGGTGCGGAGTTGATGGTGCCGACCGCTTGGAAAAAAGACAGCACCGTTCCAGAGGAAGCTTCTAAGCAGTAGAGGCGGGCGTTTGAAGAACCCACATAAATGTAGTCGCCAAGAACCAGGGGCGATGACCAGAGGGCGCCATTAAGGTTAGTTTCCCAGACAAGTCTGCCAGTATCAGCCTCTATGCATGAGAAGTTGCCTTTGCTTGAGCTTACATAGAGATGCCCGTCGCTTACGGCAGGCGTTGAGAAACTGCCACCGACATCGCCGAAGTATTGCCACATTATGTTTCCGCTTGTCGCATTTAGGCAGTAGAGGTATCCGTCTCCCCCACCCACATATACGTAGTCCCCTGTAACTATTGGAGAGGACCACACAGACGCGCCTGTCTGGAAGGTCCACAAGAGCTGGGCAGAATCGGTTGCATCGCCGATGTGGGTGGAGCCTGAACGTGCGATGTCATGTTGGAACATCGGCCAGTCATTTGGGGCGGCTTGGACTAAACTGCAGGTCTGCGATATAGTAAGCAGCAGGAGTAGGATTATTAGCAAGCTATTGCGCCGTCTCATCTGGTACCCGTACCATAAGGGATAGCCTAATGCTAATTTAAATTATGGGAACCAACAGACAGAAAACAAAAAGAGAAAGAAAGGGCTATTTGCGCCTCAGCGCAGCGGTGATTGCTAAACCCGCAACAACCAATAGCACCACTATCAGCGAGTAGAGCCAGTTGATGCTAAATAGCATCCAAGCGCCACCCACCGCAATTGCAACTAACCCAAGCGCTACAGTACTAAAGGGGCTGCGTTCATACTTTACTGGTTTGCCCATTCTTATGGCGCCCAACACGAGGAACCATAATCCATTGAGTAAGATTACTACCGGCACAATCAATGGCCAATCAATCAACCCTGCAACATAGAGCAATACTGCAACGACTATGGTGATGAAGAAGACGCCGACGGTTAGCAGCGTCCGACTGTTTCCATCACTCATGGCGTCTGTCTCCCCTATTGGATTTTTTGTCCACATTCAGGGCAGAATTTGCTGTTGGCAGGGATAGATTTGCCGCAGTTGGGACAGGTCATTGTGTTCTGCGAGGGGGGGGTTAGGTTGGTTCCGCAGTTGGGGCAGAATTTGCTGGTGGCAGGTACTTTTTCGCCGCATTTGGGGCAGATGACTAGCGCTGCTGCGGGTGCTGCTTGGGGTGCGCCTTGCTGATTCATAATCTGTGGAATTAGGACCATGCCTGCGCCGAGGGCGCCTGAGCCGCCTCCGCCTTGACCCAGGCTCTCTGCTGCACTTTTCACCGTCTCCATGCGAAGTACGTCGCCTGCGGGGGTGTTACCGGTTTTTAGCCAGAAGAGGCGTTCACGGTACTCGGGGGTGGTATCGATGCCTTCGAATCTCAGGTCGGTTAATTCGATACCGACACGTTTGAAGTAGTCGATTAGGGTGTTTTTGACGATGATGCTGGTCTCGTTTAGGCGTGTGAATACTGTTACTAGGTCGTAGTGGCTGAGTTCGTTAATAATTTTCTCGTTGAGGAAACCGCGGAGGAAATCGTTTACGCCCTGGGTGGTGAAGACTTTCTGTCCACCAACGACTTCGTTGACAAACAATGAAGCGTCAGCAATTTTGAACCAGAATTGCCCATAAACCTGCAAGGGGGCTAGCTCGGTGGTTTGTGCACGGGTACCCCATTTGCCTGCAAAGATTTTTGTGCTGATAAAGAGCACTGTTGCAGTGAAGGGTTTGTTGCTTCCAAAACCGGCCAACCGCGTCAGCAAGCCCGTTAGCAGAGGCAGGTTTAGGGTGGTTAGGGTGTGGCGTCCGGGGCCGAAAACGTCGTAAGCTTTGCCGTCTCGGAAGAACACGGCCATCTCGTATTCTTTAACAATTAGTTGTGCGCCCCAGGTTATGTTGTTTTCTGGGTGACGATAAACTATGTCTTCAGGACCCACGTTCGTCCATTCAAGTACTTGTGGCATTATGCATTCACTCCCATGATGACTTCTTGGCGTTTATCAAACGCGTCTTCTAGCATGTCGAATTTGTCTGTGACACCTTGAATTTTATCCTTAAGGCCCATGTAGTCGCCGCTTGCCAGTTGGGCCTTGAATGCCTCAATAGAGTCTGTTAAGGCGGTGACTTGCTCGATGAGTTGGTTATCGTAGGTGATCATGCGGTCAAGGTTCTCTTCTTTGATTTTGACGGCGTCAAAGAAGCCTGAGTAACCATAGGATGCGTGATTAACTTTTGAGCTGATGCGATCAATTTTTGCGACAAGGCGGTCTATGTCGGGCAACACGTCTAAGTATCGTTTGTCAGCTAATTTCTGAGAGATGAGCCTAACGTTATCTTTACCTTTGGATAGTTTGAGGTAGAGATGATTACGGAGTAGCTTGTCGGATTCACGGCGCAACTCTTTTTCTTTGTAACCGCGAAAACCGGGCAGCGCAGCGGCTATGCGCTCAGAAAGCCTCATTTGGCTTTTCGCTTGGGCATAAACATCTTTATTCTCACTCATCTTGGATTCCTCGACTTCGCAATCCGTTATTAAAAAGACGCTTGCTATTAAATATTGGCTAGAATTTGTTGCTGGGTATGTCACCCTTAAGCGTCATGCCTTTAACGCCGTCAATTATCATCTGGTAGCTTTTACCCTTATACTCATAGCGTATAAACCATACGGGCGCATGCAAATACAACATCTGCTGAGGCTCAACCGCGGTTGTAGCTTCAACAACCCGGTCAACGTCAGACTGGAGCAAAAAACGATGATGAGAATCTATCTGCTGACGCGCCAGCTCTACAGCCTGCTCTTTCTCAACTTCGCTGTTAAGAAGCTTCGCAAAACTCTCTATCTTGCGAAAATCATAGGGGATCTTGCCCTCCAAAGGCACATCATAGGCTTTCGTGGGGAAGTCACTAGCTTGCCTTGCTAAGACCAGCCAGTTGTATTTCTTTTTGATTTCGCCTTCCTTGACTATAGGGGGTGAGATGCGCTCAAAAATCCCCTTATAGCGTGTGGAAGCCTCACAGTTGACAACCCAAAAAGGAAGATACATCAGGGTTTTCTCGGTTATCTTGCTTTTCTTGGCCAAGTCGGAGGGCTTCATGAAGCCGCTTCGCATCCAGTCCCTGACGCGGTTCTCCATCGCTTCGGGGCTAAAGCTGTTTAGCAGAAGAGAATGTTGAAAGGAGAAGGCTTTTCCTGTTTGGATGACAGTTGTGAAGCCACAGTACTTGCAGGTAGCCACGATTTCCCCAGGTTTGAACTCCACGGGGGCACCGCAATGCGAGCACTTGATGTTTTCTGCAACTGCCATACTTAGTTTATTCCTTTAGGAGTTTTTCTCTCTTTAGGATTTCCCGAGCAACTATAACGCCGCTAGCAGACGCCTGAATAAGGCCACGAGTGACACCTGCACCATCACCTATGGTGAACATGTTATTGATTTTGGTTTCCAGCGCCGTGTTCAGCTGCAGATGGCTACTGTAGAATTTCACCTCAACACCATACAGCAAAGTTTCAGGTGAAGCAACGCCCGGCGCGATTTTGTCGAGGGCTTCTAGCATTTCTCGTATGTCGGTTAGGTAGCGATAGGGTAGCACGAAGCTGAGGTCACCGGGTGTAGCGTTCTTTAGCGAGGGGACCAGGACGCTATGGGCTATTCGCTCAGGTGTACTACGCCGACCATGCATCAAGTCGCCTAGGCGTTGGACCATGACTCCGCCGCTAAGCAGGTTACTTAGGCGCGCGATGTATTTTCCGTATGCGATTGGCTCTTTGAATGGCTCGGTAAATTGTGTACTGACTAGTATGGCGAAATTGGTGTTGAGGGTCTTGGTTTCTGCGTGGCTGCCACCGTTAACGGTTAAGACGCCGTCGTAGGATTCGGTGGTGACTTCGCCGTGGGGTGAAACACAAAACGTCCGAACTTGGTCGTCGAATGATCGTGAGAAATAGATTAGTTTGGGCTCGTAGAGAACTTTGGTGAGTTTCTCGGTGACCGCCGCAAGCAGTTCAACGCGGACGCCGATGTCAACGGGGTTGTTGACCGTTTTTAAGCCGCGAATCTGCGCCTCGGTTTGGAGCCATTCTGCGCCGCCTCTGCCAGGGGCGATGATGACATATTTGGCCATGATCTTTTCTCCGGCGACGGTTTCTACGCCCTGGATGGTTTGGTTGTTGATGATTAGGCCTTTGACTTCGGTTTTGGGCATGAACGTGATTTTGCTGTCTAGGTAGTGGCGCATTTCTTTTAGGACTTCAAGGCATCGGTCGGTACCCATGTGACGGACTTCTTGCTTGATTAGTTTGAGACCGACTAGGGAGGCTTGGCGAGCGATTTCGTCGATTTCTTCGTTGCTTCCGCCAAAAACTTCTTTGCTGGCGCCAAAACGGATGTAGATGTCGTCGCAGTATTTGACGAGGCTTTCTAATTCATTGGTGGAGACGTACTGGTTTAGCCAGCCGCCTACTTCGGTTGATAGAGTGAGTTTGCCGTCGCTGTAAGCGCCTGCTCCACCCCAGCCGTTGAGTACGTTGCATGGTTCGCAATGTACGCAGTCAAAGCCTCGTTGGGAGGGGCATTTGCGTTTGTTTATGTCTTCGCCTCGGTCGATGACGAGAACGTTTAGGTTGGATTTTTCAGTTAGTTCTAGTGCTGAGAAGATGCCTGCGGGGCCTGCGCCCACGATGATTACGTCATATTTCAAAGGATAACGCTCCCTCTGGAACCCAGAAGTAATTGCAACAGGTAGGATATATTTGTTAGTGCCCGAATGCTTGGATGAGGCAGGTTGAACATAGATATGTTTGAGATATATCTAAATAGCATTTAATGCATATCCATCTCAGCTGATTAAGGATGCCAAAAGAAACCCAAACCGAAGGCCTAAACGAACTCCTAAGCGACTTCAGCCGCTTCTATATAGTCACCATACTCTATGAAGGCCCCCAACACGGCTACAGCATCATGAGCCAATTCAGAAAACGCATCAAAAAAGAAATCAGCCCAAGCCTCGTCTACCCCTTCCTTGAGCAGCTAGAAGACAAAGGCTACGTTAATCACACACTCCAACCCATCGGCGACAAAGTAAAAAAAGTCTTCACCCTAACAGATGAAGGCCGGGAACTCTGCAGCTGCCTCTTTAAACGCTTTGCCAGCCTTGTCTCCATTGCCATTGAACCCAGCCTATCAGTCTGCGCCCACTGCGGCTGCAAAGTCTACGAAGGAACCTACAAAGAAGTCATCGATGGCAAAGAAATGGCGTTTTGCTGCATGCACTGCGCAGCATCATACAAGCAAAACAAATGCCCCTAACGCCTCTGCTCGATAATTCGGCTCAGGCTTTTTCAGCTAACTATTTGAAAAACAGGAAAAGTCGCTGAGGACTATAGATAAAACATGTATACCCCATTAGAGCTAGCTTCAAAAATGTTAGACATGGATGGCACAGATATTCAAGGAAAGAAAGTAGAAGTGGTCTGATATACTCAGAATTAGTCTTTTATGGCTTCTATGAAGCTCATAACGTTCCAGAGCTTAACCCGCGTGTAAGGCGGCATGTTGGGGTCCTGCAGAATCTCATCCAGCAAGGCAACAGCATTAGAAGCTTTTACGGCAGCGGTATATTCAGTGCTCTGTAACGCGTTCATGGCATCTTTTGCGGATCGGCGAATGTTGCGGGGTGTCGTGCTATCTTCTGAAACCTCGCTAAGCACCTGTAACGCTTGCTTAATCTTAGCTTCATACTCTTCAGTTTTCTTTTTCCGAACCATGATTAGTTCCCCTGCACTGCAAAATGCAGTAGTCAAGTTATATATTTATTGATATGTATTTACTTTGGGGTCCATATGCAACAAGACAAGGAAAGCATCAAACGAATGGCTGAACTGCTACGACAAGGCGCCACCCTAACTGATCGCTCGTGCCCAAACTGCAATTCGCCGCTCTTCCGCCTACGAGACGCCACGTTATGGTGTGCAAAGGACGAGAAAAAGGTCATTGTAGTAAAAGAAGGCCAAGAGATACCCCAAGAAGCCCAACCGCAGGCGCCTAAGGCATCAAACGCAGCCTACGACAAACTAGAAGCAACCCTTATGGCAAAAATCGCTCACCTCGAAGCAAAAATCGAAAAAACCGAGGATGTAGATGAACTCCAAAAATTAACCGTGGCCCTAAGCGAGTTGCTAAACAGTGTGGATAAAATTAAACGTATGAAGGCTTGAATCCCCGCTTGCCTCTTGGAGTCTACACCGGTTTTCCCGAAAACATTCACTACTTCATAGAGTACCAAGTGTTTTCCTCTACCCGTCAGCTTCAGCAAAAGCTCCTCAAATTCCTAGGCGAGATTAATCGCAAGGAGATGGTTTTTGAGCAAATATCCATTCCCACCATACCAGGTGGCGTTGTAATTTTTGAATACGGGTTAGCAGAGGATGCGGGCTTTAATTATCTTAGCGAGGAAGAAGTTAAGCGAGCGCTTGGGTTGGTGGAGAATGGACGTGTGGGGAGGCTGGATTTCTTCTGTTCTATCCGTTACTATAAGGATACAGGGGATAAGAGGGTGGCGCTGAAATTTGATTACTATATGTTGCGCGCCGTATTCAGGAAGGGAGAAGTTGAGGTGCGTGTTTTTCATGAGCGGGGGCCGCGTTATTTGTCTCCTGAAGATTTGGTCGGGTTTATAGTTGACAACCTTAACCGTGAGTCACAGAAAACGATTCTGAGAGAAATAAACGCTTAAGCGGCGCTATAGCGTTGGATCGGTTGCTTGTGTTAGTTTCCGAAAGTTATATATAGAGAATGCCTTAGGAAGACCCTACATGTTACCTATCGAAGTATCAGAACTTAGAAAGAACTATGGCAGCCTAAAAGCGGTAGATGGCATATCCTTTACCGTCAAGCCTGGAGAAGTCTTTGGGCTCTTAGGACCCAACGGTGCAGGTAAAACCACCACTATCGAAATACTTGAGGGCTTGCGTGAACGCAACGGCGGAGACGTAAAAGTCTTTGGCTTAGATCCCTGGAAAAAGGGCTTTGAGGTGCACCAAAAAATAGGTGTAATTCCCCAAGAATTCACGTTCATAGAAAAAACTACACCCAAAGAAGCCATCCTCTACTATGCTGCGCTGTTTAACGTAAAGTGCGATCCTGACCAAATCCTAAGAGATGTCCTGCTAGATGAGAAGGAGAAAACCTTCTTTGAGGACCTCTCAGGCGGACAAAAGCGTAAAACGGGCTTAGCGCTTTCCCTGGTGAACTCTCCTGAGCTTTTGTTTCTTGACGAACCCACCACTGGACTTGACCCCAACGCTAGGCGGGCAGTGTGGGAAGTTATCCGCGGATTAAAAGCAAAAGGCAAAACAATCATTCTAACCACTCACTATCTTGACGAGGCACAGCAACTCAGTGACCGCGTAGCCATTATGGACCATGGAAAAATCGTTGCTATGGGAACCACAGAAGAAATCATAAAGCAGCATGGCTCCGGCGAGCGTCTTGAAATTCACGGCAGCCAAAAACTCGCTGATTACATCAAAGCAAACACAGAGCTACAGGTTGACTATGACACCGCTAGGGGCGTGATCACAATTCCCCTCAAAAAGAAGATCGATGCCTTAGCCGCGTTGGCAGCTGCTGAACAATCAGGTCTTGAGTGGGGCGACATTCAAACTCGCCAAGACAGCTTGGATGATGTTTTCATAAAGCTTGTCACTGAACCCGTAGGTGAGCAGGGCGAGGTTACGGTGGAGAAGAAACCAAAGAAACGGGGGCTATTCTAATGATTAGTGGAAGAAGAATATTTGCAGACTTTAAGGTGTTTAGCCGTGGATACATACGAAACAAGTTTGGTTTGTTCTTCGGCTTAGTTTTCCCGGTTATTTTGATTCTGATTTTCGGCGCCATCTTCTCGGGCGGAAGCTCTGGAACCATAACGATGTATGCACAGAATAGAGATGCTGGTGCAGATTTTGGCGCAGGGAACTTTAACGTTTCAGATGCTTATTTGGAAGCCATCAACTCAACAGGAACGCTACGTGTCGTAACCATCAACAATTCAGAGGACTTTAGAGATTACCTCTCTAAGAACTCAATAGAGAATGGGTTGATTATCCCTGAGGACTTTACGTTAAATTATGCTATGCAACAACCCGTAAACGTCACTGTCTTCACTAATCCGTCAGGGAGCACAGGCGGAACTGTTCTTACAATTATCAGTGCCATAAACACTCACTTTAACCTCCAAGCATTCAATGGCACACAGATAATAACGACAGCCCAAGAGACCGTGGGTTCACAAGAGAGCTACATTGACTTTCTGGTTCCAGGCTTAATCGGCTTTGCCATCCTGGTTAACCCGATGTTTTCATTAGTCGAGATTTCCTCTAACTACAAGAAGAACAAGCTCTTCAAGCAGCTATCGTTGACGCCGCTTTCAAAAATGGAATGGCTTATCGCGAAGATACTCTTCTACATCGTGCTCTCTGCGACGTCTTTTGTTCTAATGGCCACCGTGGGCATACTGCTGTTTAATGCAAACATAACCCTCACAGTCTGGCTCATACCCTTCCTGATTGTGGGGCCTTTGCTGTTTGCATCACTTGGTATGCTAGTCGGCACTGTAACAAAGAACCCCGAGACGGCGGGAGTCATCGGAAACATTGTAACTTTCCCGATGATGTTCCTCTCAGGCACATTCTTCCCCATAGCCTTCATGCCCGAGTACCTGCAAACGATAGCGCATGTTCTGCCCCTCTTCTACGTAGTTGAGGGCTTAAACAACATAATGGTTTACCAGAACTATACTGGGGCTTTGATTGATATTGCAGTGGTAACTGTCATTGCGGTTGTGATTTTTGTTTTGGCAGTGAAGCTGTTTAAGTGGCGTGAAGACTAGCCACCAATCTATCCTCTTTTTGTTTTTCTTTTTTATTTTGGTTTTCTGCAGAGGGGTTAGGTAGCAGTAGCCAGCGGTATGCAAGAACTTGAGGCTTAATTGTTTTATGACAAAAAAGAAAGGAGAGGTTTACCGGCGTCTAGAGGCGTAAACTCCAAACCCGATCAAAATCACGATAATAACCACAACTAAGGCGATGATTATCCACATCTCGTTTGATAATCCAGCCATTGAACCACCGGTGTTATTTGATGTTGGAGTCGGGGTGGGTTGGTCTAAGCTGCCTATGGGAGTGAAGACTGCTTGGTAGCGGTATGTGTCGCCGTATCCATGATTAACGTTATAGGGGTTGTCTGTGGGGGTCCAGTTGATTGGCTCGGTCCCGTGAGGGGTTGGGTTGCCACATATGGTCCAGTGGGAGAATTCCCAGCCTTCGTCAGGCATCGCGACTAGGTTTAGGTTTTCAGCGTTTTCCAAAGCATAGGTTCCAGGGGCAGGGCTAGTAGTTCCTCCGGCTGAGGGTAAGATGATTACAATTGCAGCGCTTGCTAGGTCGGTTGGGGAAGGGCGTCCGGGTACTGGTGCGGGAATTGTGAAGACAGGGGTGATGGTGTAGGTTACGTCGCCGGTTACTGTGAAGGTTAAGGGGTTGCTGGTTGGGGTAGTGTCACCTGACCCATCGCTTGGGGAGACTACCCAGTTTAGAAATGCATATTCCGAGTCTGGAACAGCGGTTATGGTGACTTCGGTTCCGTCTGGGTAGGTGGTGGTCCCTGTGATGTCTGTTGTTCCACCTGTTTGGCTATTGACGATTACTGTTGCGGTGTCTTGAGCGTTTACCGATACAAGGCAAGTTGCGACTACAAAAAATAGAATTAAACTAAAAGAAAGGGCCGACAATTTTTGTTTTTTTGGCAATGTTAAAAATCTCCTTATCCTTGCTTGCTAGATATTCAAGGTGTTTTATGAAAGCTTGTGACTGTATAGATACAGCTACACCAAGTTAACCGTCGGTTAAACTGTAACGGTAACCGAAAAATCAGCGGGGAGACCAGGAACTTATACACTTCACATTATCAAATCCATACCTCAAAATCAAGGGGTCGGCAAAATTTGGAACCAACGCATCATTAATCCCGCCGCACACCACGGTATCACCCACCCGATAAACAATCCCTATAGAAGTCAAGTCTTTAAGCTTAGCATACTTACCCCAGATTTCCCAGTAATCAGACCCATGGCGACCAGGCTGGAGTACCCATGTGTATTCGTCGCCGGGATGTTGACCCATAGTTGCGTTAGCTGCACAAACGGTTTCGCCTACAACTTTGGGGTCGTCGGATGTTTTAACATAGAAGTAGATGGTCATAAAAACGCCAAGATAGATAGGTGGCTGGAGGCTTTTTAGGCTTCTGTTTTAGCCTCGATTAGCGTTAGGGTTTCAAAGAAGGGCAACTGCTGAGTAGCTACTACTGTGGCGTTTAGACCGCATGCTTGGAAGGCTTGCAGAGTCTGCTCTACACCCGTCAAGGTAGACTGCATAAGAAGCACCCTACCAGGCATCTTAAGGTAAGCACCAACCTGAGCGATAAAACGGTTCACAACCACTCGGCCATCTGCACCGCCAGCCCAAGACCGCCCAATCCACGACTCCTCCTCACCCGCCTCCGACGGCAAATAGGGCGCGTTAAACAACACTAAATCAAACTTTACGCCGCTGCTAAAGGCGCTAAATAGGTCGCTTTGCAAAAAATCCACATTGTTAACGCCATTGAGTTTAGCATTCATTTTGGCACAGCGTACGGCATAGGGGTTCAAGTCCACAGCAAGAACACGCCTAGCCTTTAGGGCTGCGGTAACGGCAAGAATTCCCGAGCCAGTGCCTAAATCAAGCACTACCTCATCGCGCCGTACCTTAAGGTTCTGGGAAAATAGGAAACTATCCTCCGCTGGCTCATACACATCATCACAAACATCAAAAATTAAGCCCTCAAAGTGGACGCGTTTAGTGGGACAGGGCATTTGCGATGGCTCCAAAATCTTTCGGTGATAATTCACGGGGGCGTTTTTGGCTGAAGGGGAAGCTACTGGCGAGTTTTTCTGCTTCTTGTTTGCCAAGTTTTTGGGCGCTGCGTATATAGGGTGCGAGAGCTTTGGCGAGTTTTTTGTTGCGTTGGGTAAATAGCCACTTAGTTAAGTGCAAAAAGGCGGCTGCATCTTTTACTTGGAAGGCTGGGGTTGCCCATGGTTTGATGCTAACGATTATGGAGTCGACTTCGGGGGGCGGATAAAACATGTCTTTAGGTACTGGGTCAAGCAGTTTGGCTTCAGCCTGCTGTGCTAAGACAACGGTTAACCAGCCATACTCTTCACTGCCAACTTTTGCAACCAGTCGCTCAGCAAACTCCCTCTGAACAATCAAAACAGCACAATCAATTTTTCGGTTAAGCAGCCAAAGCACAAGTTGACTTGAAAGATAATAGGGGGGCGCTGCAACAGACTTGTTAAACGGGGGCAACTCAACCCTCAACACATCACCCTTCACAACCGTTACATTGTCAGTGCCACGGAAGGTTTTACTAAGAACCTCAGTTAACTGTGGGTCCTTCTCGACAGCAACTACACCCCGACAATTTTCGGATAGGAACCGTGTTAGAAGACCAAATCCGGCGCCGGCATCCAAAACCACGTCTGATTCGCCCAAATCGGCGTATTCAGCTAGTTTAGGGTAGTAAGCGGGTTGGATCATAAAATTTTGGCCCAGCAGCTTGTTGGGGCTTATGTTGTGAGCCTTTAGCAGCTGCTGGATTTGCTCAAGACTCATCGCAGGGGGCCTATTGTGCGCGGGTGAAGAGACGATATTTGCTGTCGCCCTCGAGCTCTTCTAGAACCCGTTTTGTGATTAGCTTTACTGGGTTGGGTAGCTCGGTGCGTTTCTGCAAATCCTCAAAGGATTCGAAGGGTTTGCGTTGGCGTTCATTGATTACTTGCCACATATACTTCTTTCCGATGCCTGGCACCAACTCTAAAGCGTGCATACGAGGTGTTATGGCACGTGCGGTATTGAAGAAATTAACAAACCACGCCTCCCGGCTCTCAACGATTTTGTTGACTACGCTGGGTAATTCGGATTTAGCGGCGGCTGTGAGCTCCTCAAAACCTATGCGGCCGATGATGTAGGTTACTTCGCTTCGGCTGTCTTTACCGACATAAACCTTGTCGCCAGGTTTCAGCACGAGGTCTTCACGTACCAAAGCCTCAAGTAATGTAAAGAATTCTTCGCCGACACATTGAATTAATGCACCTGCACGGTAGCCAGCGCGTCCAGTGGGACGAGTCCCGGGTTTGCCATGAGGCAGAAAGTCTAGTACGTAAGCGTTCTCTTCATACCGTTTTTCCATAACTGTCACTCTCGTGTACCTAGTGTATGCTACTTACTGCTTTAAAATACTTAGCCATCTAGTGCTATTTTAGCAGTCTGTTCTCGTTGAGGATTTCGACGATTTGCGACAGTTTCTGGGCTTCGATAATCTTTTTTCCGCCGGCTAGGAAAACGCGTAGTTCATCTACGGTTTCCGGCATGCAGTTAATGATCTGTACTGCTTCAGATTCATCGAGCTCGAATTCTTTTACAAGTTTTTGCAAGAGTTCTTCAGCTTTTTCAGGTTCCGCTTTGCTGAATTTGCTTACGTAGTCGAGTGTGCGACGTTGGAATTGATCAAGGTTTTCTTCTCCGATGGTTTCTAGTATCTTTTTAACTTGCGGCAGTGTTAGGCGACTTTCGCTTACTTCTCTCTTGCTCATCTTGTATCAACCTAAGTTCCTGTGTATGGCTCTAAGTGTTCTGAGCGGACAATTATGGTTTTAAGCGCTTCACCCTGAGGAACACTAACGACATATGCCCTGCCCCGTTTCTCGATGATATGGCCTACTTTGCCATGGAAACGTTTGTGAGGCATACTCTTCTGTACGCTAGAATCCATCTTTATGATGACTTCATTGCCGGCCTCATATTCATGAAGTAACTTGCTAATTCTTGGTTTACCCTTCGCACGAGTTGGCTTTGTTAGCAAACTGCGAGTGCCAGAGTAGTAGCCTTTTGAACCTTTCATCCAATTTTCACCTTATTCCATTATTACATTGAGAACGTCAAGCTTAAGCGTCTTCGCTGGGTTACCGAGCAAAGCCGACACGTTGGGCACTGTACGTCCTTCATCTCCAGACACCAATTCTTTCACGTAAAGCCCTCCCTGACACTTGATATAGAGGAGAGCTTTCTTAAGCGTCACCTTCTTAACTTCAAGCTTATATATGTACCTTTCTCGCACAATATCAGCTCGACGATGCACCACACGCAAAGGTGTCCGCTGCCGAACCATAGCGCCTGTAAGTTTTTCTTCTAACATGCGGAGCTGATCATCGGTAACGCCGTTTTGGAATTCAGCTAAGAGGCGATATTCTTTTTTGGCGTTCTCGCCCTTCTTGAGGTGCCGCACGTCATCTTTGCCTGCAAAATGCAACTCAGACACCTCGACCTTGCCGACGCCTTCTGCGTTTATGGCTTGCTCAATCTGCTTTAGGTCAATGGAGCGCTTTTTGGGCTGGGCTATCTCCACAATGAAGGGGCGGCCAGATCCAAGCATGCGGACATCGATGTCTTCTCTGCCAGAGGCATGGAAAAACGATTCCGCCCCGCCAGTAGCCTCCAGAAGCGGCTTGGAAGTATGCGCTTCCACGGAATCGGGGTAGAGTTTACCTGCGCCGCCACATTTGGGGCAACCTCGCCCGCGGCAGCGGTTGCACCACCACTCAGATTGGGGAATGTCACGGACAAGTTTACGGTATCTACCGCCGACAAATAAGGGGTTAACTTGGAGGCGTACTGTTTCCTCGAATGGATTAATCACGGGGACTATGTCGGGTTTTAGGTACTCGGCTTCTTTGGCGGCGGCTTTTGCGATGGCTTTGCCGTAGACTCGGCCGAATTCATGGCGAATGCTTTCCCCGTGCGCTATGCCGTTTGTGCCTTTGAATTCGTCTTCGCGTTCCTCCACCGCTAGTGGTAATTCGATGCCGACAAGAAAAGAGCTGTATTCATAGTCTTTGAGGACATCAAGTGCCTTCTGGACGATGATGTCTGTTTGGTTGAATTTATCCTCGCAGAGGTAACATTTAGCTTCCCCTTCAGCTTTTGGCAGAGACTTTTTGAGGTGTTTTAGGGTCTCTTCTGCAGCTTTAGAAAAGCCATTAACGGATAACACTTCTAGGCGGTTTATGCCTTCGGGGGCGGTTTTTTCTTCTAATGCCAAGGCGTTCGCCTGCAGGGTCAGGGCGGTTTTTAGTGCTTGGCCGCGTACGTTGTTTTCCATGGCGTAGCCTAAAAGCGCAAATTGCCTACCCAAACAGTGATCGCAAAGTGGATATTTGATGAGTAACTCGTAAGCCTTCGCAAGAACGTCCATGTCAGATTAACCTACTGTCCAAATCCCATCGGGAACATGCCTTTGCCGCCGCCTAACCCGAAGGGCAACTTCTTTTTGCGTTTGAACATCTTTAGCATCTTTTTCATCATAAAGTACTGCTTGACTAATTCCTTGACTTCCTTCTCACTGGTTCCTGAACCGCGGGCGATGCGTCTTGCACGGTTGGAGTTTAGCAGTTTAGGGTTCTCTTTCTCTTCAGTCGTCATGGATTGTATGATAACCTGCCAAGTATCCAGTCGCCCCTCGGCGGTGCTTAGCATCTCGTCAGGAATGTTGGAGCCTGACATACCCGGAAGCATCTTCATAACCTTACTAAACGGCCCCATATTCTTAACCGCAGCAAACTGCTCATACATATCTGTCAACGTAAAGTTGCCACTCATGATTTCCTTAGCTTTCTTGGGCGGCACCTTAACTTCGGCTTCATGCACCTTCTCCAGCAAGGTTTCAAGATCACCCATACCAAGCAGGCGACCTACGAAGCGTGAAGGCACAAAGGCTTCTATGTCTTCAACTTTTTCGCCTGTGCCGATGAATTTGATGGGTGCCCCTGTGGCTGCGACGGCTGAGAGTGCGCCTCCTCCGCGGCTTGAGCCGTCTAGTTTCGTGACAATGATAGCGCCGATTGGGGTGGCTTCATGGAAGGTTTTTGCCTGAAGAAGCGCCTGCTGACCGATGGTGCCATCGATAACCATGATGATTTCGTCGGGATGAATGCCTTTTTCGATGTCTTTCATTTCTTTGATAAGGTCTTTTTCCTCTTTATGGCGACCGGCCGTGTCAACGATTATTAGGTCACGGTCTTGGAATACTTTGAAGCCCTCCTTGGCAACTTTCACGGGGTCTTTGGCTTTGGCATCGCCGAAGATGGGGACGTTAATGCGATTGGATAGCTGCTGAAGCTGGGCATATGCGCCTGGGCGGAAGGTGTCAGCGGCAATTAAGCCGACTCTTAAGCCGCGTTTCTGGAAGTACCGTGCCAATTTCGCGGCGTGGGTAGTTTTGCCTGAGCCCTGGATGCCGACTAGCATGATGGTTTTTCTTTTGCCAGGCTCGATTTTTAGCGGGACGGGTTTGTCGCCTATGAATTTGGTGAGTTCCTCATAAACCACTTTGATAACGTGTTCCCGTCTGGAGACGCCGGGGGGGACTTTTTCTTTTAGGGCTCGCTCTTCGATGTTTTTGCTGATTTGGAGCACTAGCTGTACGTTTACGTCTGCTTGTAGAAGCGCCCGCTGTATGTCGCGGACTAGTTCTTTAACGGCTGCTTCATCGACTACGCCGGCTTTGAATAGTTTTTTTATGGCGTCTGTCAACGAAGAACCTAACTTGTCTAGTGCCATCCTGGGTCTCCAGTCCTATCAATCTATTGTCGCTTTAGATAAAGATTACACAGCCAAACTATGTGTATTGCCTAAACTGCGGGGTTTTGCGCCGGTTTATGTGAAGCCTCAGGTAAATATTTCCCCATTTAAGCATTCTTCACAATTCAGACGGCTCTTCATGCATCATTGGCTTCAGCAAAGAAGGCGCCATGCTAGAAAATAAACCTTGACAACACCGAACAAGTTTTAATGCTGATAAATCGGGTTAAAAGAAAAAGTAAAGGGGGATTGAGTTGGCGCTCAATCTTAGGGTTTTTTTCTCAGGACAAGCACTATTGCTGCTGCGGCTAGGAAGATGGCGACGATTATGCCGATGATGGCTGGGATGAAGTATTGGTCAGCTGCAGATGGTGCTGGTGTTGGGATGGGTGTTGCGGTCGCGGCGGGTTCATCGACGTATATGCTGGTTGCAGCGTATGAGCCATAATAGGAGCCTGAGCCTTGGAATGTTGCCACGACTGTGTATGTGCCGGGTACTTCGGGGGTGAACGGTAACCTGAATGTACCGTAGGCGTCGCTTGTTGCGGTGCCGACTACGACATAGTTGCCGTTTGGATCAAGCACGCTAAGAACAACTGGAACGCCTGTGGCGTTGGTTGGCCGCTCCTGCTTCATGTAGACGTACTCCATCCATTCTGCTTGGCTTTCGTCAGAGACTGCTGGGACACCTGAGGGAAAGCGTGCTGCTAACTCTGTTGATTTTGTGCCTACAGAGATGTCGGTGACTGTGCCTTCCAGTAGGACTTTTTCGCCGTGGTATGAGACTTTGGGTGAGGCTGTTACGGTGGTTTGGCTTGGGCCTTTAGCTATTGCGTAGAGTTGGTTGTCGTAGTAGTTGTAGTAGACTAAGGTTCCGTCTGCTAAGATGGAGGTTGACAGACCCTGCCCGCCTGTTTGGCCAGCCCAAGATAGCATCTTGTAGATTTCTTCACCGGATGTTGCGTTGATGCAGTATATGCTGTAGCCTTTGTAGAGTGGACTGTTAGGTGAGTGCTCGTTGTTGAATGCGTAGACTTTGCCGTCGCAGATTGCCGCGATGAAGGTTGGCATTAGACCCCAACCTGTGTCAACGCCGCTGCTTGTGTTGTTGTAGGTCCAGAGTAGGTTGCCTGTGGCTGTGTCGATGCATTGGATTTCTCCACCGAAGCCTTGGGTGTAGAGGTTTCCGTATGCGGTGACGCATCTTTGGCCTGCGCCTGAGCCGCTGCTGAAGAACTGCATTGGGCGCGTGGGTATGTTAGTTGTCCAGAGGGCGTTTCCGTTCTCTAGGCTGTAGCCTTGGTATTGCATGTCTTCGGCGGTGGTTGTTGTCCAGACACGGTTTACTGGGTCTAGTGGACCGAGGTTTAGTGTCATGTTGCTTGATGGTGCATTGAAGGATTTCTTCCAGATTAGGCTGCCTTTGTTGTTGTCGGCTAGGCTTAGTGTCCATACTTGGTAGGGATTAACGGTGCCTCTCATGGAGAGAACGCCTGGAGCTATTGAGGGTGTGGTTCCAAGGAGTATATCGCCCGGTAATACATACTGTATTGTTGGGTTCTGTGTTCTTAGGCTACCGGTTAGGTCTGCGGTGATGCTGACGTTCCATGAGTATGCGGTGCTTGCGTTGATTACTTTGCCGACTGGTCTGAACTGTAGGTAGTTAGTGCCTGTTCCGGGTGCGCCTGCTTGGACTCCGGTTCCGGGGGGTACGCCTTCTGCGGCTGTCCAGTTCCAGAGTGCTAGCCAACCGGATTTGGCTGTGGTGTTGTAGTTGAGTATGTATTTTACGATTTCACCGTTTTGTGTGTATGCGATTGTGCCTGTGGAGGGTACATCGGTGAGGTTGAATAGCCATTTGCCAGTCAATGCGTCATAAGCAATCCAAGTATTTCCTACTGCTTGCCATAGGTAACCGTTTGGAATGGTACCGTGCTGGTTTGGTGACTCATAAGTGTAGAGTTGAGCGAAAGTCGGGTTGATGTTGTCGTTAGTCCATATGATTTCGCCTGTGCGTAGGTCTCTGCATGTGTATGCGCCGCCACCTGTTGCTGTTGTGCTGACTTGGTCGCTTAATGGAGCTTTGTAGTATAGTCGGCCGTTTATGATGAGTGCGTTTTGGAATCTGCCTTCGTATGAGCCGCCTGAGTAGAAGGTTGCACCGTCTATGAAGGTGTTTATCCCTCCGACGACACCGCCATCTTCAAATGGGGTTGTCCATACGATGTGGGGACTGTCTGGTCCTACTCCACCTTGTTGCCATAAGTTCAAACCAGGTTGCTGGAATGAGCCTAGGTAGTTGCTGCTAGCTGCTGTATATGAACTGCCGCTGCCCAGCCAATGTGATCCTATTACAAACCAGTTTGAGTCTTCTCCATAGATGGGTCTTGTCCAGTATTCAGATGGTAGGGGCGAGTCTGGGATGTGGGGGACGGGTTCTTCTTGCACGGTTAGGGTTGCTGTTGCGTTGGTGCCTAAGAATATAACGCCGGTGTATGCGTTGTTAGCCATGTAGGTTGCGGGTGAGGACCATGTGTAGTTTTGGCTTGGATATTCAAAGAAGAAGGTGTAGGTTCCGACTTGATCTGGGGTGAACGCTGATGACTGGACGCCAGTGGTGTCTGGGACAACTGCCCATGATTGTGTTGTTACTTTGCCGTCGGGTGCAGTTATAGTGAGTTTGTAGTTGTGTCTTCGGATGTCGTTTGCTTCAGACGAGCCTGGCAGAGGAACATCGACCATCATGGCGATATAGGTGGTTTGGCCTATGCCTACAGGGTTAGGTTCCACGATGAGGTATGCGAAGGATTGCATTTCGCCTGATTTCTGCGCATTTGCGGGAGCAGTTGCTGCTGCTATGGATATAAATAGAACAGCAGCTAGCAAAATAGTCGCGAATTTTTTGTTTTGCATTTTTTCTTTCTCCTGTTGTAAATGTGGTACGTTTTTTTCCAGAAATAAATAAGACTGACTCTCTTTATGTGAACACAAAATTTTTTAAAATCACAATGTTAATTAAACAACTGATCACAAAAAATATAACAGATTAATATAAAAAAGCCTAAGTAGTATTAGTGAAATCAGTTGCACAAGTCAAAACCCAGCGCCAAGGGGCAAAAACCGAAAAAAGCCACTATAAAGCGTCGACCACGCAGAAGCAAAATCCAAATTTACGGAGACCTTCTGCGCATAATCGACGCCCACACCAACGCTGAAAAAATTGTGCTAAACCACATTCAAGTTCAGATCGATGTGCCGTTTGACCGGTTGAAAAAGTATCTTTCCGAGTTACGCGCACTAGATTTTATAGAAAAGGGAAAAACGCTAAAAGTAACTAACAAAGGCAAAGA
>JBLNCY010000053.1:0-67065 GCA_050261115.1 Methanocella sp.
AACCTTCTTTAGTACTTTGGGCGGAGGCTCTGTTGCAGGACTTGAAGGGCTGTCTGCATTAAAAGCAGCAGCTGTCGCTGCTAGTGTGCAGTTCTTTATCTTTTTAGCGCTAAAGAGAGGCATGTTCAACCAAAACAAACCTCAGTTTAGCAGTCTATGAATTAACCAGAAAATCAACATATTGTCTTGGTTGGGTGGGCATGTGCAGGTGATGGCATTCAAGCGCAGGCAAAATATTGCCACTGGAAATAAAATTATTTTTTTCTATGTTCTACCTGCCTCTCGAAAACAGGACATCAATTAACGTAAAAAAGAAAGGGGAAAGGTTGTGTGCAGGATAAATTCGTTTGGGGGGTGGCGGGCCCGCTGGGATTTGAACCCAGGATTCTCGGCTCCGGAGGCCGATGCCTTATCCGTACTAGACTACGAGCCCACGCACAAAAACAACAGGCAAAGACAATTTAAAGCTACCCCAGCCTACTCCTGGATTAATTCTTCCGTTAGCCACCAAGCTTTCTTCTTTCCGCCCTTCTCGCCGGCGTAGTATTCGATGATGGCTTTGCCGCACTGCTTCTTACTGGCTTTCTCGATTTTCTGCAGCCTATTTAGTACAAGCCAACGGTTAGTTTTGAGGTAATCGGCGATTTCGGGAGTTGTGGCAGACTTGTAGCTTAGCAGGTACTCGATGATTTTGCGGTCCACGTCGTCGGCGGCGAATTGGTAGGGGTTGACTTTGCCATGCTGGAAAGTAAGCAAGTCGAGGTCAATGAGGTACTTTTTGATTTGGCCAAACTGCTCCTCTAGCTGCGCCATGCGGGTCTCAAGCGCTAAGAGCTTGTCGGGTTTGGGGGTTTTTTGTAGCTTATCAGCGATGGCTTCCCGGATAAAGTCGCTGCGGTCACCTTCGGGGATGCGTAGCGCCATCTCCTGATAGACCTCTTCGGGGAGCTTTACGGTTACTATACGGTGATCAGCCAAATAATCGCCCTCACAGTGCAGTATGCATGTGTGATTATTTCACGGTTTCGATTCAAGCAGGCAACCATGCACTTCTCTGGGTTTAGGCAATAATGATTTATACACTGAGGCGAAAATAGCTAGCGGTGAAAAATTTGACCGACTGGTCTAAAAATGATTTACTTATTTTAGCGTTTGATCATCGAGCCTCTTTTATTGAGAAACTCTTCGGAATCAAAGGCCGCCCCCCCACAGCCGACGAAAAGAAAAAAATTGAAGAAGCAAAACAGATAATTTTTGAAGGCTTCCAAGCGGCAGTAGAAAAGAAGGTTCCAAAAGAGATTGCAGGTTTACTTGTTGACGAAGAATTCGGCGCCGCAATCCTACGCGAAGCTAAAAAGCAGGGCTTTAACTTTGCGATGCCCGCCGAAAAGTCCGGTCAAGACGAATTCGACTTCGAATATGGCGAGGAGTTTGCCAAGCACATTGAGGCTTTTGACCCAACCTTCCTAAAGGTGCTGGTAAGATACAACCCCGAAAGCGACGCAAGCCTCAACCAGCGCCAGCTAGTTCGCCTAAAGAAACTCAGCGACTACCTCGCAAGCGCCAACCGGCCCTTCCTGTTTGAACTCATCGTCCCAGCCACCTCCACACAGCTAGCAAGCTTGGGCGGCTCAAAACAGAAATATGACCTTGAATTGCGTCCCAAACTCATGTGTGAAGCCATAAAGCAAATCCAAGACGGAGGCGTAGAACCAGCCATATGGAAACTAGAAGGCGTAGAGGATCCAGCTAACGCTAAAGCCATCGTTATGCAGGCTCAAGCGGGCGGTCGCAAAGCGGGCGTTATCACCCTGGGTCGAGGCGAATCCAAAGATAAGGTTAAGGAGTGGCTTGCGGTAGGCGCAAAAATCCCCGGCATCATCGGCTTTGCAGTCGGCAGAACCATCTTCTGGGATCCACTTGTCGATTTCAAGGCTGGCAAGGCGGACAGGAAAGCCACCGTCGAGCGGATCGCACAAAACTATATCGAATTCGTCGAGTTGTGGCTAAACGAAAGGAAAAAGTAAGTGACCACACATGACCTCCCTACGCTCATTGGCCCCAGCATTAACCCGAATTACCACCGCAGGTGCAGTCGGTGCAGCTCTTCACATCGGGAAAGGCGACCCTGACAAAGTAGACCAAACCGCCCTTGACTTTAGCCGCGCAGCCCTCAACCAAACCGAAGTAGACGGCGAAGTCATCTGCTGCGAAGGCCCAAAAGACAACGCCCCCGCCTTTACCATGAGAGAAAAAGTCGGCACAGGCAGCGGCCCCAAAGTTGAATTCGTCATCGACCAAGTGGACGGCACAACCGCCACCTCTAAGGGCCGAAAAGACGCAATATCTGCCCTCGCATGCGCCCCCGCAGGGTGCCTACAGGTCTTGCCCGACGATGGTTACTACTTTAAAGTCGCCACCGATGGCAAATCCAAAGGCAAAATCAACCTCGACATGTCCATTGAGGACATCGTGAAAACCGTTGCAGCTAACAAGAATCGGAATCTTTCCAACTTTACCGTTATCATGCTGGAACGGGAACGCCACAACGAGCTTTTATCTAGCCTGCGTAAACTCGGCGTCAGAATCATCCTCATTTCAGACGGCGACATCGCAGGCGCAATCGTAACCTGCCTCCCTGACTCCGGCATTGACCTCTTGATCGGTGCAGGTGCCGGTGCAGAAGCCACCATGGCAGCCGTCGCGGTAAAGTGCCTCGGAGGAACCATGCTGGTTAAGGTTTGGAAAGACAAGAAGGATGATTCTGGCAGATTAGATCGCTTAAGGGCGGCAGGCGTCAATGTCGATAAAACCTATACTGAAGAGGAACTGGCAAAGGGCAACGAGATGATCTTTACGGCTTCAGGCATCACCAAAGGCGAAATGCTTGATGGCGTAAGGTTCACACCTAACGGTGCGATTGTAAACTCCTTCTGTACAAGGCTGCCGAGTGGAACGATTGAGTGGTCTAAAACTATTCTAAAGTTCAAAGGGCACCCTGTGTACAGCACGATGACCTAGCCCTTTTTCTCTTTTTTAACCCCTTATTTTTTAGTAAAATTAGTTTATGCTTGGCAGCCATGTTCGTGACTATGCTCAGGATCATGGCCATGTTCATGTTTATGGCTATGTTCAAGGGCACCGTGGACATGCGGGTGCTCATGTGCTTGGTGGGTATGCTCCTGCTTATCCTCGGGAAACACTTGTCCTGTAAGCTCAGCTAGTTCACGGTAGCGGGTGCCGACAAATTCCTGAAGCTTCGCTCTAAGGTCTTCACCTTTAGGGTTGCGCTTCTTGAGCAGGGCCATCTTTTTAGCTAATTCCTCGTCGCCTAATCCTCTAAACCATGCTTCAAAGTCGCCGCGGCCAAAGTGGAACTCGAGCGACGCAACGGCTACTTTTTCGATTTTCGCAGTGAAGTCTCTTAGGTTGTGGGCATGGATGTTTAGGGGGCTGTCGACTGCTCTGTAGAAGTTAAAAGACTTCTCGTGCGGGGCATAGGCTAGGATTTGGTTAGCTTTTTCTTTGGTGACTTCGTTTATGCCAAGGGCTTTTTTACCGTGCACTGTGAGTGCATAGAGGCCCTTTTCAGGAGTGGCTACGTATCCCATGCGTGTTAATCCTAGAAGGTGCATCATTACTGGCTGGAATTCCCGGTGGGCTTCTTTGGCGATCTCCATGGCTTTCTGGGGCTTGCCGTTTAAAAGCATGGTTTCCAGTATTTCTTGTTTGATAGGTGATAAACTCATTGAAGGCACCTGCCTGTAGGGCTATGTGTGTTGGGGTAATCAAACTTTTCGCCAACAAGCTATAGTGCATGATGGATTGAGGCAGAGTTTTGTCGGTTGCCGCAGTTGGGCAAAGCTTTAGTACGCTGATACCTACCTCCATATGGTAACTGGAGCATACAAAAAACATGAAAATCGCCGTTTTCGTTTACGAGTATCCACCAAAAATCGTGGGTGGATTAGGAACCTACGCCGCTGAAATCACCCGCAAATTCGTCCTAAACGACCACGACGTAACCGTCTTTACTATGAACGACGACGCCGGTTCATTGCCCACCCGAGAGATTTGGCGGGGCATAGAAATCCACAGACCTCTTCACCTTGATGTCTCCGACTCGTTGCCCGATGTAATCGCAGAGGACATCCGTAAGTGGGGACGAGGCATCCACTTGTTCGGTAAGCTTATGGTTTACAATTATCTCTCTGCAGCCAAACTAGTTAATGAGTTAATCAAGCATGAGGGCATGAAATACGACGTCGTGGTGGCTCATGATTGGCTGTCAGCGATGGGCGGTATCACAGTTAAACGGGAAACAGGCATGCCTTTTGTGTTTCATGTGCACTCCACCGAGAAAGGTCGCACGATGGGCAGCGGCTCTGGCGTTGTAAGCAATATCGAACTCCGTGCAGGCAAAATGGCGGATATGGTGGTCACCGTTTCGCATGCAATGAAGGACGAGTTGATTGGGCTGGGTTTTCCACGGGAAAAGATTCAGGTTAGCTATAACGGTGTTGATCCAGCGAAGTATAACCCCGAGAAGGTCTCCAAAGAAGACATCAAACGCATACGCGCCAAGTACGACATAAAAGACGACGAGTACATGCTGCTCTTTTTGGGTAGGCTTGTCGGCGTTAAAGGCGTTGATAAACTCATCATGGCTATGCCACATATCCTGGCAAAGATCCCCAAGGCTAAACTTGTCATCGTCGGTGTAGGAGACCTCCAAGAGTACCTAACCAACCTCACTGCCATAACCAAGATGGGCGACTACGTCAAATTCTGCTTCGACTTCATCCCAGAAGAAGAACGCATAAACCACTATGCCGCCTGCGATGTGGCAGTATTCCCAAGCTACTATGAACCCTTCGGCATCGTAGCCCTAGAAGCTATGAGCATGGAGAAACCAGTGGTGGTTGGCGCCGCGGGAGTTAGCGGCATGCGAGAAATTGTCATATGCTGCGGCGAAGAACAATGCGGCTACCACATCGACCCCAACAACCCCTCAGACATCGCCTGGGGAGTAACCAACGCACTTGAAAGCCCCGAAAAAATGAAGTTCCTAGGCAAAAACGGCCGTAAACGCGTCCTAGCAGAGTTCACCTGGAGCAAAATCGCACAGCACACAGTTGAACTCTATGAGACCATAGCCAAACGGTAAAAGCTTTGACTGCAGACGACTTAAAACGGCGCGTCGCAAAGGAAGCCGCCACTCTGCTGTATTTCGGGGCAGAAAAAGAGTACAAACAAGCCAAGGGTAAAGCAGCCCAAACCTTGGGCACCCACTTTTTACCATCAAACCTCGAAGTAGCCTTAGAGTTGGACAAGATAGCTGAGGAAAACGAGGGAGAGAAACGCAAGGACCGTCTGGTCGAGATGCGTTCAGAAGCTTTGAGGGTCATGCGGCTTTTGGGTGCTTTCTGTCCGGTTTTGATTGGCAGCGTCTGGCGAGGTACAATTCGGCGAGGCAGTGACATCGACATCGCTGTCTATGCCGACGACGCTGAAAAAGTGCTTTCTGCAATAAAGGCGGGCGGTATCAGGGTGCAAAAGACCAATTGGACAACCGTGAACAAAAAAGGTGCAACCATGGAATCCCTCCACATCTACGCAGAAACTCCCACCAAGCATGGCTTAGAAATCGTAGTCCGAAGCGCCGAAGAAGCAACGAAAAAGCGCCGATGCGAAATTTTTGGCGACGAACTCAAGGGCCTTAGCATAAAAGACCTAGAAAAAGTCCTTTCTTCAAACCCCACAGCCCAGTTTATTCCGCAATAGTCGCTGCATTATAAGGAGTATTCATCAAAAACACTATTAAAGTACCATTTCGAATATTTTGGGTTGAAGAATTATGGCGTCTGCTAAAGACATCAAAAAAATGTTCCCACATCTCTATGAAGAACTTCAAAGCGGCGAAGTAAAGGTACCCATCAATGCCGTACGCAAAAACGCTGCCGAAGCTGAATCCGAAGCCTACATCGAAGACGTCGACCATGAAGAATGCGGTTGCGATGAGTGCCAGGAACCATTAGAGGAGCCTGCAGAGTTAAAACAGAACAAGATGCCTGATAGGCTGCGCCACTTTAATCCGCAAGCAGTGGATTTTCTACGTCGATGTGACACCGAGGCGCAGGCTGAGGAGATAATTGCTTATCTTGAGAACAAGGGTGAAATCACTAAGGAATATGCTTGCGAGTTACGGGCGCAGCTCAAGAAGGATGGCGTCCGCGCGTTTGGGCCTAAGAAGGAAGAGAATCACTACTTCAAAGAAGCAGGCCTACTCTAACCGCATAAGCCACCAGTTCCTTTAAGTTTCGTGAATAGATGGCTTGGTATTCATTTTGGAGAAGTATGGTAGGCGGATTTAGCCGTGTGTTAACCAAGCAGAAGGCTAAAAAACAGGGGGAACTAGACTGGGTGTGCCTTCTCCTTGTTAACTGCCAAACCCGCTTAACGTTGGCTATCCCTTGCATTCCTACTTATCCTTATCTTGGTTGCTGGATATAAGAAAATGTGGTTACATGTCGCCTACCACAACTAGCGCAAACCCGCATTCCATAGCCAACCGCTAAAACGCCAGCCGCAAACAACAAACACAAAACTTTTCCGGAAGCCAAAGTTGCGCTTGATTCTCATTTAAGCGTTTTATGTTAAGGAGAAAATTAATTAACCCAAGGCAGGTTCTTAAAGATTCATCCAATGGAGATACGCTTTATGGCAATAAAAGTTGGAATTAATGGTTTTGGAAGAATCGGCAGACTTCTCTACCGAGCAGCCATCGAGAAAAACGCTAACATTGATTTTGTGGCAATAAACGATTTAGCAGACGCAAAAACCAACGCACACCTGCTAAAGTATGACTCAGTACACGGCCGCTTCCCCGGCACCGTTGAAGTACAAGGCAATGACTTGGTAGTCAACGGCAAAACACTCAAATGCCTCCAGGAACGCGACCCCGCTAACCTGCCCTGGAAAGACCTCGGCGTATACCTCGCTGTTGAATCCACAGGCTTATTCACTAACCGTGAAGGCGCCCAAAAACACTTAACCGCTGGCGCCAAAAAAGTCCTCATATCTGCCCCCGCAAAAGACCCTGATCGCACCATCGTCTTGGGGGTAAACGACGAAACTTACAACCATGAAACCGACCACATCCTATCCAACGCCAGTTGCACCACAAACGGTCTAGCCCCAATCAGCAAAGTTCTCTCAGACAGCTTTGGCTTAGAGAAAGCGTTCATGACTACCTGTCACAGCTACACCAACGACCAAAAAGTGCAAGACCTCGTCCACAAAGACCTGCGCCGAGCACGAGCAGCCGCAATTAACATCATCCCAACCAGTACCGGAGCAGCAAAAGCCATCGGGGACGTTCTTCCAAGCTGCGCAGGAAAAATGAATGGCATGGCACTGCGTGTCCCCACCCCTGATGTGTCCATTGTTGACCTTACCGCCATACTTGGACGGGAGGTTACTAAAGAAGAAATTAACGCTGCCATGAAGAAAGCCGCAGAAGGCCCCCTCAAAGGCATCCTCCAATACACCGAAGACCCCATCGTTTCAACCGACGTATTGCATAGCACCTACAGCAGCGTTTTCGACGCTGGCTTAACAATGGTGCTGGGTGAGAAGAGCAACTTTGTTAAGGTCTTCAGCTGGTATGATAACGAGTGGGGCTTTAGCAACCGCATGATTGACTTCATCGAGATGGTCGGTAAAAAAGCAAACCTGTAAACCTACAGGTAACCAATCTTTCCTTTCCTTAAACAGGCAAGTGAGTGAGGGAGCCATGCCAAAATACAAAACCCTAGATGATTTCAACGTAAAAAACAAAACCGTGCTTGTACGCGTAGACTTTAACAGCGAAATTGACCCAGAAACCAAAAAAGTAACAAGCGACGTGCGCATCCGTGCACACGCCCAATCCACCCTAAAAGAGCTACAGGAGAAAGGCGCCAAAATAGTCATACTGGCGCATCAAGGCCGCAAAGGCGACCCAGACTACATCCCCCTAAAAGAACACGCCGAACACCTACAAAAAATCATGCAAACACCCGTAAAATATGTCCCCGACCTCTTTGGCGAAAAAGCCAAAACCGCCATCAAAAACCTAAAGCCAGGCGAAATACTCGTGCTAGAAAACGTGCGCAGCTGGGATGGCGAAACCAAAACCGGAACCCCCGAAGCACAATCCAAAACGGAACTTGTCCAAAACCTAGCCCCATTAGCCGACTTGTTTGTTAATGATGCCTTCTCGGCGGCTCACCGCGGGCATGTCTCCATGGTAGGTTTCACCGCTGTTCTGCCCTCAGCAGCCGGACGCATCATGCAACGCGAACTGTCCTCGCTTAGCAAGGCGCTTGAGAAGCCTGAGCACCCTTGCGTGTATGTAATGGGCGGAGCTAAGGCTGATGATAGCCTCGAAATCAGCCGATATGTACTTGGCAACGGCATAGCAGACTATGTTTTAGTCGGCGGCGTTACTGCACAGCTGTTCCTAGCAGCAAAAGGCGTTAACTTGGGAACTGCAACGATGGATTGCTTGGCAAAGAAAGAGTTAACCCAGTTTATGCCAGGCATCAAAGCCCTCCTCGAGCAGTACGGCGACAAAATCCGAACCCCCATAGACTTAGCTATAAACATCTATGGCGATCGAAGCGAAATCGCCCTCGACCAGCTACCCACAAACTACCCAATCTTTGACTTAGGCACCAAAACAATCGAGGTCTACTCGAAACTCATCTCAGAAGCTAAAGCGGTCGTCGTAAGCGGCCCCATGGGCGTCTACGAAAACCCCCAATTCAACAAAGGCACCAAAAGTATTCTAACAGCCATCGCAAACAGCAACGCCTTCAGCCTCGCAGGCGGCGGAAACACAATAGCCGCAATCCAAGAATATGGGTTAACAGAAAAAATCAGCTACATAAGCACCGCGGGTGGTGCGCTTATCGAGTTTTTGATGGGTAAGAAGCTCCCAGGCGTTGTGGCTCTAGAAACAGCGGTTGGCACCAAAAAAATCTAACCCCTTTCCTTTTTATAAAAAGTTAGTGACGGTTTGTCAAGTAGCTTTTCGCATTCTTGCTCGACTTGTTGCTTATTCGCTTAAGGTTGACTTAAGATTTCTCTTTTGGGCTTTACTTTTGATGTAGAACCAAGAAACCACCAAGAGCAAGGCAAAAACTAAGCTGGCAAACAACACCACACCCACCACAGCGAATACGGGAAAGCCTACAAAGTTTATCTGCTGCTCAACTGTTGTCGACTCGCCCAAGGCGTTGTAAGCCCTGACCCTTAGAACGTGAACGCCCTCTGAAAAGTGGTCGGTGTCAAAAGTCCAACCATAAGGAGTGACCGTGTCATTTTTCTGCAGTTGGTCGTCAAGGTAGAATTCGACACAGGTGCCGTTTACGGTGGTGCCATTCACGGTAAAGACGGCGTTGACTGTTCGGGCGCCATGAATGCCGCCGGCAAGGTCAAGTCCGCTGTTCTTAATCCACTCTAGACGCAGCGCGGGCTCTGCAGATACAGCCGCCGTAGAACCTAAAAGCAGCAGCACAAAGAGCACCCCCATCAAGTGTGAAATTTTAATCAGCAGACACCCATGCAAAACATTAACACCTGTTATATAAACGCTGATTCTGCACACTTACACCTAATTAGTTCGCACATCGCTCCAAGTTACAACAATAATTATATAAGCCCACCAAAGGTTGTTGGTGCCTACAGCAGGGATTGTCGTGAGGAGCTTCAAACGCGCCTTAGTCATCGGGGAAGAGAACATCTTTGGAGAATTAGCCCAGATTATAGTCATTGCTTCAGAAGCCAACAAAATCTTAGACAACATGCTAACAAACTGCAAAGACGAAAAGTGCCTAGATGAAGGCATGCAAGCCATCAGGGTTCTGGAGAACAAGTCAGACCAAATCGCGTTTAAAGTCAGCGAGGACATCACCTCAGGCGCCGTTAGCCCAAACATACTTGAGCATCTGCTCCAATGTGTGCATGTAGCAGACGACATCGTGGACACCTACTTCTATCAGGCACGTGAGCTAAGCCGAATGCACAAGTCCCGCTTCCCCTACTCTGAGGCAATCCAAGACGCAGAGTGGATCGCCACCTTTAGAAGCATGCTCCAACTAGCCGACCAAGCCCTGTCAAAAGTTAAGCAGGTGCTTTTCGTATCTGACTTAGGTGACATCTTAACGTTACGCAAAGAAATCGAGGCGCTAGAAAGCCAAGGGGACGAAATCAAAGACAAAGGCTTCGACGTCCTCTACCGCGAGGCTCCGCATATCCATTACCTGCAATTCTACCACTACAGCGAGTTGCTCCACAAATTTGACGATATCCTAGACGGCTGTGAAGACCTCTCAGACCTGGTGCTATCCGTCATTACTTCCATAATCAAGTGAGACCTCCTTGTTTTTCGAAATTTTATTGATACTTTTGGTTTTCTTTGCGGTTTTGCTAGTTTCAGGCAATAATCTCTCTGCTTGTGTGGGGCCAGCTGTCGGCGCAAGAATTCTAACCAAACGCGCAGGTGCACTTCTTGGGGCAGGGGGCTTTGCTGCGGGGCTGCTTGTGCAGGGCTGGGGTATGACTGCGTCCGTAAACAATCTGCTCCCGGCGGCTTCTGAGCAGCTGATAGCCCAGATACTGGTTGCTGCTATCCTGATGTTTTTGCTTGCACATTTGGCTAGGGTGCCTTTGTCTTTGAGTATGTCACTTGTGGGGTTACTTGCCGGCGTGGGGGTGGCGCATAATTTTAACGGGCAAGCTTCCTACATAACATCTGTTGTAGCTATGTGGTTTATTGCACCCATAGCTGCCGGCGCCATAGCCTTCTACCTTATTCGGGTGATTAACAGGCAAAAGGTTACTAACATTTGGCGGCGCATCCGCATCTACAAGGTTTTGCTCATAGTGCTGGCGTTTACTTCAGCCTACACCTTAGGCGCCAACACCTTGGGGTTGATTGTTGCCACCGTCGGCTTTAACTTCTTATCGGTAGCTGCAGCGTTGATTGCGGTGTTTATCGGCGCCTTCTTCTTAGGCGAGGGAGCGGTGCGTCGGGTGGGCGAAGAATTCTATCTTATGCGTTACTCAAATGCCACTGTGGCTTTAGCGGCCTCGACACTACTGGTGGAGATTGCGGCGTTACTAAACATTCCCTTATCCAACACGCAAGCCACAGCCGCTGCGGTCTTTGGTGCTGGCGTTTCCTACAAATCTAAATTCCTATCCCTAAGGCCTTATCTGATTATTGTCGCAGGGTGGGTGGTTGCGCCGCTGCTTAGTTTCGCTATTGGGTATCTTTTCATAAGCCCCTAACTAAATGGGTTGTATTAAAACAGCAAACACGACTAATCCAAGACTGCTTCTTGAGATAATCCAGTTAATAACCATTTTATTTCAGCGCTTATTCTAGATTTATAGGTGAATTTTTTGGACCATACCGTAATTCATTTTGAAATCCCAGCAAATGATGTGGAAAAAATCAAAACCTTCTATACTAGCCTTTTTGGTTGGAAAATAGAGAAAGTACCTGGCGGCATGGAATACTATGTCATCACAACTGTGCCCGTGGACGAAAAAGGCAACCTCCTCCGACCAGGCGTAAACGGGGGCCTATACAAAAAAGACCAACCGCAACAGCAACCCGTGAACTACATCTATGTAGAATCCGTCGATGAATACAGCAAAAAAGTTGAATCACTCGGCGGAAAAATCGTGGTTCCAAAGACGGAGGTTCAAGGCATGGGTTGGTTTGCGTTGGCTCAGGATCCAGAGGGCAACACTTTTGGTATCTTCGAAATCCTGCCCACACAGCGCTAAAACAAAGAAAACACCAATGCCACCCGGAGCAGAATAGCGCAAGGTCATTGTCTTCTATACATAAGGGAAGGGGAGGCCTTGGCAAAGCAAAGACTCAACCCAGCAAAAAATAGCCTACGCCACTGTTTTTGTGAGCCTTAAAGCAGGGTTAGCGGCGGTGCAAGTGCTCCTTCATTAGGCACTTATCCATAACCACAACCAAGCCCGCTTGCCTCGCTTTCTCAGCCGCGCCCTCATTAACGATGTCTTGCTGCATCCAAACCACAAAGGGCCGCCCAGTCCTTTGCTTAAGCTCGATAACCTGGTCTACGATTGGCGGCACGTCTTCGCTTTTACGAAAAATATCGACTACATCAATGGTGGCCTGTATCTGGGGTGGTACATCGAGAAGGCTTTTGTAGCTTTTTTCTCCAAACAGTTCGGTTATGTTGGGGTTGATTGGTATTATTTTGTAGCCATGTTGTTTTAGGTATGCTGCGACACGGTGGCTGGGTTTGCCTATCGTGTTTGATGCGCCCACGATTGCAATTACCCTGTATTTGTTGAGGATTTCCGTTACTTGTTCTTCGCTCAAGGCTCATCTCCAATACTCTAAGTGCCTGCTTATTATTAAAATCAAAACTATCCATCCCTGCGTGAGAGAAAGAGTTGCCTATTGGCTCCGTGCACCTACCAGTCAGCGGCGGCAGAAGTAGCAGTTTCCAGCCCACCTTTCAGAGAACTCACTTTGACACTTAGGGCACATTAGGCCCTTTTCGCGGATTGCGGCGCAGGTTTTGCAGAAAAGCTCCATTACACCCTCGCGGTTATCTGGTTCCTTGATGAGTTGGAGGATCATGTCGTCGATTAGTGATATGATGTCGGGGCTGTTTTCTATGGATACTAGGTTGCTGCCGCGTTCTCGGCTTATGTAGCGGCTTACTGCGGATTGTGTGAGGCCTAATAGGTGGGCGGTTTGTTTTTCGTTGTAGCCGTGTTTTTGGACTATGGTGCGTGCCATTATGGCTTTGACGGCTGGCAGTACGTTTTTTACTCCTACTTCACAGGGCAGTATCAAGTTCTCACCTGATTATTACCTTTTGTGGGGGGTAATTTATTTAAGTATGACGGCTGTCATGAATTATGACGCGTGTCAAGACGGGGCCTAGTCAACCAACACAAAGCAGCACCAACCACAACTCTTCCTCACCTTGACACACGTAAGGAGAACAAACATGACCAACGTCCTCCAAACCTCCCACAATGGCACCAAACGCAGCCTCACACTTTCGCCAAACGCCCTCGACGCCCAATGCCGCAACTGCGCACCTACCTCACCACTCGAATGCATAAACCGCTGCCAAGTCTACAAACTAAAAAACGAACTCCGAACCTTAAGAGAACAAATGAACAACCCAAATTATAAAAAAGAACTGCATAACACCCTAAAAAATCAAACCCGTTTTCAAATATTAACCGCAATAACCGAAGGCCGATACTCCGTTACACAACTCCAGCAGGAACTCAAAAAGAAAGGGCACATTCACAGCCAAGAAACCATAAATGAAGAGTACCTGCAACCCCTATTACATGTTGGATTAGCAAACGAAGCAAGAGAAGAATACTACGTGACCAACTTTGGCGGGTGCATAAGCAAAATTTTGAGTGCCTTTCCAGACTTTGCAAAAGTTCTTCCGGCGCACTCCGAATGCTACGAGGAACTGCTGCTAAAGGCGCTCCTGGTCGGCCCAAAAACTTTCCAGGACATAGAAACCGTCATTCCACCCAAAATAGCATCCAGAATCCTAAAGCGGCTACGCACGGTTGGATTAATAGAGACACCAATCGAGCGCGACTACATCTTCTTTTTCAGAACCAAGCGGGACCCAAACAAAGAAACCTTCAACGAAACTGAACGCAAAGTCTACGATACAATCCCCGACCAAGGCATATCCGCAGGAAAACTCGCTAAACAAACTGGTCTCTCGATGCGGCGAACCTACAAATACATAAGGGGCTTGAAAGGCAAAAAATTGGTGTTCCTACGGCGAACACCTAAAGCTTATGGCTTGACCGATAGAGGCGAACAGCTAGCAACTGTTCTGGAAGAGCTCGAGCAAATTGTAGAGAAAACAAAGGGTTTTTCACAGCAGATTTTTAACGTCCCGCAGTGAAGACCCCCATCTTCCTTTTTTATTCACCTGGTGCGCCATGGAATGGTGAGCCTGCCCAAAGCATATCCCACCAATCATCCTCAGTTATCGTTTCAGCTTTAACGACGGTTTCAAGAGTCATCTTAAGCATCGCGTGGTGACGGATTTCGTCCTCCAAGATTGCTTTGAGCAGAAAAACTACCTTTTCGTTTTGGATTTGTGGGATTTTCTCTTTGAGTTTTTTTATAAGAGCGGATTCGATTTCGATGTGTTTCTCTATGAGCGCTCGGTGCTCGTCGAGGTCAGCTTGAGCTAATGCTGTGGGCGTACTTGTTAGGAGTGTTATTGCCGAGGTGTAGAGGTCTGCATGTTTCAATGAATCAAGGGAAACCCCTTTAAGCACCCCTTTAACGGCAGGGTTTTTCATGTCAACAAGAGCTTTCTCTAATGACTCTACAATTCCTTTCTCGACGGTAATTTGATTTTTTAAAAACTCTATCAAGGCATCATCTGTTTTTTCCAAAATTTTCCCCATCCGCTTATGTTAAGGCTGATTTTTCAATGTTTCGGCAATCCTTCTGCCGAGATCAATACAGGCGTCTAACACCGCCTTATCAGGAATATACTTTGCAAGCAGGGGCAACTCAGAAACAACCATGCCCAAGGCCTGCATTAACTCAACTACTTGTGCCGGGGCAGTCCCATCCCAGCCATAGGAGCCAAATGCTGCACCGATTTTTCCCTTTAGGTTTATGCCTTTTTCGGCTGCTTCTTGGAAGAGGTTTTTAAAGTCGATGGGCATCTCTTTGCGATATGTTGGTGCTCCAACGAGTATGGCATCGTAACCCGCCAACTCCGAGGCGCCATCCAAATGATACGTCAAATCTACAACGGTATCATTGACGCCCTGTGCGCCTTCCATAACCGCCTTAGCCATCTTTTCAGTGTTTCCACTGCGACTGTAATACAAAACAAGTACTTTCTTCATACCAAAAATAGCGCATAAAAATATTTCAAGCTTTGCGTAGCTTGCCCTGAGTTGTTGACCAAAAAGATGTGGTTTACTTGTTACCGTTAACTCGCTTATTACGCCTGCTCTTGCTGCTCCTACTTTCGCCTCCCTTACGTCCAATCTCCCTGTAGAATTCAGAGCCGCGCTGCTCCGCAACCCGTTCTCCGCCTTTTTTGCCTATTTGTCGGAAGAATTCAGGTCCTCGCTCGCGGGCCACTTTTTCGCCGCCTATTCTGCCGGCTTCTTGGCGGGTTAACTTTTTTTTCGTTGTGCCTTTTACTGCCAATAATTCACCTCCAGAACTAACGATACTTACAAAGAGGTTACTTGATTTTGCCTATCTCTTTGGTTATGTCAATAGGTGACGTGTATGTTTTATCGGGAAGCTTGTTGATTACGTTCATAACGTCCTCGGGCGCGTTTTTGCTTTGAGCGCTATTTACTAGTTTTTCCTTCTCTGCAGGATAATGCATACCCGCCAGATACTTCTCTACGATTGCGGGGCTAACACGTCCTTCTCTGCCGCTTCGGTTGGTATATTGTCTTCTCTCGCCTTTGCCTTGTCCTATGCCTTTTCTGCGCATAGTTGTTGTTTCACTCATAATATTCCACCTCCAGATGAATGGTTAAAATAAGAAATTGTGGAGAAGAAAAGAACACACTTAATGTTTTATTCTTGTTCGTGTTCTTTTCCTTCTTCGATTAGTTTCTTTACCTTCTGACCGCCTTTGTGGCCGATTTCACTGTAGAATTCTTCGCCATGGGTTTCCGCGGTTTTCTCTCCGCCCATGCGGCCTGCTTCTTCAACGGTCATTTTCCCTTTCTTTTTTTCCGACATGCAAGTTCACCTCCATTAAAACACGGTTTCAAAAACACGTTTTAGGGAACTATTCTTCTTCATGCTCTTTTCCTTCCTGAATTAGACGTCGGACTTTTTGCCCACCTTTATGTCCGATTTCCTCGTAGAATTCTCTGCCATGAGTTTCAGCGGTTCTTCGCCCACCTTTTTGACCACCCATGCGTCCAGCCTCTTCTACAGTCATTGTTCCCTTCCTCCGTTCATCAGCCAACAAAATTCACCTCCTATCAAAAAACATGTTAAGTATGGGTTTTAGGGTGGAATGAGAGGTTCTATTCTTGTTCGTGTTCCTTTCCTTCTTCGATTAGCTTTCTTACGCGCTGGCCCCCTTTGTGTCCTGCTTCTTCTAGGCTTGTTTTTCCTTCGGCTTCTGCGGTGCCTTCATGTTGTTTAGCGCGTTCGGATCCGCCTTTGCTGCCGATTTCACTATAGAATTCTGGACCGTGGGTTTCAGAGGTTTTTTCACCTCCCATTCTACCAGCCTCTTCAACGGTCATTTTTCCTTTCTTTTTATCTTCGCTCAATCATTTCACCTCCAAAAAAAGTTAACAGGTCGCTTCGTCTGCAATGTCCTAGCCCAAAACAATCCTCTTAAACATATGTGGCTGTTAAAACACAGCAACACCAAAACTATATGACCTGTAATTTAGGGAGCCATTAGGGAGCCAAATAATGAAACGACAAAAATAGGAAACAAGAAAATACAGGGTAAGTTTTATTCTTCCTCGTGGGCTTTTCCTTCCTGTATTAGTTTTCTTACACGTTGACCCCCTTTGGGGCCACCGATGCGTCCACCTTTTCGGCCGATTTCACTGTAGAATTCTTCGCCATGAGTCGAAGAAGTCTTTAAACCGCCTAGTCTTCCTGCCTCGGCAACAGTCATTTTGCCTCTTTTTTCTTCGTCCAATGTTGTTTCCACCTCCACAAAGTGTTAATTTAGTTTTTTCGTTTATTATGAAAAAATAGCGTTTAAGAAAAATTGGTAATTTTTTATTCGGTTTCGTGTTTCTTCCCGGCTTGGATCAACCGGCGAACTTTTTGGCCTCCTCTGTGTCCGGCTTCTTCTAGGCTTGTTTTTCCTTTGGCTTCTGCGGTGCCTTCGTGTTGTTTAGCGCGTTCGGACCCGCCTTTGCTACCGATTTGGCTGTAGAATTCTGGGCCTCGCTCTGCGGAGACTTTCTCGCCTCCTTTGCGTCCGATTTCCTCGTAGAATTCACGTCCGTGTGTTGCGGCAGTCTTTTGTCCGCCTTTTCTTCCTGCTTCGGCAACGGTCATTTTGCCCTTTCTTGCTTCTTCAGTTCTTGTACTCAAAAAATTCACCTCCTACTAAACTACGGAAAAGTCTTCAAGATATGTGCCGAACTACCGCTCATAAACATATGTTGTTGTCGTATGGCAGTAACATGCGAACTGTGCCACAGAAAACTGTTAGCTATATGGATGGATTAGACATAAATCAGCTAATAGACCGGGGTACTATAGATATATTGGGGCATATTTTGCGACTTATCTGGGGGCCCATCTTGCTGTTGATCCGCAAAACTACAAAGCGAAAAACCGTTCGAACTGTTAAATAAAATTTTGAATTAAAACCTGATTGGGAGGGGTTTGAGCGCGCTTTTAGCCGCCCTTGGCTATTATTGCGCTTTCTAGGAACAGGTATGAGAGCAACACAAAAGTTACGCCGACCACCAGCAGCATATAGGCCTGTCTGGGTTTAGTGGCATTCCTTGCGCTCTGGTAGAGTGCCAGCATACCGATAAATCCCATTATGTAGAGGGACGACGCTATGATTGTGTCAGATACAAACTGGTAGCTTAGACCTGGGTAGAGGAAGTAGAAGGCTCCAGTTCTTTCGTCAAAGAAGGATGGAATGGGCTGCTCGATAAGGGTGTATAAGCCGCCTCCGAAGAGGAAAATCGCATAAGCCATGCCAAGCACCGTGACAACGGTTATTGTCGGCGCGTTCATGGTAACTTTGCGGAGCCATCTGCTAAGCGAAAATGAAACCTTCTCTGAACTCTTCTTTATTTTACCTGACATTACTGTTCCTCTTCCTCAATTAGGTACTTTGCTACTTCTTTAGCCCATACTCCAGTTAATGAATTTTTCTGAATCTCACCTAAATATTGGCTCCAGCTGACGTCTGTTGCTTTTTGCCAAACCTGGAATTTCTCAACTAAATTCTCATACGCCTTATGATGCACCGTGCAAAAGCCGCCTTTTTGGCTGTCTCTGCTGCAGACCTTACATTTCAAGGCTTTGCTGCTCCTTTACTGGGACATTGGGGGTTGATGCATAACCGCCAAGGCTTTCGATCCCTCACATAAACTGAAATCATGGGTGCTCCGCAGCTGCATGGCTTAGCGAGCGGCTTTATGGTGCCGGTTTGGGGCAAAGGGTAGGTTGTGTTGCATTTGCCGCTGAAATAGTTATTGCAGCCGACAAAGCGTTTGCCGGTTTTTTTGGAGGTTATGATGATTAGTGGGCCTTTGCAGGTGGGGCAGTTTCCTATGGTGGCTGCTTCTAGCCGGCTGCGTTGGAGCGCCTGAGTCAACAGTGCCCCCACAGTACACTCTTTGCTCTTTAGCTCCAAGGTAACCTGCTTGAGCCGCTCCATGGCATCAGCCAGTACGGTGTATTTGGTTTCTTTGCCTGCCTGTATCGCTTCCATCTTTGCCTCAAGCGATCGCGTCATGTCTGGGGAGACTACCGTGGGGCAGTATTTTTCGAGGACTTCTGTTACTTCAAACCCTAAATCGCTCACATGCAGCTTGTCGGTTCCCTGCAGGTACTTGCGTTCCATTAGTGTCTCGATTATGGCTGCCCGTGTGGCTTTGGTGCCGATTTCTTCTTTTTCCATCTTCTGTAGGAGGCTACGGGGGTTATAGCGGGGAGGCGGCTGAGTAAAATGCTGTTTTTGCGTCACCCGCTTGATTTCAACTGGCAATCCCTCAACCAACGGCGGCAACGTATCATCTTTTATTTTCACATATGGCTGATATAACCTAAACCAGCCCTCTTTGATAGTGCGAGCCGCCGAGAAATTAAAGAAGTAACCATTTAAGCTAATGACGGCGTTAATGTTTTGTCGAATTGCTGGTTCACCGAAAACCGCAAAAAACCGCTTAACCACGAGGTCGTAGATGTTTTTTGCTGTGGCATCTAGGGGTTTTTGAGGTAGATTTCCTGTTGGATAGATGGCTGGGTGGGCGGGATCGTCTTTTTTGCCCTCATGGGGTCGGAGGTTAGATTTAGCAAGAAGCTCGGTGGCGGCTTTGCTGTAGTCCTGTGCCTTGCCGAGTTTTCTTAGAATGTCTCGGTAGCCTATGCTGGGCGGTAGTTTTTGGCTGCTTGTGCGTGGATACGATATGAGTGTTTCTATGTAGAGGTGTTGGAGTACTGATAGGGTTCGTGCGGGGGTAAGATGGAAGAGTTTGTAGGCTTCACTTTGCAGGGCGCCTAAATCGAAGGGTGCAGGCGGATTTACTGGGGCCTCAGTTACTCGGACTGTCTCGATTTTACCTTCTTTGGTTTTGCATGCAGCTTTTACTGCTTCGGCTTCGGCTAGGGTTTCGAAGGTTTTCTCGTATGCTACATCAACTACAAAGCCGTTGATGGATATCTTTGCCGTTAAGCTCCAATAGGGCGTGGGCACAAAACACTGGATCTCTTTCTCGCGTTCTTGTAGGAACCGCAATGTGGGTCCCTGCACTCTGCCTGTGCTCAGTGTGGCGTATTGTCCGCTGAAGGCTTTAGCTGACTGCGTAAGGGCCCTTGAGAGGTTAATACCATACAGCCAGTCTACTTCATGGCGTGTTAAGCCTGCCTGGATAACTTCGAAATCAAGTTTAGGCTGCAGGTTACGGTAGGATTCTTGGAGCTCCTCTGTTGTTAGGGTGGAGTACTTCATGCGTTTAGCTTGATTCTGCTTTTCTCCGCAGGCATACTTGAGGATAGTGTAGCCTATTATGCTGCCTTCAATGTCGTAGTCACAGCCGTTGACGAAGGCTTCAGCGTCTTGAGCTAAGTCAGATATGACTTTTAGCCATGTGCGGGTTCGTGAGGCGCCTTTTTCGGCGACGTATTTAGGTACCCATTGATAATCAAACACAGGATATTCCCGCTTAGCCCTGTCTTTTCCTGTGATGGTATAGAGATGGCCTAGGGCGGGAACAACTATGATGTTTTCATCGCGGTGGACTTCGTAGTATGGGACTCCGCTTGCTTGGATCTTTTTGGGTTTGCCTTGAGCATCTAGCGCCATTGCTATTCGGTTGGCCGCATCGGGTTTTTCTGTGATAATGAGTGTGTATTTTTGCACCGCTCTATCTGCCTATGGAACTCTGAATCGGGGTTATCAGTTAAAAGCTTTGCATTCAACTAGCTGGCATGTTGAACCTTAAAGTTAGCAACCAATAAATATGCCCAAAATATGTTAGGTAGGGGGTATGTGGATGCCGCAACGTGTCGTTTGTCATGGGTGTCGCTATGTTTTATATGAAGGCGCTGAGCTTCGGCCTCCGGATGAGATTATTCAACAGTCTGGCGGGAAATGCCCTAAATGTGCTAGGAAGCTTTCGTTGTTGCCGCTGGATGTGGCAGTTAAATCTGTTAAACCTGCAAATAGGCGCTAAGGCACTTTTTACGCCTTATGGCCCATGTGTATGTCTATGCATGGTTTTATGTCGGTTGATTAAGTTTAGTTGGCTAACTGTTGTTTTCTAAGCGTTTTTTGGGTTTTTGCTTGTAACTCTAAGCGGTCTAAGCTTTTTTTGGTGGATTTCTCTTGCTTTAGTAACTATGGGAATCTTTGTCATGTTGTTTGCCTTTTGGAAAGCCATAAATAAAGCCCCCCTGTGTAAAATAGTACCATAATATACAATTTACGAGATGGCTTAAAGTGGGGGAAACTCTTAGGGAAAAACTTGGCAACCGTTTTTCAGGTTCATCCGGATTCGGCATTAACATAAGCCATGGCACTATCATAGCAATCGCCGCGTTAGCAACGATTATGTTCATTGCATTCACCATTCGTATGCTGCCTCTTCGCTGGGAAAGTTTGACTACGGGCACAATATACCTGAACGAGTTCGACCCCTATTATCAGCTAAGCATCACAAGGCACATGGTAGACTACGGTTTACTCTCTCCATACACGGACGGCTGGGTTAACATGATGAAGTGGTTCCCAGACGGGTTAGACATGTCTACTTCATTACCCTCCTTACCCATGACGGGCGCCGTATTATATGGCATAGTTTCAGTCTTTGGTCAAATCGACTTAATGACCTTTGCCGCAATTCTCCCTGCAGTTATTGCTGCTCTCTCATGCTTTGTCGTCTATTTTGTAGGCAAAGATATGGGTGGCAGAACAGTCGGGTTATTCGCTGCATTATTCCTCGCATTAGCCCCCTCTTATTTGCAGAGAAGCTCGCTTGGCTTCTACGACACTGAAGTCGCTGGTGTACTCGGCTTTGTTTTGTTTTTGTTCTTCTTCTTGCGTAGCATGGATGCGAAACGGTCTCTCCGAGGATCTTTGATTTATTCAGTGGGTGCCGGTTTGTCTTTAGCATACTTCATATGTGGCTGGGGTGCAGCATACTATGCCCTAGCGTTAGCGGCGCTTTTCGTGTTCATCTTGGTTATCCTTAAACGATACACCCCTAGAATGCTCATTAACTACAGCATCATATTCGGCATCGCCCTAATGATAGGTACCAAAGTTCCCTATCTTGGAATAAACTACCTATTCTCAGGCGCGGTACTTCCCGTCGCAGGAGTTTTCGTTGTACTCATAATAGCCGAGCTACTGCGAAACAACATATCGATAAAGAACAAACTCGCATTTGCAGCTGGCTCAATAACCCTTCTAGTCGTTGCCTTTGCGATTCTATTGGCAACCGGTAGTCTAACTGAACTTGCCGGAAAATTCGTGACAGTCGTAAACCCCTTCATACGAGGCGGCGAAGCACTCGTCAGCTCCGTAGCTGAACAGAGAATCACCGCATGGGCAAACGTCTACACTGAACTAGGCATAAGCATACTATTCTTCCTCGTCGGCTTCTACTTCACCCTCAAAAAGCCAACCAATCGAAACATCTTCCTACTGCTCTTCGGCGCAACCTCACTGTACTTCGCAAACTCCATGGTTCGTCTACTTGTCCTCTTCGCCCCAGCATTCGCTATCATCGCAGCTATAGGTATCATCGGCTCCGTTAAGCCATTCATGAACCTTCTAAAAGCCGCGCCTCAGACACTTGCCAAGTCAAAGCGAAAACTGCCAAGGGTAAGCAAAGAATTCAGCGGCATCGCAATCCTGGTCATATTCATGTTGTTGGTGACCAGCTTGGCATTTTCACCCCAGACTGGTGGTGCCCCAAGACAGATGCAGACCGCCTATGTACCCACAGCAATCAGCGCTTCAAGCCTCCCCATAGCAGGAAACAACCTCGCAACTAGCGTGGATGCTTGGCTTGACGCAATTCAGTGGCTCAACGATAATGCTAAACCAACCGACGTTGTAGCAAGCTGGTGGGACTACGGTAACTGGCTAAGTGATCTTGGAAACGTCACAACGATGGCAGACAACACCACCGTGAACTCGACAAAGATAGCCGACTTAGGCTTCATATTCATGGGCAACGAAAACCAGTCCCTGCAACTGCTCTCAATGTATGGCCAAAACCGCGTGAAATACATCGTAGTCTTCCAAGTCCTCCAAATCACACAAAGCACCCAAGGCACATACTACGCACTCCCAGCCGGCTTTGGCGACGAAGGCAAATGGGTTTGGATGGCAAGAATATCCGCTGAAAATTCCCAACGCTTCCTCGACTTAGGCCTAATCAGCGCACAAGACATGTGGATGGACGAAAGCGATTTCGGCCAATCAAACTCTCAAACAGGACTATTTGACTGGAACGACCGCGGCATGAACTGCACAATCCAGATGATACTCTACGACATGCAATACCGATATGTTGAAGCAGCCAACGCCAAGGGAAACAGCGTCCAAGTTGACCACGTCGCGTCACGACCCCAATTCCTAGAACCAGTATACATTGGAGGCCTCGACACAGACCTATTTGAGTACCGCGGATTGATCCCGCTCATCGGCATCTATGAAATCGACTGGGACGCATACAACGCAGTTTACGGATAACCCAAAGGAAGCGAGTTAAGTGTTCCCCAAGGTTCCCGACCAACACAAAGTAGGTCACCCCCTAGTTCCATGGGGTATAGGCGTTTTTTACGTCCTATTCTCCACTGTTTATCTCTTCGTAGTTTACTTTTTGCAGCAAAGCTCTAACCCCGAACCCGTGTCGGCAGCTTTCACTTTAGCTGCCTGCATCTTATTCGGCGGATTCATGGGTATGATGGATGACTGGATTGACCTAAAATGGCGCTATAAAGCATTCATGCCCCTCATTGCAGCTCTACCGCTCATCTACTATGCGCAATTCATTGGTGCAAGAACAACCATAACTTTGCCGTTTATTGGCATGATAGACTTCGGCATCTCCTACTTCTACATCATAATCCCATTAATCGTCATGATCGTAACCAATACAGTTAACCAGCTAGGCGGCTTAAACGGGTTAGAGTCCGTGTGTCCGGCCATTGTAATCTGTGGCTTAATGGTGTTCTCGCCCAACTGGCTCCTCATGCTCGGGCCCCTACTATTCTGGATAGTCCTAGCCTCACTAAACGCGGCGGGAAAAATTTTTGTGGGCAACACAGGTTCCTTTGCCATAGGTATGACCATCGCCGCATTCGCAATCCTCTCCGACATGAAGGTTAACATGATCATATCCATAATACCCTTCATATTCAACAGCTCCGTCATCCTTCTCGCGGTTTTCTTTACACACAAAAAAGCCTCCGTAAACTTTGACGGCAAAAAACTCTGCTCAGACCGCCCCCGAAGCCTAGTAACAATTTTAACTTACAAACGCCCCTTAACTGAGCACCAAGTCGTAGCGGCTATATCGCTGATTGTAGCCTTCTTCACTTTGCTGGGTCTATTGATACAGGTAATGTCTTGAGCTTTATCCGTAAACCCCTTAAACGTTGCTTGGCTCTCTTTACTTGAAGAGGAATCACTCTGACCCAAAGCGACACCGAAATAATTGATCTAACACCCGACAACATCGCTGACTATGGCGTCTGCGGCTATAAAGACACAAAAAAGCACCTTGAGCTACGCCGAAAAATCGAATGGTTCAAAACATACTATCCTAAAGGTCTCCGAATTAAAGCCCTCATATCACGAACTGACGGCTACCAAGGTATGCTCGAATACCTCCCCGGAGAATATTCCCACCGCCCAGTAAAAGCAGCCGGTTATATGTTTATACACTGCGTATTTGTCGGTTTCAAAAAACAGTTCAAAGGCAAGGGTTACGCTTCAGCGATGCTTGACCAATGCATCCAGGAAGCCAAAGAGCAAGGCAAATTGGGTGTGGCGGTAGTTACACGGTCAGGGTCATTTATGGCTAAGAAAGATATTTTCCTCAAGAAGGGCTTCCATGTAGTAGACTCGGCTAAACCTGACTTTGAACTTTTAGCCCTAAATTTTAGTCCAGACGCCGAGAACCCGAAATTTGCTATACCCTCAACTGAAGCTTACGGGGAAGGCTTGACTATTATTCGTTCTCCCCAGTGCCCCTACTCTGTGAAGAACGTTGATGCAATTTTAGCGACAGCTAAAGAGTTAGGCCTTAAAGCAAACCTCATAGACCTAGCAGACTTCGCGAGCGCCCAGCAGTCACCCTGTGCGTTTGGCACCTTCTGCATCATACAAAACGGCGAAATCATTAGCCATCACCCAATCAGCAACACCCGTTTTAAGAACTTAATAAATTCAAAGAAAAAGTGAGTTGCGCATCACTAAGTGATTTAACGGAGCTTCATTAGAACCATTTCAGCAGCCAAAGTCATGGGCTCCCAAGTCTCACACAACGGCGGTGCATACGCCGTGTCAGCCTTAGCCAACTCACGCACCGTCATGCCCTGCTGAATCGCAAAACTCAGGCAGTTGATGCGTTGGGTGACTTCTTCGCCGCCTATAATCTGTCCGCCGATGATGCGCTGTGACTCCTTTTCTACGACTATTTTGATTTTGATGGGTTTTGCGCCTGGGTAGTAGTCGGCTCTGGTTTTGCTGCTAATGGTTCCGGTTACTACTTCGATGCGGTTGCGTTGTGCTGCGTTTTCGGTTAAGCCCGTGTTTCCTGCTTCGATGTCAAAGAGGCGTGTGACTGCCGAGGCTAAGACGCCGCTGAAGAGTGAATAGTCCCCGGCGGCGTTGGCACCTGCAACTTTGCCTTCTCTTACCGCTACTGTTCCAAGCTGGGGACAGACTGGTCTGTGGGTAACTATGTGTGTGGTTTCGGCGCAGTCGCCAACCGCATAAACATCTTTGACTTCTGTTTCCATGCGGCCATTAGTCTTGATGCCCTTTGATTCACCAAGCGGTATGCCAGCTTCAACCGCGAGCTTCGTGTTGGCCCTAACCCCAAAGGCGCTAATGAACAGATCCGCCTCAAGGCTGTCGCCGCCAGCTTTCACCGCCGTAACACTATCGTCGCCTAAGAATTCCTCAACGGTCTTGTTGAGCAGAATTCGCATACCCTTCTCTTCAAGGTGCTGCTGAACTATTTTAGCCATATCCGCATCCAGCAACTGGGGCAGGATCTGCGGCAGCATCTCAATCACAGTAACATTTAGGCCCCGCTCAATTAAGCCCACGCCCAACTCTAATCCAATCAAGCCTGCACCCATGATGATTGCTGACTTAGCCCCCGATCTGACTGCGGCGTCGATCCGTTCTCCATCCTCCATGCTGCGAAGCGAGAGGATGCCCTTTTTCTCGTTACCCTTGATGGGCGGCATAAAAGGCTCTGCGCCTGTCGCAACAACTAGGCTATCGTATGGGAGGGTTTCTGTGGGGCCTTCTTTGGTTTGTACGGTGACGGTTTTTTCTTTTGTGTTGATGGCAAGGGCTTGGGTTTGGAGGCGCAGGTTTAGTTTGAGCATCTGGAAAAAGGCAGGCTGATAAACAACAAGATCCCTAAAGCTGCCGATATGTCCGCCGATGACAAAAGGTAAACCGCATCGGCTATACCCCGCGGTCTTTTCCTTAGTGATGAGGGTGATTTCGGCAGTGCGGTCTTTTTTTCTTGCCGCTGAAGCCACTTCGACGCCTGCTGCATTGGCGCCTATGATTATTATGCGTCGCGCCATCCATGTTCCGCCTAGGTTTTTTCTGTGCCCTGTGCTTTATGCCACTCGACGGCTGCGTCAAAGTCCATGAGGTTTGCAAGGTCCTCTTGGAGGTTTGCTGGTTTTACCACAAGTAGCCATGCTTTGCCAAACGGGTCATCGTTTAGGGTTTCGGGTCTGGATTGGACTTCGTCGTTGACTTCCTCTATTGTGCCGGTTATGGGGCTGATGAGGTCAGAGACGGCTTTTACGGATTCAAGGGTGCCGTAGGGTTCGTTCTGTTTTACTTGGGTTCCGGCGGATGGGAGTTCGGCGTAGACTATTTCGCGGAGGGATTTTTGTGCATAGTCTGTTATGCCGATGCGGACTTTGTCGTCTTCGATTTTTATCCATTCGAAGTCTTTGCTGTAGTAGAGTCCTTCAGGTACTTCGTATTGTTCGACTTTCACCATTTTATTCTTGAACCTTCTTGTTTGTTCTAGGACACAGACTAGTCGGTATGGCTATAAAAGGTTTAACGGGGAACGGTCAACGTTTGGGTTTAGTCAAGAAGCGCCTTTTGGATGCTGCTTGAGGAAGTTAAAAGCCCTTTTGGGGATGTAAAAAACTAAGTTTGGAAAAGGGAAGGGTGGTTTATCTTTCTTTTTTGCCTGCGATCCAGTCTTCTGTGTCTTGGCGTGCTTGATTGTCTGGGACCTGTATTGGGGGGTGCTTGAACGCGTATGACGGCATGCTTAGGAGTGCTCCGCTGATTTTGCGGTCGAGAGCGATTTTTGCTGCGCGGATAAGGTCGATTACTACTCCGCCGCTGTTGGGTGAGTCTTCGACTTCGAGTTTTGCGCTGATAGTTATGGGGCGATCGCCGAATGCACGGGTTTTGATTGAGAGGTAGCAGATTTTCTTGTTGCCCAGGAATTCTACGTAGTCGCTTGGCCCGATTCTTGTGGGTATATTGTATGGCACTAAGCTTGTGACTGCTTCGGTTTTGCTGATGCGTTTGCTTTTTAGGCGGTTTTCAACAGTCATGTTCTGGAAGTCAGTGTCTCCGCCAAGGTTAAGCTGATAGGTTTCATCCACGATTGCTCCGCGATCCAGGCAAAGCTTGACAAGGGTGCGGTGCAGTATGGTTGCGCCTACTTGACTTTTAATATCGTCTCCAAGCACTGGGAGGCCTGCTTGCTGGAACTTCTTTGGCCATTCGCCTGTTTTGTCGCTGGCGATGAATTCAGGCATGCAGTTGACAAATGCGCAGCCTGCGTCTATGGCGCATTGTGCGTAGAAGCGGACTGCATCATGGCTTCCGACGGGTAGATAGTTGACGAGGATTTCTGCTTTGGCTTCTTTGAGGACTTGGACGACAGATTCTTTGGTTGCGCTATCGTCGTATACGTTGAAGGCTTCCCGCATATGTGGCGCAACGCCGTCGAGTACTGGTGCGGGGTTGACTTTAACGCCCAAGTGAGGGACATCTGCGAATTTATAGGCGCAGTTCGGTTTAACCCAGATGGCTTCTGAGAGGTCTTTGCCGATTTTGTCTTTATTAACGTCAAAGGCGGCGACGAATCGTATGTCTCTTATGTGGTAGCCGCCAAAGTTAACGTGCATAAGTCCCGGGACAGTTTCGTCATCTTTTGCGTCTTTATAGTATTGAGTTCCCTGAATAAGGGCTGAAGCGCTGTTACCAACGCCAACTATTGCTACGCGGATTTCTGGCATGTAACTGGTTACCATCCAATGCTTTAATTAGTGAAGGGTATGGGTCTGGTGCGCTATAACTTTTTCCTAACCCCCATACTGGTCTAAACTTGTCAGGGCGCCATCTTGGCGTTCATCGCATTCTGGCGTCTTTGCGAAAACTATGCATGTAACTAGATAGAACCTGGCTATTAGAAATGTATAAGTGACTTTTAGGCGCACTCTATGTGTGGTCAGCCTCTTGCGCGTTAAACTCTTGGTTTTGGGCATTGTGCAGGGCGTCGGCTTTCGCCCCTTCATCTACCGCACCGCCGTAAAGCATGGCTTAGCAGGCTATGTACGGAACCGCGGCGACGCAGGGGTAGAAATAGCCCTCGAAGGTGAAAAACAAAACATCGACGCCTTCACGGCTGATTTAGTTGCCGAGAAACCCATCCAAGCACGCATCGACCAAATTAAAAGCACCCAACTAACAGGTCCTAACCAGTACCACAACTTCACCATAATCCCAAGTTCCCAAGATGCCGAGCAATCTGGCTCCATCATTCCCCCCGACATAGCCATCTGCGACTCCTGCCTTCGAGAACTCCACGATCCCCAAAACCCCCGTCACGACTACTTCTTCATAACCTGCACAGACTGCGGCCCCCGTTTCACCACAATCGAACGCCTACCCTACGACCGAGAAAACACAACCATGCGTGAATTCCCCCTTTGTGACTTTTGTAGGCAAGAATACTTTGACCCTCTGAATCGGCGTTTCCATGCCCAGACAGTGGCAGACTCGACCTGCGGACCCAAAGTTTACCTCACAACCAACACGGGCAAAGCAGTAGAGACCCCCGACCCCATCAGGTTAGCGGGGAAACTGCTCTCAGAAGGCAAGATATTGGCAGTTAAAGGCTATGGTGGCTTTCACATAGCATCATCCACCACGCTTGATGCGCCTTTGCTGCGTCTCCGAGGAACAAAACACCGCAAAGAGAAGCCCTTTGCAATTATGGCACGCGACTTGGAGGCAGCCAAAACCATCGGCGAAGTCACACAAGCAGCCGAGACGCTTCTAACTTCACCACAACGCCCTATCGTCTTGCTAAATAAAGCCGCCGGCTACAACCTCTCGCCCTATGTGGCGCCGGGTCTCCAAAATGTTGGCGTCATGCTACCCTACACAGGTTTGCATTACATGCTCTTTGACCAAGTGTCTGATGCGGCTTTTGTGATGACCAGCGCCAACCCGCCTAACCAACCTATCGTCAAAGACAACGACGAAGCACTCAAAATCCTCGGCGGTACTGTCGATTACTTCATGTTCCATAACCGCAAAATCGCCCATCGATGTGATGACTCTGTTATGCGTCTTCACGGCAGCCGCCCAGTGTTTTTACGGCGAAGCCGCGGATATGCCCCCGCACCAATCAGATTAAAGACTAAAGCTAAGGGGTGTGTGGTTGGTTTAGGCGGCGAACTAAACAATACGGCCACGGTACTTTTTGAGGATAAGGCGTTTATCAGCCAACATATAGGTGACGTTGAGAATCTTGAAACCCTAGCTTTCCTCCAAGAAGCCACCGGTCACCTCCAGCACTTGACCAACACTCACGCTGAAGTAGTGGCCTGTGATTTGCATCCCAAATTTAACACGACACAGTTAGCTAAAGAGATGGCTGAGTCAGCGGGGCTGCCGCTTGTTCAGGTGCAGCATCATCACGCTCATGCCGCTGCATTGCTTGCTGAACATGGGTTAGATGGGCTGGTCGCGATAACCTGTGACGGCTACGGATATGGCCTGGACGGCAGGGCTTGGGGCGGAGAAATCTTGTACTGTACCAGCCAGTCAGCGGAGTTTAGGCGATTGGCGCATCTTGAGCCTCAGCTTTTACTCGGCGGAGACTTAGCCAGCCGATATCCCACGCGACTCACAGCCGCTATGCTACATAAAGCAGGCATAGACCCCAGCATGTGGCTGGTCCAGAACAGTAACATGCTACCCTACGGTGCTACGGAAACTCAACTGATTCTAAGCCAGCTTGAAAAGGGCACAGGTGGACCGCAAACCAGCAGCTGCGGGAGGATGCTGGATGCTGTCTCGGCGCTTCTGGGTGTATGCGCGGTTCGGAGTTATGAGGGTGAACCAGCGATGAAGCTGGAGTCTGCTGCGTTAGGTGGCAGCGATGTCTTGCAGCTTAAGCCCCGAATCGCTGGAGGCGTCCTCGAAACCTCTATCCTCATTAGAGCGCTCTACGAGAGCCTTGGGCAGGTGTCTATTGCCGATTTAGCCTACAGCGCCCACGCCTACCTCGCACGGGGCTTAGCCGCCCTAGCCATAGAACAAGCCAAAATCCAAGGAACAAAAAACGTCGGCTTTACGGGAGGCGCAGCCTCCAACCAAATCCTCGCCGAAACCATCCGAGAGGCAGTTGGGGCTGCGGGGCTTAGGTTCTATGTGCATGAAGCTGTTCCGGCAGGTGATGGGGGCGTTTCGTTTGGTCAGGCAATTGTAGCATCAAACTCAGGATTTTAGACCAAACTACTTTTATCGCTCAAAAACGCCATTCATTGGTATCTGATGTTTATGTGCTTAGCAATTCCTGCAAAAATCATGTCCTTACAAGGCGAGAAAGCCCAAGTTGACTTCGGGCAGGGTGTACTGCGGGACGTTAATGTTTCCCTTGTTGAGGCTAAACTAGGTGACTACGTTTTGGTTCATGCGGGCTATGCGATTCAGGTGCTTGAAGAAAAAGAGGCACTTGAAACCTTGAGCCTCTGGAATGACGTGCTTGCCCAAGCAGGCCAAGAATGAGGTGCCGTCCGTGTCGGATGCGATGCACTTTAGAAGCCCCCAAGTTGCACAAACCATAGCCCAGAAAATCCGCAACATCGCACCAAAGAAGGAACAGGTAAAAATTTGCCATGTCTGCGGCACACACGAGTGGACCATTACCCATTTTGGCCTACGCAGCCTGTTGCCCGAGAACGTTGAGGTCATTGCAGGACCAGGGTGCCCTGTCTGTATTGTTCCAGCAGCTGAAGTTGATGAAGCGGTCCAGTTGGCTAAGCAGGGCAAAGTATTGACGTGCTTTGGCGATTTGCTGCGGGTGCCTGGCAGCGAATCTTCACTATTGCAGGCTAGAGCTGAGGGCGCAGATGTACGCATAGTCTACTCCGTTTCAGACGCTATACAAATGGCAAAGCAAGAGCGCGATAAAGAGTTTGTTTTTCATGCGGTAGGGTTTGAAACAACCGCGCCCATCACTGCATTGGAGGCGTTGGGTGATTTGCCTGAGAACTTTAGTTTCCTGGTTTCTCATCGGCTTATCCCACCAGCCATGGAGCTGCTGCTTGGCGTAGAAGACCTCCAGATTGACGGGTTCATCGCTCCCGGCCACGTAAGCGCCATAATCGGACTTAAACCCTACGAATTATTCACAAAGGTTTACCGTATGCCCACAGTCATCGCTGGGTTTGAACCAAACGATGTCCTGATGGCGGTTTACATGATTCTTAGGCAGTATAGCACAGGCGAGGTGGAATTGGAAAACGAGTACTCCCGTGTCGTTAAGCCAGATGGCAACAAGAAGGCGCTGGAAGTCATGCGGAAAGCTTTCAAAGTTACCGAGGGAAACTGGCGTGGCATCGGATCGCTGGAGAATTCTGCTTATGCGCTTCGGGATTCGCTCTCACAGTATGATGCCCGCAAAAAATATGGTATCGTGCAGGTCTCGGGTAAAGATATTCAGGTGGGTTGCCAATGTCACAATATCATCGTGGGCAAAATTAAACCCGACCAATGCCCCCTGTTCCTTAGGGCCTGCACACCTGCTACTCCTGTCGGCGCCTGCATGGTTGGCAACGAGGGGACATGCCGCGTCTGGGCTAAGAATGTTGCTGCAAACAACCCCTAAACCTGCCGCTGCCGGTTAGTGGCACCAGCAGCGTTTCTCTTTTTTGTGCGCCTTGGCCGCTAGAGCTAAACCAGTCACCATCATAAACAGCCCAAAACCTGCAACTGCCAGATACTTCTTGTAATGATTCATAGAATTCACCACAGAAAAGCACGGTCAAATTCTAATAAAGCGTTGTTGTTGCACCTACGAGCACCCAAAAAACGCAAAAACACAGTTAAAATCAACCTAACAGATCAGCCAACAAAGCAGTGACGTCACAAAGGCGCCTTTCAAGTGTGGTTGAACCTGTGGTTGGTTCCATATATAAGAGGGATCCTCTGTGAGAGCAATAAACTGCAGCATAGACGTCTCGAATATGCGAACTGCTTACAGAACAAGGTGTCAGCAATCGATGGCAAACGCCGACGATAAATAACATTGGAAAAAGCAGTGATTCATAAAAAGAATAGGTCAAAAAATATAATCGACATAAAGGAAAGTTATGCCAAAAAAGTGGCTGTTTATCGGATTGCTTCGTCTATTCGGAGCCTTTGTTTAGTGCTGGTGACTTCTCGGAATAGCTCCAAACATTCTTCCTTAGTGGGCGCCTCAATACATATGCTGCCGTAAGCGCCTATGTCTATACGGTAATTACGTTCCTTACGCTCGAATTCTTCAAGTTGTGCTATACCATATACCCCCTCTCGGAATATTATCAACACTATATTGCACCATTTTTTATATTCTTAATGTCGTACGAGGGGTATGCTGCTTGCTAACGCTAACTTGTATAGCCATAAGTGAATCAAACTAAACATTATTCGAAGAGAGGGGGAGCCCCTTAAACGCGGGTAAGGAAGTTCAGGTAGAGAGAGGGAGAGAAAACCACGTTTAAGCCGGCTTTCCACTTCTTGCAACAATATGCCCAGACGCGGCATAAATAACAATGTGGCTACATCGTCACTACAACAATCATCGAGAAATTGATTGCAAAACCTCAGCTTTCCACGGCCGAATCACGCCCGAACTATCCCAATACGCGCAGCACATCCGAATGGTGACATACATCTGGATTGATGGGTGATTACAGAACTTTTTACTAATGACCTCGCTCTGTGATCCCCCAGGCAAGGTAATAAGATCTGCTTTTTGAGCCCTCTGCATCTCTTCAGGAGACTGCGGGTTTAAGCCGCCCTGACTGTTTAAGATAGCTTGATCTACCGGTTCAGGGCTCTTGGAAACGTACATGCAGTTGAAGCAGTTTGTGCCAACTATCTTCGGGTTTTCCATCGCTGTAAAATCCATCCAAAACAAGGAGTTGGTCAGGTTGAGCCTAAACCCCAGCACATATCCCTACTGATTCAGCACACACCGTACTTCGCCGAAACGTTTCAGATAGTTGCCTACTCAGTCTGGATACTACTTGAGGCGTGTTCCTCAACCTGACACAATTATACCAAGAGTCCTAATCGGATATAATGATATGTTGGCACCACATGTTACTATCCAACAGCACGTTAGCAGATTCTGGGCACAGGATCACCCACGGGCCGCGCAATAATGCGTTTCCCACCCACCAGCGTCTGCATCGCCACGCCCCTAAACTCTGCAGAGGCTTCTCCGATAATCTGTGCCTCTCTCCCCTGTGGCGTCTGATGCAGAAACTCTAGCAACTCATCTGCTTTGTTGGGAACTACGCCTATGATGAGTTTACCTTCATTGCCAATCTCAAGTGGATCTAACCCTAGCATCTCACAAGCCGCCGCCACATCGCGATGGACTGGGATTTTTTCTTCATAGGTTAGGATACCTATCTTTGATTTCTCTGTCCATTCGTTAAGAGCATCTGCTAACCCGCCCCGCGTGGGGTCCTTCATGGCTACTATGCCGCCGACTTGTCCCAACATTTTCTGAACCACACCATTGAGGGGTTGCACGTCAGAACGTATCTCGCTGCCAAACTTTAAGCCCTGCTGAGCCGAAAGCACCGCGATTCCATGATCACCAATAGCGCCAGTTAGGATGATTTTGTCGCCTGCAGTGAGGTTTGAGTCTAAAATCCAGCGGGCCTTGAGTTCACGGGTTCTGCGGACTACCTCAAGGTTATAGTCCAAGGCTGCAGTTCGTTTACCGATGCCTGAGAGGTTCATCACAAGGCCGCCTAGGGCGCCTTTTTCCACTACTTTTGTATCGCCGGTGACGATGCTGACGCCTGCCTCAAGACAAGCCACACGCATACTATCTAAAACCCGCTGAAAATCCGCAAGCCGTAAGCCTTCCTCTAAGACAAGTCCACATGCCAAGGCATAGGGCTGTGCACCTAAACAGCTTATGTCGTTCACGGTGCCTGAAATGGCGATTCGGCCAATGTCGCCTCCTGGGAAAAAAATAGGCTTTACCGCGTGAGAGTCACTCTTAAAGACGATGTCGCCGACGACTGCTGCGTCATCCATAGCTTCCAGCGGAACCTCCGTGTTTGCGGTGCCGCCGAAGGCTTTCACGATGTAGTTCTTGACGAGGTCATGCATGACTGTTCCGCCTGCGCCATGCATCATGGTGATTTTTTCATCTTTATTTGCCATAACCGTGCTTCCTAACAGGCTATAAGCAGATACACCAAGCGAGGCACATAAACAAATCGCAGCACAAGAATTACGCAAGGGTTACTGAAGTTGTTCAATAACACTTTTTAAGCAAATCCCTCGAGTATAAGGTAAATCGAGAGAGGAGTAGCATGGCAAACCAGCAAATAAGTAACCCTCCAACTGCAGCTTATTATTTAACCCTAATCGGCGGCATCTTAGGGGCAATAGTTGGTATATTCACTCTATTCATTATTGTTGGCGTCTGGATTATAATTGCAAATGTGTTGATGATTATTTTTGCACAGCGTCTCATGAACCAGCCAAATGAGTACTCAAAATACGGGACCTACATCATAGTGCTATCAATACTGGGCGGCCTCAACATACTATGCCTAATAGGCGGCATACTTGCATTAACCTACCGTCCTACACTTACAGCACAACAACCATACTACCAACCATACACTCAGCCAACCTCCGCTCAGCCTGTACAGTATGCTTCCTCAAAGTACTGTCCACAATGCGGCAACGCAGTCGGCGCTGAAGCCCAATACTGCCCCAAATGCGGCACAAAAATGCCAATCTAACCCTCCACTATTTTCCATTAAAAGAAAATAAAGGAGTCTTTCCTCCCCAAATTTTTGAATTGAGGATTTATTGTAGTTCATTGGTGTAGCAAGTAATGCGATGCTATGTTAGCAGTAGTGGCATGAATATGATACAGAAACTATAATCAAAATGCGATAACAACGCCTAAAACAACAGTAGCGCTATAAACCCTCATGGGGCCCTTGCTTTATTAACCAAAATAAACGGTTGGCTGCCGCTTGAATCTGATTTTATGCATAATTTAAAATAACCCTTTCCGTTTATATCAGAGAAACACTAAAGAAACAGGCATACAGGGGAAACTTGAATGAATGATGAGCACGTTTCATACTGGGCTTCATTTATAGAGCGAATATTCGGCATTGTCCTAATTGTACTGGGCGTAGTTTTGCTTTACTTGACCGTCACTACGGCAGCTTTGGGCACCTTCATAGCATTCTTTAGTGTAGTCAGCGTAGTGTTGGTTATTATTGGTGTCTTTTTACTCTTGGTTAAACCTAAAGAGTAACCGATATCCCTCTCCCTTGATTTTGTTGTTCTTTTTTGGTCACAGTTCTGCACGGTGAATATTGGCTGATGGGTTGGCAAAACCCTCATTAGCACCCAAACACAAAATAAAATGTACATATTTATGTAAGCGACACAATAGAATTCAACTTACCGTTATAGGAGAAACCCAAGTTGCCCATACGTCAACCCATAGTCTGTGTTTTAGGACACGTAGATTCAGGTAAAACCTCACTGCTTGATGAACTTCGTAAAACTAATGTTCAGCACCGCGAAGCCGGCGGCATGACCCAGCACATCGGCGCTAGCTTCTTCCCGGTTGAAACCCTAAAGCAACTTATCGGACCCTATATGGGCAACTTCAAAACCGGCATCGAAATACCCGGTCTTCTTATCGTCGATACCCCTGGTCACGAAGCTTTCACTAATCTGAGGCGTAGGGGCGGATCAGTAGCTGACATCGCTATACTTGTTGTTAATGCTGTGCGTGGCTTTGAGGCTCAAACGCATGAGTGTATCGAGATTTTAAAAGCAAAAAGAACTCCCTTTATTGTAGCTGTTAACCAAATTGACCGTATTCCCGGCTGGAAAGCCAACGATCATGCGCCTTTTCTGAAAAGCTTTGCCGCGCAGTCAAGTTTTGTTCAAGAGGAACTAAATAACAGCCTCTATCGCGTGATGGGCGAGTTTAGTCGTTTGCAATTTAAAACCGACCGCTTTGACCACATCAAAGATTTCACCCAGAACGTTGCGCTTGTTCCAACAAGCGCCAAGACTGGTGAGGGCCTTGCGGAGTTGGTTATGGTGCTTGTTGGGTTAACTCAGCAGTTCCTTAAAAAACGTCTGCAAACCGCCGAGGGTCCAGCAAAGGGCTCTATACTTGAGGTCAAAGAGGAACCCGGCTTAGGCATGACGCTGAACACGATTGTCTATGACGGTACACTGCGCAAAGATGACTTAGTGGTAGTTGGCGGTAAACATGGTCCCATATCTGCGCGGGTTCGCACGATTTTGGTGCCTAAACCCCTCGATGAGATGCGTGATCCACGAGACAAATTCACGGGGGTTGAATGCGTTTATGCCAGTGCGGGAGTCAAAATTGTTGCGCCTGGCTTAGAGGAGGCGTTAGCGGGTGCGCCTTTGTTTGCGGTTCCACATGATGAATCGGTGGAAAAGTATTGTCAATTAATCACTGAGGAAGTTGGCAGAGTCAGAATCACCAAAGAAATAGATGGCGTCATAGCCAAAGCAGATACCCTTGGGTCACTTGAGGCTATGGCTGAAATCCTAAAAGCCAACGGCGTGCAGGTTCGAAGCGCAGACATCGGTGATATCAGCAAACGTGACGTAATAGAAGCCTCGGTTGTAAAGCAACGTGACCCGCTTGCTGGCGCTATCCTCGCGTTTGGCGTAAAGATGTTGCCTGACGCTGAAGTGGAGGCTGAGGCAAACGGCATAAAAGTCTTCCGAGACCCCATCATCTACAACTTGATTGACAACTATCTTCAATGGGTAAAGGAAAAGAAGGAACGCAAGGACCAAGAAGAATTCGATGCACTCATAAAACCCGGCAAAGTCATGGTGCTGCCCAGATGTATTTTCCGCCGTGCTAAACCTCTGGTTGCGGGTGTGGAAGTTCAAGCTGGCAGAGTTAGACAGAAGGTCTCCCTTATCCGCGCAGAAGATGGGGAGGATTTAGGTGAAATCCAGCAGATTCAAGAGGAAGGTAAAGCGATTCCTGAAGCCAAGCAGGGTATGCAGGTGGCGATTTCTATGGAGAAACCGATTGCAGGCCGCCACATCTTTGAAGGCGACGTGCTGTATGTGAAGGTTCCGGAGAATGATGCTAAATTGCTTTTGACGACTCATCTTGATGATTTGAATGCTCAAGAGCAAGAGTTGCTCAAGGAATACGTTAACATGATGCGCAAAAAGGTGCCGTTTTGGGCAGGCGTCATGTAACCTATAGTGCTGGTGTCTGTTGCTCTCACAGGGACCCCCTCCCTTATATATAGAGTCAATTTAGGGTTCAACTCTTGCTTGCAATAGATTGTGGCTGTCTTAGCGGATTCTTTGCACTGTTTGGTCGCTTATCTTACCGTCGATGTATAGTCGCTTAAGCGGAAAAATTAGAGGTGGTCAAATAACCTTTAAATTCCGCGCAAGTCAGAGAAAAGGTGCAAACCAGCCATAAGCGGCTGGTCATTATGTGCCGAGGTCTCCTAGCCCGGCAGGGAGCAAGCCTGGAGATTCACCTCTTCAGGTGGTACCTGACAGCTTGTGGCCTCTCGGGGCCACGGGGGTTCAAATCCCCCTCTCGGCGCCAAAAACTTTTGTAATTGCATAACTGCTTTTTCTTGTTGGCTGTGGGCTCATATTTTTGCTGGGGGGGGGTCTTTGCTGTGTGTTTAGTCTGGGGAATTGGTTTGCCTTTTAGTATTCTTGTAAACGCTAGGTTAGTTAGCTATTTACTCATTGGGTGTAAAATTGGTAACGCTTAAGTCCCTTGTTTGTAGTCGATGCTTGTATGGCTAATAAAATCGCTATTGGCAGTGGTTTAGGTCTTGTTTTTGGCGCTGCTGTAGGCACTGTGCTGTTTGCTCTAAGCAACAGTTTATGGTATATCCTAGCGGGTGCTGCAGTGGGCTTGATAGTAGGGATTATCGCAAGCAATATCCCTCACCAAAAGTAAAGTGGCTTTCTCTATACTGCCCCATCAGGCATAACATATCTATGATATTAGAAACTGCGGTAGTCAATCCTTTTGGTGGATTAAGCTACCTCTCCATGGACTGTTTCTGCGGCGAGTTAATCAGGAGAACGTTATCGAATGGTGCCAACAGCTAAACCTTCGTTTGCCCAGTATTTAAATTGCTGAAAAATGATGCTGCCCCAGCAAACTCCGTTCACTGGTCATCAGAGTTGGAGTTCCATTCCTTTTCAAATATCATCTGACTCAACCTAATGATCTGTGGATTGTTCGTGTGCAAGCTAGGTGTGTCTTTGTTAGATATGGTGATGTCTAATTCTTTATCGTCACAAAGTGTTAACCCAAAATCGAATTCGGTATCAACAAATTTCATTTTAAAATTAGGATTAGCCATTAACTTTGCAAGCTCTCGCGCTGAGACTTTAGGTAAATCACCTTTCCTAGATATGACTCGAATCTTTGCACCCTTTGACAAGGCCAGAAGCAGAGAATCGTGAAAATGATGGAGCATATAATGAATAGCCTTATCTGGAAGCATTATTTCACATTTCAAAGCTTCAGAATAGGACTTTTTAAGTTTCATAACTAAGAGTTTTCATTCAGATGTTATGACGAATTCTGACTTACAGCTTTTGATAGCTAAACCGGTGTTTTTCTCTGAATATTTATTTAATAGTTTGATACTGCTCTCCAGCTTGGTATGTTCCTCTGTTCTTTTCTGAAAAAGCCTTGCAGTGCCTTCGTTTAGGGGGATGGCTTTGTATAGTTTGGGCGTCGCTATAATTTCTTCTACAAGCCCGAGTTTTTCAAGTGTCGGCATTATTCTATAGATATCTTGTCTGGCGATGTTTGAAAGCTTTGAAACTAATCCTACTTCGGCTTTTTCCACGGTCGTGAGTGTTAGATAGGTTTTGGCCTGCAATTCTGTAAGATCGAGTCTCATGAGTAAGTCAAGAACTTTGTCGTTTTTTAGCACTTACTTGCCCCTCTCCGCAATTAGTTTTTAATTTTTGTTAAATATTTTTCTATTCAGTCTTTAAAGATTCATTATCAACCTGTGAATTCCATGCGACTTGTCAGAAGAGGCACTTGTTACAAGGTTTTAAGCCATCTTTGACTAATCCCGTTAGTTCATAAAAAGGAGAAAAAGAAATGAATATTCAAAAAAATAGAGCTATAGCAATATTTATTGCAGCATTGCTTACTTTTTCCGTTGCAGCATCACTGATTCTAGTGCCAGACACTGCAGCACACAATCCACCATACCAGATCACTTCTTATGCCAAAGTCAGTATGCAACCTGAGGTAATTGGCGTAGGACAATCTATTATGGGCTATGCATTCCTAGGAAACGGACCTCTTTCTGGCTCACTTATGACCAACGGAATCCGATTCCATAACTACACAGTATGGATTACCGACCCTGAGGGCAAAGTGACAGAATATCACTGGGATACCGTTGAAGACACAACCGGCGTGCAGATGTTCAGATATACGCCAACAATCGTAGGCCAATACAACGTTACCTTCACCTTCGGCGGCATGGTTCTAACAGTAAACGAAGTTACCTCTCCGACATCTCAAAGCATCGGCGACATATGGCTACCGAGCACAGCAACATGCACCTTCTATGCACAAGAAGACCCACTGCCAAACTTCCCAGATAGCTATCCATTACCAAATGAATACTGGACTCGCCCAATCTACGGTGAAAACCCAGGATGGTACAGTATTTCGTCAAACTGGCTAGGCACCGGTTCACCTGTACTTTCAGAAACAGGCTACGGTGTAATCTCGGGAACAGGCATGCAGTCTGGTATCCAGAGATATCCAGGCGACGCCATCGGTTCCAAGACCGGTCACGTAATGTGGACTAAACCTATGCAATCCGGTGGTATTGTAGGCGGCGAAATGTACGAAATTGACGGGCAGTCATTCTTTGAAGGCTCAGCATACATCAACAGATTCCAGAACCCCATCATCGTAGCTGGCATGCTAATCTACAAAGAACCACTCAACATGGCAAGCGCAGGCGGCGGCGACACAGTATGTGTCGACCTGTATACAGGCGAAGAAATCTGGCGCGATCCCACAATGCCGGCACTCTCATTTGCTTACGTACCCGACGTACAGAACCCCAACCAGCACGGAGTATTCCAACCTATTCTTGCTACAAGCAACTGGGGAAGAGTCTTCGACGCATACACAGGAAAACCAATGTTCAATGTTACTGGCGTCCCAGGCGGTACCCTTGTAATGGGGCCAAACGGTGAACACATAAGATACAACTTGTTCAACAACGGCACATCCAGCAACCCAGACTGGTACATCTCTATTTGGAATTCCACCTTAATGTGGGGCGGAATTGGCTATCACCCAGGGGAAACCGGAAGCACACCAGCAATCCAGACACAAACCGTAAACGGCGTAACATCAGTACAAGCAGGCCAAGGACGACGCTATAACTGGCTAGACGAAACTACACAGAACTTCTCCATACCTTGGAAGAACACACCACAATATAGGAACCTACAGTATTCGGTGGTTGCAGCATACTACGATAACATCATGATATGCAGAAACGGCTCATACCCCAATCTCTCAGGAGTAACCCAGAACGTTTCAGGCACCATCTCACTAACGAGCGCAAACTGGACATACTTCGCAATTGACCTAAACTGGAGCCACCACACATTCGGCCAGATACTATGGACAAGCCCAACCTACACATCACTGCAAGACAAAACCATTGGGTATGCAGGATCAGAACCGACAGCTAAGGTTTTCGTTGAATTATGCAAAGAAACAACGCAATTCACAGGTTATAGCATGGAAACAGGCAAAAAACTCTGGACAACCGAGCCTTTATCAGATATGGACTACTTCGGCAACCCATCATTCCCATTCGCAGCGGCTCAAATGGCATACGGAAAACTATACAGCCTCAACTACGCTGGTCTACTCTACTGCTTTGACCTAGCAGACGGTTCATTAGTCTGGACCTATGGAAACGGCGGCGAACGCAACAGCACACAAAGCGGCTTACAGATGCCCGGCTACTACCCAGGCTTCATAATGGGTGTAGGCGACGACATAGTATACATTGGTGCAACTCAACACACAATTATCACTCCGATTCCGAAAGGCAACTTTATGCGCGGTATCAACGCTACAACAGGCCTAGAAATCTGGACCATCTCAGACTACACAGGCAGCTTCATGACCCTTTCATTCGCTATGGCTGATGGCTACTGTACATTCTTCAACGGCTACGACAACCAAATATACGCAGTAGGCAAAGGACCAACTTCACTGACAGTAACAGCGCCAGACCTATCCGCAGCCTCAGGTCAACCCGTAGTCATACGCGGAAACGTGTATGATGTCTCGCCAGGCACACGCCAACACCAACTAGCTTCACGCTTCGCAAACGGCGTTCCAGTATCCTCAGATGCAAGCATGGCAGAATGGATGGGTTACCTCTATCAAGACAAACCACGGCCAAACAACTTTACCGGCGTTGAAGTTATACTCACCGTAGTAGACTCCAACAACAACTACCGTACAATTGGTACAGCAGAAACTGACTATACAGGCGCATACAACTTCGTATGGCAACCAGATATCCCAGGCAAATTCGATGTCATCGCAACCTTCGCAGGCTCAGAAGGCTACTGGGGCGCATCAGCTACCACAGCATTCAACGTTATGGAACCAGTAGTAACAGAGGCACCAACACCAGAACCAGAATCTATCGCTGACACATACTTCGTACCAGCAATCGCAGGCTTACTCGTCGCTATCATTGCAGTCGGCGTAATCATTGTACTAGTTGTAAAGAAAAGACCATAAGGTGAAAGTTCAATGAAAAACTTTCCCTCCCTTTTTTTAGTTTAAGCTTGAGTTCAATTGGGGCTGAGTGGGTTTCTGGGCAGATTTACGGTGGTTGCAAGTCATCGTGGTTTGTGTTCTCATTTTGTCTTTCTCCTAAAGATTGGTGATTCAGAAGCCTCAGCAAACCCAATAATTGACTCGGGCAATCTTCAGCTCTTTTAGCTTTTGAATCCTATGTGTCCCAAGACAATTCTACGCCATGTTATAGTGAGAGGGCTAAACCTCTTCGCCTTTATATAAGAGGAGGGAGCCTGCTGAAAGCAACAGAACGCTGCCTATTTGACTCTTTAATAAGGGGGGAGGTACACTTGACGTAGGTAGGTACTGTCATGTTTGAGGTTGTTTTAAGCGTGGATACAACCCCTTCAACGAAAAAGGAACTTTCGAACCCAAAGAACCGCATTTAGGCAAAAATCAGGTAAATCCAATTTTACCTCAATAACTCTTTGGTTCCCCTGTTGTATCCCATGAACAAACAATTAACGCAGTTTAAGCCATTATTGAGCCTTTTCTTGAGCTTTTTTTCCATGCTTTTACATCATTATCGGCTTTTCCAGGAATTGCATTGATTTTTATTCTGGGTTTGCTGCTCTGGGCAGAAGCTCAAGGAGTTTGTCGATTAGTTCCTCTCTGCTTGTTAGGATGTCTATTTTCTGTTTACTCTTGGCTGGGTATTCTTGGAAGAAGTCGTAGGCTAATTGAGAAAGAGTGTTTTGGGCTTTCTTTTTTGAAAGCTGATAAACCGTTTGCTCTATGGCTTGCTGTACTGCCCTAATGCAGTTGGCTCGGCCGAGTTTTTTCCCAGTCACTATGAAACTGACTTTAGCCGCAAGCAACTGATCTGCCAATATGTCTTCAAAGAGCGTTTGCTCTCTCATCCTAAAGTGAAACTCGTACTGCTGATGAATAAACGAGTAAACAAGCATTCGCACTAACAGCATTTTTAGCGTGTTTATGCTGTCTGTTCTGGCGATGAACAGGTTGATTTCCAGAGGATTCTCTTCGCTCAGTATACCATCAAGTTGGTTATCAGCCAACCTCCGATTCAGCATCACTTTGATTCCTTCCTGCCTTGCGATTTCCGGGAAAACGCAGCCGCAGGAATCCTCGATTTTACGTAGTACCTTGGAACTGTTTTTGTTCCAGTCCTTTTCTAGGAGTTCCTTCTTTTTCTTAAGCCATTCACGGTCGCTTTTAACAATACCATTTCCTAGCTTGAAGGTAAGCGCAATATCCTCTATTTGAAACACCTAAGCATGAATAGCGCTGATCACATCTAAATTTTATTGTAGCAAACACACCAACGCTATGCAGATATTTGGCAGTTTTAGGCTGTTCCTCGTCGTATATAGGCTGATGCCCTCATAGCTGCTAATGCGCCCTCGCCGGCCGCGGTTGAAACCTGCATTCCACCGCACGTGCAGTCTCCTGCAGCATAAACTCCGCTGATATTTGTTTGCTGATGGCGATCCACGGTTAGGCAGCCTCGGTGGTCGGTTGCTATGCCTGCTTTCTGTACAATGGCCGTTAAGGGAACGCCGCCAAGCGCTATAAAGACGCCTCTAACTTCTAGCTGCTGTGTCTGCTGCTGGTTTTGGATTTTTATGGCGTTTACCACTTGGTCGCCTACTATTTCGGTGACGGTGCCAGAGACAAATTCGACGTTAGGTTTGGCTTTAAGCCGCTCAATTATGGTGCCCTCTACTTCTAAGCCATCTTTGCTTATGACCGTAACTTTTGATGCTAAATCGCTCAACGTTAATGCGTCAAACGCCGCTTCCTCACCGCTTCCCACAACCGCTATGGCTTTGTTCCGGAAGAAGGGTCCATCGCAGGTGGCGCAGTAGCTTACTCCTCTGCCGAGGTATTCTGTCTCGCCTGCGACACGGAGTTTACGATGTTGGGTGCCGGTTGCGATGATAAGCGCTTTTGCGAGGTAGGTTTGCTTGCGTGAAGAAACCCGTTTCTGGGCGTCGTTTGCTTCTATGTTTATGACTTCTTCGTCTTGGTGTATTTGGGCTTTGAAGCGTTCGGCCTGCTGCTTCATTCTTTCGATGAGTTCGCTGCCTTTGATGCCCTCTGGGAAGCCCGGATAATTCTCTAAATTCGGCGCCAGATACGCCCTACCGCCTGCGACGCCTGATTCGAGCACGATAGTTTTTAGTCCAAGCCATCCAGCGTAGATGGCTGCAGTTAAGCCTGCTGGTCCAGCGCCGATAATTACTACGTCCACTATGTCTGCTTGTTGACTCATAGAAAAACCTCAACGCTGCGTGTCTAGAGTCTTCTGGAGTAACAAAAAGATTACGGAACGTCATTTGCCTATTGGGTTTCGATGTCTTCTTCGTCTATGACGTTTAGGAATTGTTTAATTTTGCTCATAATGCTCTGGAGGCTTGTTTGGGTTAGAGGGGGGTCATATTTTATTCTGAGTACGTCCCAGCCTTGTAGTTCAAGGAGTTCGTCGATTTCGCGGTCTTTTTGGATTGCTTTGTCTTTGTTGTGGACTGGGTTGCCGTCGAGGTAGACGATTTTGCGTTTCTCTGGCCAGCAAAAGTCGGGGATGGTTGATCGTAGGATGATGGGTTTTTGTGTGACCATGCCGCTGGTTAAGTTTGCCATGCTGAGGGCTTGGAAGAGGCTGATTTCTGCTTTGCTAACTTTTGGATGCATGAGTGCTTGGTAATTCAAGTTGTTCACGACGCAACGCATAGTCTCTAATTGCTTATAAGGCTATGACCCAAGCGACCTTGCGTATCCTGAGGGGGGTGATTGTAAGTAAAAGTAGGCCTAGCGGATCGCCACTGTTAAAAGCGCGGCGCACATCAAAAATAGTACCCATCTCCTTCTTATGGGCAAAAGCGATGATGCGTCCGTTTTAACCTGCTAACCCGCCAAGCGTGGGTGTACCTCTTGGATGGCTATTTCTCGCAGAAAACACTATTTTTCACCGAGTATAAATGGAGTTGTGACTGTTAATAGTGTACAACAAATAGTCAGTTACCAACATTGGGCTCAACTGTTAATTATTTTGGGTTCTTCTCTGTAGACGGCAGGATGAAGGTTAACGTTTATCGCAGCAGTGTGGGGGAAGCTGCATAGATTAGGTCTAGCGGCTAAATCCACTTTGGGCAATGGAGTGCAGAGGCGGGGGCAGGCTTGCTGGTGCTGTTTGTGGTGGGTGAGGTTGCTTTTAGCTGTCTGGATGCGTATGTTTGGATTGAGCAGGACAGCATCGTTGTTCCAGTGGAGCAGGCAAACTTCTATGCCGGTAGCGGTTTAGCATCTAACCAGACCCCTTATAGTGGCCACGGAGGTCAATCACTTTAACAAGTATACGGTCTCATTATACCTAAACACCCGAGACTCCATGCGGAACTATAACGACCTGCCAGCAGTACCCGGCAGCGGCAATGGACAGCTTCGCACCCCCTTTAATGTTGCAGAGCTTGTGGATATGTGTCAAGCGTATAACATGCGGTATGTTTTGCTGTTTGAGTACGGCAAGGACCTGCAGTATTTTCAGTCGGAGCTCACAGCCTCAAAAATCTACAGCTTACTTGACGATTCGGGCTACCTCTACATTGGCGGAGGCGTTTTGTGAGGAGCCAAACAGTACATTTGTCTTTGAATAAAACCTACAACCATAAGCAGCGGTGGAAAGGATTAATGCAGGCTCACCCCGATATAGATGGATAAGTTATGACTAAACTAGACCTCGACCAGCAAACCCTACTAAAACTAAAAGACCTAACCGGAACAGATCACTACAGCTTCCTAGGATTCACGCTTCACACCCAAACCGGCGCCATAGACGACACCCTTGCCAGAGGCCGAACCCTAAACGACTACACCATAATGATCCTAACCACATTGCTAACCCACTATGCTAAGAGCACCCCCAAACCAGCATCAGGCAACCTCATAAAATACAAGGATCTTCCAGGCGGATGTGCCTATGCAGAAGCACTCAACAGAACAGCGATTCAACCCATCGCAGAAGTCTTCGGCAATAACCCCCAAGACCTCGCCGTTGCAGCGCAACAAATCGGCGGCAAACCCCAAAATTTCGGCGACTGCTCTGTCCAGATCGAAGCACTCAAAGGTATTCCCTTGACCTATACGGTTTGGGGGAGTGAGGAGTATCCAGCCTCCGCAAACATATTGTATGATGAAACGGCAAGCAGTTACCTTCACACTGAAGATTTAGCTGTGTTGGCAGAACTTGCAACGTGCAGGCTGATTCAGGCGAAATTGGAAAGTTAATTTAGCTGCAACACCCCCATTATACTGTGGGGATGCTTTTGTTGACACAAAACAATAATCTGAAAGAAACCTCAGGCATAGTGGACATTGCATATGAGGAGTATAAGCGTGACCTCCCAAGTGCCCAGACGGCAAAGGACCTCATGAGCTCCAACGTAGTCACGGCAACCCCTGAGACTCCGCTTGAGGAAGCCGCGAAATTAATGGGGGAGAAACATATCGGAAGCCTCATTGTAGTCAAGTATCAGACGCCTGTGGGGATAATTACCGAGCGAGACCTTTTCAGTAAAGTATTCGCTTTAGGCTTGTTCTTAAAAGACGAGAAAGTCGACGACGTAATGTCCTATCCGCTATCAGGTGTCTCTGTCTTGGCGTCGGTGAAGGAGGTAGCGCAGGCACTTATAAGCAAAAAGGGCCGATTGGGTGTATTCGATGCGGGTACGCTCGTGGGGGTTATTACGGCTTCAGATTTAATCAAAAGCCTACCCGATGGGCCGGAAACAGCGGCTAGGGTTGATGACTTCATGACTAAAGCAGTCGTCTATGCCGATGAGGAGACCTCTGTGGATGAAATCGCCAGAATGATGGGGCAACAACGCATCGGCAGCGTCCTAATTACCCGTAACGGCGAACCCTTTGGCATCTTTACTGAGCGGGATTTATTGACTTCGTTTTTGGCATGCGGCAGAGCATTATACACAGATGTCGGATCTGAATGCTCAAGCCCCCTGGTTACCATACCCAGCGGTACAAGTATCCATAGAACAGCTGCAACAATGGCATTAAAGCATATTCGGCGTCTCCCTGTAGTCAAGGACGGGAAAATTATTGGAATTATTACCGCGCGGGATCTTGTGGAGGCATACGCCAAGTAGCCTCTCCGATTTATTATAGTCGGCTGGTTGTTTTTTCCAAACGGGTTTGCGCTTTTTATCTCATTTTTCAATGTATCTGCGGTTTTGGGGGCAAAAATTATCTCAAGGCGGCTAATCAGGTTCTTGTCAACAATTTTTAAATATGTATTGCACGGAAGGAAGCATAATTAATAGTTGCCTAACAGGGGGGCAAGCCTGGCGGGGCGAGATAGAAGGCTCAAGTGACTCTTAATAGAGCCAGCTATGCCGAATTTATCTTCTTTGCCTCAAAGTTAGGCCACCATTACAAAATAATTTTTGTTGCAACCGCTATAAATATTTAACGTTAAAATTCACATAACCAAACTGCACTTGTTTCATTTTACTACTTTTTCAACCAAATAACTAATCAAATTTGAGAGTCCACGACCATCAAACATAAACTGCCCTAATCTACTTTCACCGCTAAGCATCACACCACTCTAACACCATAATTCTTATATCTGTGCTCATCCTTGAGACTTAGAAGTGACCTTAAATGGGGTATCGCTTTATTCAACCACTTCCCTAAATCCATAAAGTTTTTAGACACCACCCTACGTGATGGCGAACAAACACCCGGTGTATCCTTAAACGTTGAAAACAAACTGCGTATAGCTCAGAAGCTAGACGAACTTGGCGTAGACGTTATCGAGGCTGGGTTTGCTGCAGTTTCTGAGGGCGAACTGGAGGCCGTAAGCGCGATTGCACACGCAGGCTTGCGGGCCGAAGTAGCCAGCGCTGGCCGAGGCACCCGCGGCGACATAGACGCGGTTCTCAAAAGTGGCGCCTCCACCATGAGCATGATCATACCCACCAGCGATTTACACATCGAGTGCAAACTACGAAAAACCCGCGACCAAGTCCTAAAAACAACCGAAGACTGCATCACCTACGCCAAAGCCCACGGATTAATAGTGGATCTGCTAGCAGAAGACGCAACCAGATCAGACTTTAACTACCTAGTTAAAGTGTTTCAAACTGCAGTCGACTGCAAAGTCGATAGAGTAACAGCCTGCGACACCGTAGGCATACTCTCACCAGACCGCAGCTTCCAATTCTTCACCGACCTTGCAGAAAAAATAAAGGTTCCAGTCGGCGTGCACTGCCACAACGACTTCGGAATGGCCGTCGCGAACACCATAGCCGCATTAGGTGCAGGCGCAACCGTAGCCCACGCCACAGTCAACGGCCTAGGTGAACGTGCAGGTAACGCAGCGCTTGAGGAAATCGCTATCTCCCTTCGAAGCCTCTACAAGCTGGACTTAAACATAAAAACGGAACTGCTCTATAGCACAAGCCAGCTAGTCAGCCGACTCACAGGCATACATACTCAACCCAACAAAGCAGTCGTCGGAGAGAACGCTTTCACCCACGAATCAGGCATCCACACCCAGGGCGTGCTCGCTAACCCCTTAACCTACGAACCCATCGCCCCCGAACTCGTCGGATGCAAACGTCGCATCGCACCTGGCAAACACAGCGGCACCAACGCCATCAGAAACGACCTCGCAAACATGGGGCTCTCACCAACAGAGGAGCAATTCAAAGAAATCTTTAAACGCATAAAAGAACTCGGCGATAAAGGCAAAGCAGTCATGGATGCAGACGTGCTGGCTATCGCGGAAACCGTCATGGGTCTTAGCGGCGAGAAACCAATACAGCTCGAGGAGATCACCTACGTTGGAGGCAACAAAGTCACTGCTACCGCGTCCTCTAAGCTAAAACTGAATGGCAAAGACGTCTGGGGTAGCGCCATAGGCGTGGGCCCAGTTGATGCTGCGATCAATGCCGTTAAAGCCGCTATCGGCGAGAATGAGCAGATAACGCTTGAGCGCTATAACGTTAAAGCCATTACGGGCGGAACTGACGCTATGGTTGAAGTGGTTGTGCATCTTCGGAGGGGTGAGCGGACTGTGACGGCGATGGGCGTCAGAGAGGATATAGTTAAGGCCAGTATAGAAGCGGTCATAAGTGGCATGAACGTGCTCAAGACGGATTATAACGGCAAAAAGCCACACTAGCCCTTTATTTTTTTTAGGTGAGTTTTTGGGTAATCGTTAAATAGGCTTGTCGCCGAATAGTGACCGTTTGCCTGCCAAGGGAAGGTTTGTGCCTGAAAAACACAGACATACCCAAAAACCCTCCTAAGCACCTAATCCTAACAGCATGCATATTCGGCACGATAGCATCGCCCTAAAATTCCGCACGTACTTCGATCACTGGGTTACTTCCCAACCTTCCCCAATGTACTAGACAGCGCATTTCTAATACTAAGCGTCACCTACATAGCGGCATACATTATCCACAAAAACATAATACAAAGCAAAAACCCCACCCAATAATCCAAAACCGGCAAATAGCACCCATTAGCGGTCGAGAACCTTTTCGCAAAGACGGCTTAAAAGTTTAAATGGTAGGATTTAGACTAAACAATCCGACGCCTCCATTTTGGGCGGTGTTTGCCGGGGTAGCCTAGCCTGGCTAGGGCGCCAGACTCATAATCTGGAGACAACAAGGGCCAACGCCTATTGCCAGAAGTCGCGGGCTCGAATCCCGCCCCCGGCACCAAAACAGTTCTAATTTAACCGCATAGTTGTTTTAGTGTTTTCAACGCGTTTAGGGTTACCCATTTGCTAAGTTCGCCTCTACGTTCAATGTCTACTTGGTACTTGCCGTTGAAGCTGCTCTCAAGAAGCCACTTGCCTTCATCGGTCTGTTTAGAAACAACTAGTTCTATGGCTTGCTTCATTCGAGGGTCTTTGCAGCCAAGTTTTGCTAGGATGCCCAGAATTTCTAGAGCATCTGTCTGGTACATTAGGGGGAAACCGAATTTTAGCCATCCCGGCTTTGACACCTTAGCAAGGTCATGGCTTTTCTTATAGATATGATGCTTCAGGAAATACTCCACCCCGGAAGCTATGGCGGCTTTCACCTGTGGGTTCTGCTGCTCGATGGGTATCTCTGCAAGCGCTTTCAGGGCTTTAGCAGCGCCCATATGGCAGGTGTGTTTGCCAAAGCACGCTTCAAAATGGTCATAGAACTGCCCTTTAGGTGCTCCGTCGCCGTCGTCGAAGCGCTGGTAGCGGGCAATCCAGTTTATCCCCGCCTGAACCCTGGGGTCTTCTAGGTAGCCCAGTCGGATAAGACTGTAAACCATATTGCCAGTTAAGCACGGAATAACACCGCTTTCCCTTCCCCCACCCATGCGCTTAGAGTGAGCCATAGAGAAGCCGCCGCTCTCGGAGTGCTGACTGTTTGCAAGGATGAAATCACAGGCGCTCTTAACCCTGTCATCTTGGGGGTCTGCGCCGAGCTCTGCTAAAGTCAGCAGTTGCCATACTGTGCCTTTGTATTTGGACGCGTAAAATGAGGCGGGGGTTTCCCAGTAGCCGCCCTGCCGCATTTTGGCAAGGCTGTGTGGCACGGCGCCTTGGTTCATGATGGCTTTTTTTGCTTCTGCAACTTCGGGGTCGGCTTCTGTTTTATCCAGCAGCTCTTTTAAAGTAAAATACCGCACTGACGGGTTATCTTTTTCCAGAAGCCACATTATTGCGTCCGCTTTAAGCATGGACGTCCAGTTGCCCATCATATTCACTCTAAACGGTGTTTGGGCATGTTAGCTTAAATGGTTTTCCAGAGCAGGATTCTGGGTCGTCTGGGTCACTTTCATTAAAGATGAGGTATATTCTATGGGTTCTGGTTCACCTACCGTAACCTAAAAAGCGCGGCTGGTTGTGGTTTGTTGTACTTCTTGTTTGCTTGTGTGTTGGGGTCTGTTTTGCTGGTGGGTTTGTTTGGGGTGCTGTTGGTTGTTGTGTATAGAGGTTTGCAGCTTCAACTTATAGAAAAGATGGTTAGATGCCTAGACGTTTTACGTTGTTGCAGTAAAAGTTATCCAGAATCTTGTGACCTTCAGGATGCATTTCGCTCCCTATCGTGGTGCGTTCGGGGTGGAATTGGACGCCAAAGAAAAGCCTGCTCTTGTGTTTCACCGCTTCTACCTCGCAAGAAGCCGAATCGGCTAGCAGATTAAATCCTGCGGCTTCCAGCCCCTCCTTTTGAACATAGTCGTTGTGGTATTCTGCTAGTGGGACGGTTTGGCCCATTCTAAACCTCGCAAGTATGTCGCCTGTTTGGATTATTCTGACTTGTTCGAATCGGTCGATGACTGACTGCTTTAGGGCGGCGGTTTTAGCTCCAAATGTTGAGCAGAGCAGTTGGTGTCCAAAGCAGATGCCAAGAAGAGGTACTTTGCAGGTTTGGATGAACTTTGCGACGTCGTCGTATTTGGCTTTGTCTTGGGGGTTGGTTATGCGTGATTCAGAACCGCTGACGACTACGGCGGCGATGTCTAGGGGCATCTGATAGTTAGCGTCAATGCTTGTGTATGGAATAACTCTGCAGACGGTAAATTTGCTTAGTGCGTCGCGGAGTTCGTTGATTTGATTTTGATCTTGGTAGCAGTTGATGAGTAGGGTTTTGGTCACGGTTTACTCCTCGGTTGATTGTAACATCCTATACATTGTCTCATAACTCTTACCGTAGTCCCCGTCAATTTTGGCGAGTTTCTCTCGAAGGCGATCCATACGTGCCATGATGCCGGCGGTGTCCTTGCTCTTCATAAGGTCCACCCACTGTTGGGCATTAGCAATAAAGAGGTCTTCGATTTTTTCTAAACCCGGCACTTTAGTCTGGACGTTAGCGTAGAGGTCGGGGGTTTCCTGAGCGACCGATTCTGCAAGCGTAACAAGCATGCGATAAGTAGTGCCCGCAAGTGTCTTAGATTCTTTGAATGCTGGTTGCTCTATGAGGGTCTCGCAGGCAGCTAATCCCACAAAATGCGAAAAGCCAAGCACAATGGCCATTAACTCATCATGCTTTTCGGGTGTCATGATGAAGACATGGGCGCCTTCTTGTTCAAGCCACCGCTTAAACTCTTCAGCATAAGCAGCCTCCTGCGGGTTAGTTGGGGTCAGCACATAAGCTTTGTGTGCAACGCCATTGCTGCCCGGCCCAAAAACTGGATGAGTCCCCAAAACCAAAGCATCCTTGAGGTACCTATGCATGACGTCCACGGGGAACTGCTTAATTGAACAGATATCCATGATTGGCTGACACTTGTGGGTTGCGGGCGCAATCTTTTTGACGACTTCCTCTAAAGAGGAGATGGATACGCAGATAATGACGCGATCAGCGCCCTTCACTGCGGTTGGGAAATCAGCTGTTTCGACGCCCAACTCGTTACCTAACTTTGCAAGTTGCTCTGCGTTCCTGGCTGCAAGAACGACGGTGTCACCTTTGGCTTTGCAGTATTTTGCAAACCAGACACCCATCTTTCCCGCGCCAAGAACCGCTGTTCTCATTGAGCAGCCTCACAGATTTTGTCCAAAGCGACCTCTATTTGGTCGTCTGGCGCGGTTAGGCTGATACGGAAGTGCTCAGGGTAGTCGCCGAAGCTTGAGCCTGGAGCAACCGCTACACCTTTGTCCAGAAGGTCGAGGGTGAATTTGGTGCCGTCTAGGCCGTCTCGTTTGGGAAAGACATAGAAAGGTGCGTCGGGTGTGGTGAATTTGAATCCTGCGGCGCTTAGCTTGCTGGTTGCGAGGTCGGCGCGTGCTTTGTATTTGGCTTTTATGTTGGATGCGATTTGGGCGTGGAGTTCTAGGCCTTTTAGGGCTGCGTCTTGGATGAATACGGGTACGTTGTTGAAGGTGATTTGGTTGAGTTTGACTACTTGGTCGATGTAGGCTTTGTTGGCGACTATGTATCCGACTCGCCAGCCGGTCATGGTGAAGGTTTTGCTAAAGCCGTTGCTTAGGATGTGTTTGCTGTCTGCGCCGTAGTCTAGGATGCTTTTGGTTTTGTTAAATGCGATCGCGCCGTAGACTTCGTCGGAGAGTACAGTTATGCCCTTTCTGTTAGCTACCTCGACAACTGCATCTAGGGTTTTGGAGTCCATGGCTTTGCTGGTTGGGTTGTTGGGGTTGTTTAGTATGATCATTTTTGTTTCGCTATCAATGAGTTCCTCGAGTTTAGCGGGGTCGATTTTCCAGCCTGTCTCCATCTCCGTGGGGAGCAGTTTGGTTTTGGCGCCGAGGCTCTTAGCGATCAAGTCGTAGGCTGTCCAGTAGGGGGTGGGGATAATGACGTTGCCGCCGTTCTTGAGCATCAAGAACATGGTGACAAAAATCGCCCACTTGGAGCCAGGAGTGATTATGACGTTTTCTGCTTTGACACCGTGTGACTCAGCGATTTTCTGACGCAGCTTAGCTTCGCCGTAGCTGGATGAATACTTGGTTTTGCCTGCCTTCATGGAAGCATAGGCTGCTTCGACGATTTCAGGGGGGGTAGCCATGTCTGGGTCGCCGAGGTTTAGTCGGATGATCTTTTTTCCTTCGCTTTCTAGTCTGAGTGCTTTCTCGTTTATCTCATAGAGCATAGTTTCCACTCTCCGTTAAGAGTCCCTACTCTTGAACGGCACTGCACATATTAACTATTTCGCGGTAGAGACGCTCAATCTTGTCAGGATCAAGTTTAAGGAGAAGCGCACGTTCCCTGGCGCGTTTGAAGACTTGGACCTCTCGGTTTAGGTCCTGTACGGGTTTGCCCTGCTGCTTTTTGAGTTCACCGATGGCTCGGCAAATCTTAACACGGTGAGCTATGCTTCGCAGGATCTGGTCATCGGTTGCATCAATTTTTTCTCGTAATTCAGCTAATTCATCCATATCTAGTGCTCCTTGAGAACTCGGGGTATCTCTCCTGCTCGGAGGAGGTGATCTAGGAGGGTTACTGCAACTGCAGCTTCGACCGCTGGCACCGCCTTTGGCACCACACAGGGGTCATGACGCCCCTTCACAGATATCGACGCATTCTCCATCTTGGTCATGTCAACGGTTTGCTGCTCCTTAGCGATGGAGGGGGTGGGTTTGATGGCGACACGGATTATGATTGGCATACCTGAAGAGAGGCCGCCTAAGATGCCGCCCGCATTCTCCGTCGCGGTAACAACCTTGCCGCCCTTCATGAGGAACGCATCGTTGTTTTCTGAGCCGCGAAGCTCTGCAGCTTGGAAACCTAAGCCGAATTCTACGCCTTTGACGGCGGGAACCGCAAAAAGCGCTTTGGCCAAGTCTCCGTCGAGTGTGTCAAATAGAGGTTGGCCCACGCCTATGGGCATGTTGAGTGCTTGGCATTCGATGACTCCACCAAGGCTGTCGCCTGCTTCTTTTGCTGAGATGATAGCTTGCTCCATCCTCTCTGCGCAGGCAAGATCGGGGCAGCGAGTGGCTGCTTGGTAGCGGACTTTTTTGATTTCCTGGGCTGAGAGTTTTTTGGTGCTTTTGATGGGGCCGATGGATTTTGTGTAGGCTATTACATCGATGTTATAGCGGTTGAGTACCTTTTTGGCGATGACTCCTGCCATGATTAGGGCTACGGTGACTCTGCCGCTGAAGCGTCCGCCGCCCCGGTAATCGTTAAAGCCTCCGAATTTTATTCGTGCAGGGTAGTCCGAGTGGGCGGGTCGGGGCAAGTCTTTTATGGCTTCGTAGTCGCTTGATTTTGTCTCCTTGTTTTCAACCATCACTGCGATGGGTGCGCCTGTGGTGAAGCCGTTAAAGATGCCGCTTAAGAGTTTGGCTTTGTCTTTCTCGATTCGCGGCGAGACGATTCGAGGGTCGGGGGGGATTCTTCGGTCAAGTTCCTCCTGAAAATCAACCTCCGAAAGTGGCAAGCCCGCTGGGCAACCATCAACGACGACTCCAATCGCGTATCCGTGACTCTCCCCGAACGTTGTAACTGTGAATTCTTTACCTATCGAGTTTCCCGCCAACAATGTCAGCTCCTAATTGTTTTATGTGAAGGTAGAACTGCGGATAAGACTTTCTGACGCATTCTGCATGTTGAATCGTGGTTTTGCCCTCTGCTCCTAGCGCGGCTACGGCTGCTGCCATGGCGATTCGGTGGTCGTTGTGGGGGTCGATGTCTGCGCCCCGGAGGGGTGCGCCTTGGATGGTCATGGAGTCTTCGGTTATGGTGATTTTCGCTCCCATCTTCCCGAGTTCCTCAGAGACTGTGAGAAGACGGTCGGATTCTTTTAGGCGTAGGCGTCTTGCGCCTGTGATTTTTGAGGTGCCCTCAGCGTAGCATGCGAGAACCGCAATTACGGGCACCAAGTCAGGGATATTTTTTACATCAACATTGATGGGTTTTAGTGGTGTGCCGGTGCCTGTGATTTCGATGCTGTGGGGGCACACTTTACTTTCAACACCCATCTCTTTTAGGATCATCAGGATGGCCCTGTCGCCCTGCACTGCTTGATAGTCGAGGTTGTTTATGGTGACTTTTGAGTTTGTGATGGCTGCGGCTGCAAGAAGAAACGCTGCCGAAGAAAAATCGCCAGGTACGTTGTCATCTGCCGCCTTGTATGTTTGGTTACCCGCAATAAAGATGGCATCATCTTCGAAGGCTACTTCTACTGCGTGTTTGGATAGAACTGCCTGTGTCATCTTTACATAGTCCACTGATTCAAGCGGGGAAGTGAGTAATATCTGGGTGTCTGCCTCTGCCAATGGGCAAGCAAACATCAAGCCTGAGATGAATTGGGAGCTTACGTCGCCGCGGATGCTGCATTTACCGCCAACTATCCCGCCGCCCTCCACGTAGACCGCGTCTAAATCGCCTTCACATCCAACGTGGCCGTTGGCGCCGAGTTCTTTGAGGCTTGCAAGCAACGGTTCTACCGGGCGCCGCTCAAGAGAACCCCTAAACAGCAACGTTGAAGGCCCATCCGCAAGTGCCGCGACAGGTATCATGAAGCGCAGGGTTGCACCAGATTCGCCGCAGTCGATGGGTTGTTTGGCAGCTTTGGGCTTAGTGCCTTTGATTATCCAGCAGGCGTCTTCTGCTTGGAATTCTGCACCTAAAGCGGTGACTGCCCGTAACGCCGCCTCGGTATCTTCAGAGTAAAGCGGATTGTAGATGTGTGAGGTGCCCTCAGATAACCCGGCAGCTATAACCATACGCTGCGTATAGGACTTTGAAGCAGGAGCAACAACCAGACCAGAGAGTTCTCTGGCCTTTTTGACCACCATGTCCATTGTTTAGATCACCTTGGCTTTTTCGCTGTTGAATTGGGTTATCAATACTTCGCCTTCATACTGTTGCAGGGCAACTTTGACTTTATCAACATTATCTTTGGTGGTTATGGCGGTGACGGTGGGTCCTTTACCGCAAAGCCCTGCAGCAACTGCGCCTGCGGCTAGGGCGTCTATGGCGATTGTTGGGTTCTGGTTTGATGCGGCAGAATAGACCAACCCGTTTAGGGTCAGGGCTTCCCAGATTTTGCCCTCTATGGCCTTCTCAAACGCCGACTCAACCAGAGGCTTGATTGTCTGGAGCCGTTTTACATCGCTGTTTATGGTGTAGGCCTTCTGAGGCGGCACATGGAAAAGCACCACCAAATCTTTCGGCAATGGGAACTGCTTGAGGATTCGGAGATTCAAGTTATCTGTAACAACTGCGCCGCCAAAGTAGGATGCACAGGCATCATCAAAAGCGCCGGTTATGGTACATTTGGCGTCAAAAGCTGCCTGTACGCCGAGTTTAACGATTTCTAAATCCGTAAGTTGCTTGCCAAGCGACGCTACGGTCGCAAGAGCGGTTGCATTAGCGGCTACACTGCTGCTCTTTAGGCCTCGGGCGGCGGGAATGTTCGAAGTTGTGGTAACTTTTGCGCCAACCTCTTTTTCTAAGCCAAACTTTTCTAGTACGCGAAAGACTGTGCGCTCAACTAGTAGCGGGCTCTCATTGGGATCAGAGGTGATTTTTACGTCAAATACGCCTGCTTCGCCTGTAAGGGTGACTTCTGCTTTTGTCCATAAATCTACGCCGAATGCTGCCCCATTGCCAAGCGCGATTGCATTCACTATTGTTGCCGCGCCGTGTGCAACTGCCGCTGCTTTTCCCGTCATTGTTTTGCCTTCTGTAAGTGAGTTAGCGCTGCCTGCCTCATAACTTCGACGGGTGCTGATTTTCCTGTCCAGATCTCAAAGGAGGCTGCACCCTGATAAATCAACATCTCCACGCCGCTAACGACTTTGGCTCCGACTGCCTTCGCATCTTTTACAAGTTTGGTTTCTAGCGGGTTGTAGATTATGTCCATTACTGAGAGGTTTTTACGCAGTAACTCGATAGGCACAGGAGTCTCGTCAAAGCGGGGTTTCATTCCGACTGAGGTGGCGTTGATTAGGATATCTGAGTCCTGCAGGTTTACGTCTATGTCTTCTATTGAGAGCGAACCTGAGACGATTCGTTTGTTTGCGGCTTTCTCTACCAGCCTTGCCAGCGCCTGCGCATCTTTCACAGTGCGGTTTAAAACTGCGAGTTCGTCGGCTTCTTTTGCGATTGCGTAAGCTATGGCTCTTGCTGCACCGCCTGCGCCAAGCAACAGCACCTTGCGGCCTTTGAGTGGAACTCCGTTTTCTTTGAGGGCTTTAACTGCGCCGACGCCGTCAGTGTTAAAGCCAAACAGCAAGTTATCCCTGTTTAGGATAGTGTTAACGGAGTCGATTAGCTGGGCCGATAGGTCGATGCGATCCAGGCTCTTCATGACGGTTTTCTTGTGGGGCATGGTTACGTTTAAGCCACGGATGTTGAGCGCCCGCATGCCGTTAACTGCGTCCGCTACACGGGATGATTTAACCCGAAACGCTAAATACACATAGTCAAGACCCAACGCTTGAAAAGCGGCGTTATGCATGATAGGGCTTAGCGAGTGCTCTATGGGGTCACCTATAACAGCACAAACACGAGTTTTGCCCGAAATCGCCATTTACTGCCCTATCCCTAATAGTTTGTATGCAGTCTTCATATCTTTTATACTCATCTGTCCCGCCGCCGTCTGGCTACCGGTCTCTAACGCGGCGAAGGTAAAGAATGCGCCAAAGACAGGGGACAGAAACCGCGAAAGCTTGCCCTGCTTGCCCATACAGAAGCAAACTAGCTTAGCTTTAGCCGAGGCAAAGGAAACAAAGCTAAGAATTGGCAGGTTATCTTCGATTTGTTTAGCGGTTAAGACGATCTTACAGATGTCTGCTCCGATGCTGATTTCCTCATCAAGAACACGCCCAAGCGAGGATACGTCAAGGACGCCGTCGAATTTGTGGTAGGAAACCACGATTTTCTGGTTTAACTCCTTGAGCTTAGCAATGGTTTGCGCACGGAGGGCGCTTGAAAAGTCAACATCAACAAACGCAAACCCTGCCCTAGCGGCGTCTAGCAGAGTTTGCTGACGCTCTGCTTCGGAACCGACAAAAAACCCTCCTTCGCTCTGCAGTTTATTGGTTGCTATAAGGGGGAGTTTGGTGCATTTCGGCAAGTCAGAGAGGCCACGGGGTTCTTCGAGGCAATCCATGCGGAGTTCAACGAAGTCAGCGCCAGCCGCTTCTGCCCTGCCAATGAGGTCTGTTGCTTCAACTGTGTTTTTGGGGAGAATGGAGACGCAAATCTTTGCGCTCACTTCTCAATCACCGTTTCATCCGGCACCGAAATGCCAAAGTGCCTGCCGCCCCTCGCCGCGAGGTGAACGACGACTTCGTCACCCTGCTTTAACTCGGTAACTGGTTTAGAGCCATTGGGGGTAACAACACGGATTGTTTCAGCGTTCTGCAGAATGGTCTTGATTGTTTTGCCGTTAACCTCGGCTTCGACTAGGATGAGCGGTCGAATCTCGATTTTTATTCGTCCGACATTGGCCTTGCGCGTTTTCCCTTCTCGGGTGACAAGGATGACTTCGTCGCCTGCCTTGAACTCTTGTAGGTAACGCGTCGTCTGGAGGTTGCCTAGTGTGTACATGGAGCAGGAGCCCGCGTTAACCCTAAAGGGACGAGACGCAACATAGGGGTTCTCACTAACTTCCGCTTCGACAAGGAAGAGACCTGCACTTTGGCTACCGACCAGCATACCTTCGCCGGCCTGCATCAAGTCACAAGTATCAACGCAGACGCGCGCACCAGTACTGATGGGTCTGGTGCTGACGATTTTGGCGGTGGCCATTTCGAGTTTAAGCGCGTCGGGTTTGACGACTTCGACGGTCTTTATGACCTCGTCGGGGTTGTCGGTTTTTAGTAGAACGCCATCTGTGCCAAGCTCTAGCGTTTGGAGGGCGACTTTGGCTTCTTCGGCGTTATTGACTTCGGCTATGAGTTTGCTTCTACCCTTTATTCGGGCTATGAGGTTCTCAAGGGGAATGACGCGCCAGTTAGCGGTGCTCACAAGGATATGGGTTGCGCCTATCTCGGCGGCTTTTACGACTAGGTTTTCGCTTGCTTTGTCGTTTATGCATATGCGCATGACTTTAGCTGCTTTGGCGCTCTCAAGCGCTGCCTCATCGGCTGGGGATGCCACTGACTGGATTTGGTTGCTAGCGGTAAATATGGCTTTGTCGCCTTCGAGGACTACATCGACATATTGCTTGACAAGTGACTCAATGGCGTCTTTTTTTGTTTGGGTTTCCAGCCAGAGTTCCTTCATGCCTTAACACCCAATATCTTCTCTGCCTGATCAACCGTCGCGTTCTCATGCACGATGGCGGACAGGGCTTTTGCTATAGCGGTGGGATTTTCGCATTGAAACACGTTGCGCCCGATTGATAACCCTGCAGCTCCTGCTTTGAGTGCATCAAAAGTGGTTTGAAGGACTTCTTGGGGGGACTTGCATTTCGGTCCGCCTGCAATCACCACGGGTGCAGGGCAGCTTTCAATGACCTGCTTGAAGCTATCAATGCTTCCAGTGTAGTTAGTTTTAATGATATCCGCACCTAATTCTGCACCAATACGGGCAGCGTGAGCAACAACTTCTAATGCATGCTCGTTGGCGATTTTGGGGCCACGGGGATACATCATAGCAAGAAGGGGCACACCATAGGCGTCGCATTCCTCAGAGACTTTCCCCAAGTTCGCAAGCATCTTATCCTCATCCTGAGCACCGACGTTAACATGCACGGAGACGGCGTCTGCTCCCAACCGCAGCGCTTCCTGGACGCTGCACACTTGCACTTTGGCGTTAACATTTGGGCTAAGATTGGACATGCCGGAGAGCATAACTATTAGGCCTGCGCCGTCGACGTCGATGCGTCGTGCGATGCCTTTGTGTACGAGGATGGCGTCGGCTTTGCCTTTGATGAGTTTGTCGGTTATCGTTTGCATGTTACCTATACCCTGGATGGGGCCGACGGTGACACCGTGATCCATGGGCACGATTACGGTTCGGTTATCTTTTTGGAAGATCTGTTTTAGTCTGCGGGTTTTGCCTTCATTCATGCTTCCACTTTCTTTAGTGTTTTTTAAGCGCGTTTTTAATTAACTTTAGCGCTTTCTCCTTCTCGTTCCAATCTACAAAGAGCAGAATACTCGATGTGATAGTGAGGATGCCGCTGATGTTTATGCCGTTGAGCCGTAGGTCTTCGCTGATTTTGCCGATTATGCCCTGGGTTTCTTCTAAGCCTACTCCGCTAGTTTTGATAAACACGAGGTCCTTTTTTACGGCCATGGCTATGGTTTCTTTGTTGTTTATCGTTATGTCGTGGATTTGGTTAAAGAGCTTGCTGATGGTCTCAGTTTGGGGTACGTAGACGATGATGGAGTTAGTGTTCATGGACATGCCGATAAGACTAGTGTTTTCCTTAACACGCTGAACGATTTCGGTTATGACCTGTGGATTTTTGGACATGCCCTCTCCGATAACCGTGATTTCCGCGACGGGGCCATCATTGGCGATTTCCGCGTCGAGTTCAGTGGCTAAGCCGCCAGTTATTATGGTGCCGTCTTTGCTTAGGTCATCAAGTTTGTTGCTCATGACTTTGACATCTATATCTTTGGGTTTGTACTTAAGCGCTTTACTGTGAATGAATTTTGCGCCTGAATCAGCTAAGCCTACTAGGGTGTTGACGTCTATGGTTGGGAGTAGTTTAGGCGATGCAATGATTTTGGGGTCACTGGTCATAATGCCTTCTGCGTCGGTGACAAGGACAATCTGGTCTGCTTTAATGCCTAACCCCATCAGAAACGCGGTGGTATCGCTTCCGCCTCTGCCTAGCGTGGTGATTTTGCCGTCTTTGGTTTTTCCAATGAAGCCCGCTATGACGGGGATGGTTCCTTTCTCGACAAGCGGCAGAATAACCTGTGAGACGTTTTTCTCACATTCCTCCACCAGTGGGTTGGCGTTTTGGAAGTTGTCGTCTGAGATGATGGGCCACTTGTCATCCATGGGGTCGAAGTAGCATGCATCCGCGCCATTGTTGCGTAAAGCGCTGGCAAAGAGGCGTATGCTGGTTCGCTCCCCCATCGAGAGGATGTCGTCTAATTCGTGTTTTGCTAGTTTTCCATTCGAAGTGTTTTTTGCGGTGGTTAAAAGTTGGTCTGTGGTTTTACCCATAGCTGACACGACGACAGCAAGTTTAGTGCCCTTTTTGGATTCGTTAACCACTGCCTTGGCTGCTTTTAGCATCCGCTCGTGATCGGCTAGACTCGAACCGCCGAATTTAACCACCATTTTTTTTATAGAGGACTGTTTTACCATGTTGTTTTTACACACCCTTGCTTTGCCCAGAACCTTTTTCTAAAAATTTTTTAGTTCTGGGCTTAGGAGTAATAGAGGTAATAATAAAAGCCGTAGTCGAAGCTGCTGATTTGTGCTGCGTTGCCTGTGTTTATGTTGGCATGGGACATCTGCTTCGAACCTGCAAATGTGTTTCCGCCATATAAATATAAGCGTTTCGGGGAAGCATTTATTTTTGAGCGCCTTCTTGCTTTGTTGCTGCTATGGGCTCTGCGAGTCTCTTGGCTGAGCTTGCCAATTTGGGCGATGTTTTCTGCAGCCGATTCGAATGTTTCAGCGATTTCTTCCACGCTGATTTTTTTAGGAGCTGACTGCGGAGGTGACGGCACAAAAGATTCGTCGTTTCCAGTACTCTAGAGGCTTGTATCAGGTTGTTGGGCCATGGCAAGCCAACTCAGTATAATGCAGGTATTGATTAGTGCTGGGACGTCTTACAAACGACACACAAATAAAGCAGCCATTTAGGGTTCGATCTTTACTATCTGAGGAATCTTTCCAGCGGTTCCCACTTGACCCTTGTAGAGTATAAACACACCCTCAACGCCCGTTATGGATAAACCCCTCTCTATTCCCGCACAAATACCCGCTTTAGCATCGCCACCTTTTACCACATTGCCTACCGCTGTTGCTGCTGCGTCGGCTAGGGCAGCGGTTCTGCAGAAAACTATGGCTGCCTCCGCATCCCCAAAACTCAAGGCATGACTAAAGCGCCCCGAACTTGTAGCTACCCCCCTCGGAAACTCCGTGAGTCGAAAACCAAAACGTCTAGAGAGGGGCTCCTCTCCTGCGGCAACAGCGACATCAACTGGCTGGTTTGAATCAGCAGCTATTTCACCCCCGTTCTCCACCACCGCCACCTCACAGCCCACTCGCTTCATATCAGCAACGGCTAGGTCGGCTATGGCTCCGGCGACCGCCGCCATGGGCCCTACCCCTGCCTCCTGGGCTGCTTCAGTCATCATTTGGGCGACAAGCGGCTCTTGGGGCACGGGGGTTGGTGTTAATGTGTAGAGAAATTTGGGGTTTGTTCGTACATAGGCCTCTAGTTCTTGGCGGCTGCGGCAAATAGATGCCTTGGCGGCTTCTATGGCTGCGGGGTTATCTGAGATGACCGTGCATTGAGATTCTTTTATTGTGAAGGCTTCTTTGTGCAGTCCTCGAGTCAAGCTTGCTTTACCTGGCCATCGGCGGCGTGGTCGTTGCCGTTTGGTTTAACGGATTTTATGGCCCGCGCAGGGCAAGCATCAACGCAGATGCTGCATGAGCTGCCGAGGCATTTTTCTTTGTCAAACTGAACAGTTTTGTCCTCATCAGTGTTGATGGCTTCCACTGGGCAGAGGGCAACGCAGGTTCCGCAGCTAAAGCATCGGTCGCTGTTGACTTCAATGAGTTTAGGGACTAATACGCGGATGCCTCTTTTCCGGAAAGCTTCTGCTACTTTGGCTTCCATCTCGTCTGGGACTTCCACCAAGATTTCCCCGCCCTTGTTGTTGATGTGTGCGGATAGGATTGCCATGGGAACCTTGTATTCGATGATGATTTGTGAAGCGATTGGTTCGGCGACTTGTTCCTCGCTAAATCGGATAAATAATCTTCCCATACCATTACCTCCCCAGCAGCTTGGACACATCCTCAGACGTGATGATGCCCAGCACCTTCTTTTCTATATCAATCACTGGTAATGCGGATATGTTATGTTGGGCCATGCGTCTTGAAGCAGCCTCAAGCGGTTCATCGGGTCTAGCCGTGATGACGTTGCGTGTTTCGATGTCCGCTAAAGCCTGTTTGCCCTCGGCCATAGCACGGGTTAAGTCCCATGAGGTCACGATGCCTCTTAGTTTGCCTAATCCATCAACGACGACGATGTGGTTTACTGACTTGGTGACTATTCGGTTGGCTATGGCTCGTATGTCTTCGTTTTCCGTGCAGGTTACCGCTGGATGCATAACGGCCACAACGAAGGGAATTTCCTCAGTTTGCCGCATCGGCCTAAATACAGTATCGGAGGGCAAGCGCTCGATAGGCAAAGTTAAGGTGAAAAGGCCCTGGTCAATCCACATCTTTAGCGTAGCAGCAACTTTTCTTGCCATCTTTAGGCTAGACAGCGAAGAGACACGTACCTTTTTGCCGTTAACAGTGATTGCGCCTGATTTGAGTTCCTTGTAGCTGACCCGACCAAGTTTCGGTCTGTCTCTGCGGGGCACACTATAATCGACTATGTCGGTGAATATTTCGCTGTCACGAATGGCTACCTTCTTAGCTAAGCCTATGTTTAGCATGGGGATGGGTATGCCTAAACCGACATACATGGAGGTGCCGTACTTTGTGAAGCTGGCGCCCTGTAGAAACTCTGGTGACATCTTTTTGGCGTCGCCTTTGACCATGAGGGTGCCGTTGAGGTTTTTGGGGCTATGCTGCGTGCCTTCACCTATAACGTAGCCCTGGGCTCCTCCAAGGAAGATGCGGGTGCCTAACCCTATGGTTTCGTAGTCGGGGTCGTTCATGAGTGGGTTGAGTTCGCCTGCGCCTGAGTAGGTTGCGTTTCTAAATCGGGGTAAGAGTTTGCTCATATAGGTATAGATGACTTCGTCACTGCTGTTGATGGCGCAGTTGTAGCGTTGGTAGCAGTTTCGGAAGTTTAGGAGCGTAAACTGGTTAAGGTCATCTTTGGTGATGGTTGTTTTAACGGCGGTTCGGGGGTAGCAATCTGTGCCGATACCTGTCGCGCGGAACTCTACTTCTTTACCAGCAACCAAATCAGAGATAACGTGACCGCCCCCATAGTCATAGTCATGCTTCTCAGACATGTTCGTGGCGCCGATGAAGATATCCACTGCCGCGCCGGGATGGGTGACTTCTACGCCGTTCATCCATGCTTTATCAATCTTGATTGGGGGATCTGCGTGGCCAAGGTTTACGAGCGCGCCGCTGCTGCACATGGCGCCAAAAGTGCCGGTTGTAACTACATCGACCTCTTTAAACGCGACTTCTATGCCGCTGCTTTCAATGAGTTTCTTCATTTCCTCGGCAGTGAGGACTTGGGCATCGCCGCGTCGAATTTTATCATTAATTTCCTCTATAGTGCGTGTTTTGGAGTCTTGCGACAAAGCAGTAGCCTTTCCTTGATGCAAACCGATAGGGCGAAGGGCGCATATATCATTTACGCCAAAAAGAAAGATTAGCCGATAAGACCGTTATAGCTCAACATAAAGGGGCGATGCAGGTAAATAGAGCCCGTTTGCTTTTCAAGGGCAGGTTCAACCCATCCCTTAACTCTATTTTATATATTAACAGAATAACACAGAACCTTTTGGAACAACAGGTTGCCTGTTACTGTCAAAGGAAGATAAGCAAACCGCATTCGCCAGAGCTGCCAATACAAAATTGCCCCTATCATACTCTTATAAGAATTAACGGTATTGTTCCCTTCGTTCTATTCGTTTTTTGATTTGGGCTCACCTGTTTTGTGATTTGGGTTTAACCTGATTGCATAAATAATAAATAAGTGTAAACATTTAATTGTTTATTGAAAAATATGAAGCCCACCTCCTCTATAACTTCGCCGCTGAGTTCGAATCAAATGGTAATTTGGTCGTTGTTAACTCAAGGGCTCACCGTATCTGCAATAGCCGACAAACTCAGCATAACTAGACAATACGTTAACCAAACTCGATTGACAGCTGAAGCGAAGCTTTCAACCACATTGCTGGAAGTTGCAAGAACAAACGATCTCCAAGTCACCAGACTCTACCCTAAACAAGCGATACTATTGGGATTTCATCCAGGTCTCAAACGCAAAGCGATAGTAACCTACACTACCAGCCATGGGCTCAAAGTCTGGTACTGGCATGACAACCCTGAAGAAGTAACAGACACAACTTTCCTAAAACAGACGCAACAGTATTTGCTGGACATTGCAAAAGAAAGAGGCATAGCTGTTGATGACATGGAAAAAATTCATCCTGCCAAGTTAGCTCATATAATTTTCAGTCAATTAATCCCGGAGCTAAAAACATGAACGTCAAGAGAAGTTTAAAAAATCACATCAGAGGATGGTTCCCGCAAGAGCCTAATCTACCGAGCCGGAACAGCTCAATCCATATGCCAAAGATGCATAAGTCTCTGCCTAAGCCTCTAATTGGCATCATAAGATTCATAGCTATATACGCTGCAGGCACCTCTCTATTGTTTGCTTTCTCCTCACTTCAAACAGTTCTAGTACTAACCTTAGCATCGTTTGGGATTTTCTTGTTTGTCTCAAATCGCAAACATAACATAAGGGCAAGCAGACTCCTTAGAAAATGCACAATTCTTTTACTTGCATTCATTATTTTTTTTAGCGGTCTACAATTTTTCGTATTCTCGACGTCGGGATATCCGACTACCAATGTACCGCAATTTTCGTATTCAAACGTAGTCAATATTTCGTTGACGCAGTATCTTCAAAATGTTGAGCAGTCACAGAATTTCCGTTTGTTACAGGCAAACCATTTTGGAACGATAATTTTTGAACGATTGGAACTCCATGCCTATAGTGAAGGCTGGTTAGTTTGGACATTCCGCTGTACTGATACGAACTCTAAGGTAACTATTGGCAACACAGCAGAACGCCCATACTTCACAAACGTCGATAATATGATCGAAAGTCTCTTCCCTTGTCATGCACTAACATCAAAAGCTTACACTCTACAATCAACAGCAGAAACTTTCCAACAGATTGACAAGATAGGACTTAGCTATTTCCAAAATCAAGCATTGACAATTTACCGCAACCAACCAGGCACCAAATTGGACGTAGCTGCCTCGAATGTTTACATAGGATTTGACGATGTAGGAGGTTATCAAGGCTTGACTATTGTCTTTCAAGCAAGAGGATTAGACCATGATAGTAGAGGAACGCCTGTTTACCCTGGGCTGTTCGAGGCTGAGTTTAAACCAGATGGGACGTTGCTAGCCTACCGTAGTTTAAGCTAAAGAAAATTATAGCCACCACCTACTTTTCCTCTGTCTAAGTTAAAGTTGAGGCGTTTCGTTTTCTTGTTTGCTTCCTTAACACCAATAATCGTTACCCAGTTCTTTACAACCTATTCAAAACCCCCAGTAACGAGCAACAGGAACCCCTAAACACCTAACCATACATATGAAGCGGCTTCTATTCGGAGGAGGGCATTTCCAAGAAGGTAGTCAAAGCCACAGAAGCGCACCCAACAAAGCCAAATTAGCCGCATAAAACTTAACAGCAACACACCCCACTAATTCTCCAAAGAAAGCTTACATCAGAAGGTAATGCAAATTGAGAAGCGATAACATAAAAACCGGAACTGAAAAA
>JBLNCY010000054.1:0-23864 GCA_050261115.1 Methanocella sp.
GTGATCACGCGGCCATTATGCATAATATGGGGTTTTGTCGTTGCTAGTTGAGGTTGATGGCTGCGGATAATCCTCTTTACCTCCAAGTGTTGGCATATGGCTGCTGAAACGTCAGAGCCGAATGCTACTCCTGCGCCGCGGCTATAGTTGAGGTCTTCGCCTTGACCTTCAAAGGGGTCTGACCAAAGCAGATCCATTTGCAAATCCTCTGAGGGCGACTCCAAAGCTGCGGCATCAGTGAGTTTGCTTGAGACGCCGCCGTGGACTAGCAGGGCATTGTTGGGAATTAGACAGCACAAGGGCAGGCTCTCAATGAAGGGTTTGAGTTCTTCTGAAAAATAGGTGCCCCAGTTTCCCAGCTTAGTTGTTGCTTCTTGGATTAGGGTGCAGGGGCTAAAGTTGGGGTTGCCAGTGTCGCTGTAATCTTCATGGTTGCCCATGAGTGCCACGATGCTGTCTGGGTGATGTTTGCGTATTTGGGTCACATTTCTGATTACTTCTATGCCGTCTGAGCCCCGGTCAGCGTAGTCACCCAAGAAGACCAATAGGTCAGCGTCTAAATCCACGATTTTAAGTAGCGCCTGTAATGTTTGGTAGTCGCCGTGCAAGTCGCCGACTATACCGATTTTGCCATACTTTTGCGGCTCTACCCTTATCAAGCTCGATTTCAACGTTGCTACGCCAGTTTAACTATAGCCTGAATGCCCTCTAAATTTTTGTTGGTGAATCTTTGTTTGCAAGCATTTGCGTCGCGGAGTGTTGATGGCGGCGCCTGTTACTTTTTGTTGACCTGCCCTTCGCTTATATATAGGGCCAACCAACCCACGCTTGAACTAAGGTGTCAGTTACGGTCGATACTGGTCTTTTGCGAGCTTGAGCTAGCCTGTTTGGGGTGTCATTGTGTGTTTCATGGTTGGTTTGGGTAAGGTTTTTTTATAAGCCGCGTTTAGCTTAGTTTTGGCGCTGACAGGTATGTTAGCCAATATTTATAAAAGGCAAAAACGCCAACTTTGGTAGTAATTAGCGGTTTTATTGAATAGTGATTGTTTATGGAGAGTGTCCTTTCGGAACGCGCAGAGAACCTGATTCACAGGCAGGCTTTCGAGGGTTTTGTGCGTCCAGACTATGATGGATTTAACTTGAAGAATGTTTTGCCTCAAATTGCATCCGTCTTTGGCATTGCAGCACCCAGATGCTCGACTCTTCCCAACGGTTGCCTACCCGAATCCCGCGGCATCAAAAGGGTTGTGCTTGTAATCTTTGATGGTTTAAGCTACAATCGTCTCCTAACCCACATAAGCCGCCATAAGGGCGCATTTGCAGAATCCACCGAAAAGGGCCGCCTAACGCCAATCACTACAGTATTTCCTTCCACAACCGCTACGGCCTTAACCAGTCTCTTTAGCGGTCTATCTCCCGCTCAGCACCAGATTATAGGCTACCACATGTTCTCAAAAAAGTACGGGTTAATCCACAACACTCTTGACATGAAACCCATCTATGGATACAGCAGCAGAGTGGATCTCGCCAAAGAATACACGCAGCGGATACCGCTGCTAGCGCCTGTTTTTGAGTCAAGAGGCATAAGCGTCCAAATCATAACAAAAGGTAACATAATCGGAAGCGGCCTATCCCAGATAACCCACCGTGACCTCAATCCTATACCTTACATTTTAGGCTCAGACATGTGGGTTCACACAGTCAAAGCACTAACAGAAACTGAACATTGCTTATCGATAGTTTACTACAGTGGCGTCGACAGCCTTGCACACCAATACGGCGCCTACTCCCCCGAGGTAAGCTTCGAATTAGCCTCCATCGACCACAACCTGGAACTTTTTATCGACAGCCTTAGCCAAAGGGTAAAAGAGGAAACGCTACTTGTCTGCGTTGCTGATCACGGCATAGCGGATGCTAACGAAGCGGTGTACCTCAACGACTGCCCCCAAATCGTGCAGCATTTGCTGTTGCCGCCAGTTGGGGATGGCAGAGCAAGTTACCTCTTCTGCAAACCAAGCCACGAGGATAGCTTCCGAGCTGCCTTTGAAGACGCAGTTTCAGGGTTTAGGCTGTTTTCTTCTGATGATTTGGTTAAGCTGGGGGTGTTTGGGGAGCCGATAAATCGTGAGGAACTAAAGGAGAAAGTGGGTTCCTTCACTGTCCTTAGCAGTAGTCGGAGGATTTTGGATTATCCATTTTTTGAGGAGGACAGACAGCGCCTTTCGTGTGGTGCACATGGCGGGCTGACTGCTGAGGAGATGGTTATCCCACTGCTATCTGTTAGACTCTCAGACCTATAGCGCAACCGCCTCCCGCGCTGATTCGCGTTACCAGAAAAAACTAGTGTGCTCTGCCCTAACACATATTAGCGGTAACGCTTTTTCTGTCTACGATATTGGTGTACGAAGTCATCATCTTCATCATCGTAGCCATCGTTTTTGAGAACGAAGGCGGCAACCTCTATGGCGTAGCAGTTGGCTTCGACCCCCTCTTAGTCTTTGTCTGCACCTTAACCATCAACCTCTTGTTAGTGTTTGCCGCTTCTGTCTTGATTGATCGTCTGATGAATTGGCGAAAGGGCCTTAGAGGCTGGATTGAGCGCCGTACCGCACGAGGCCAACGACTGATTAACAAGTATGCGTGGCTGGGTATCTTGGCGGGTACCTTTGTGCTTTCACCCATGCAGACCGCCATTCTTGGTCGCTTACTATTGATTGACCCACGCAAGTTCTACCCACCGCTACTCCTTGGTACTGTACTGGGCTGTTTTGTGTCGATGGGTATTGCACTTGGGATTTTTAAGCTGCTCTTAGGCTGGTAAAAAGGGTTATCTAGTTACTATCACTGGGCACGGCGCTTTTTCCACGACTCCGTGGCTTATGCTTCCCAGCAGTAACTCTTCAAACTTGCTTAAGCCTCTTGCACCCACTACGATGAGATCAAAGTTTCCATCTTTGGCTGTCTTTACGATTTGGTCAACTACATTGCCCTCTAAAAGCAGGGTGTTTACGGCCACGCCTTCAGATTGAACTATTCTTTTGCCTTCGTTTAGAATTATGCTATTGGTTGCTTCGTTTGCGGCTGCTTGCGGCGACAGCTTTGAGCGGTGAGACTGCACGTTTAGTAGGGTTATAGTTCCTTCAGTCATCTTGGCGATACGAATGGCTTCCAATAGAGCACGTCTGGAATGCTCTGAACCGTCGATGGGTACCAACAATTTCTGATACACTAGAGCACCGACTTGTTACTCGGCGGTTAAAGTTTATAATTTTTTCTATGTACCTTAAAAATATCAGCGCTTGTTTTATTTTTTATGCGCACTATAGCCTCCGAACCTCAACTGAACGAAAGCTGAAGCGTAAATAGAAAATGAGCCAAAACCAAATGCTCGTAAAAGTTGGCGGGCCCGACGGGAGTTGAACCCGCGACCTAAGGATTAAGAGTCCTCCGCTCTAGCCTGACTGAGCCACGGGCCCACAAATCTGCGCTTTTTTAAATGGTTTCATTGCCAAATATAGAGCTTGCGGTGCAATCCGTAAAAACCAAAATAATTTCCCTAGCTAACACTTCATTCACACCATTAAGAATTGCCAGTTAGAAAAGCATTCATGACTCATAATATAGCGCAAACAATTTTTATTATCCTCTGCACTATTTTAGTTGATGATTTTATGAAGAAAATCCTTATTCTATTAGAAAATGGCGTCGAGGATTCAGAATTTATCTATCCCTACTACCGTTTCCAAGAAGAAGGATATCAAATGGTAATCGTCGCGCCTAAAGCGAAGTCAGAGTATACCGGCAAACGAGGGGGGACATTCATTTCGGACTGCTCCCCCAAAGATGTCAACGTCGACGAGTATGATGCGGTAATAGTTCCGGGGGGTCAAGCGCCAGATCGCATGCGAATACGTCCCGACTTGGTGGCGTTAGTAAAGGAGGCAAACGGAGGAGGGAAAGTGATCGCCGCGGTTTGTCATGGGCCTCAATTGTTAATAGAAGCTGATATCGTTAGAGGCAAAACAGTCACAGCGTGGCCGTCTGTTAGAACCGATTTGAGGAATGCAGGCGCAACCGTCATGGATAAAGCCGCAGTGGTTGACGGCAACCTTGTTACCTCGCGTTCGCCCAGCGACTTGCCGGATTTCTGCCGAGCCACAATCCAACTCTTAGATTCTAGAAACGCAAGAGATGCGCTGATCCCAGACAACTAAAAAAGCCTACTACAAAACATATTTTACAGATCCCAACTAACGTTTAATAGGTGTTTTTTGTGCAACGAGATGAAGCGGTAGAGATTTTAGAGGAGATAATCGAAAGCTGTACTGATATTGACGGTCAGTATTTAGCGATTAAGCGTCCTGATCCTTCCAGTAAGTTATCGGTGGGCTATCAAGTGTATGTTAAGGCCAATCTTAGCGGCGCACAAAGGAAATGCTTTGAAGATTTATTGAATCAGCATGGGCTGGCGTGGCATGAGACCGAGGGCGAGACGATAATCTATCGCCGAACAAAATAGCCCCAAATCAGGTCACTATTGGTTGAGGTAGCGGCTAAGTTTAGGCTGCGGTTCTATCCCTGAAAACCCGTGGGCGGATCCCTGAGTCTGACTCCTCAACCAATCGCAATCATAACCCGCTGATTGCAACTATTGCCCTTTTATGGTTAGGGGCTAGGTGGTTGTGGTTCAGGGTTTGGCTGCGGTTCCGGGTTAGGTTCGGGTTCAGGCTCAGGATTAGGCGGCGGATAGGGCGAAGGCTCCTCAATACACATAAACATATTAATCCACATATCCATGCATGCGTGTTTGTTCTTAAACGGATGTGGCTGCTAGTTGTTGCCACAACGACCCATGACAGAAGCTGCCTTTTAGGCTCAAGAGTTCAGCAGCTTCTTTAAGCGAGCAACAAGCTCCTCCCGGTCACCCGGCTGAGAATTCCAAAGCGCCCGGTAATCCCTGAACTGTTCCCCGCCGATTTTGCCCTGCTTCTGGAGTTCACCAAGCAGCCTCATGAACGCCTGCAGTTCAAGCTGTTCATTAGAAACGGCCATACCAATTTTACGGTCGCTTGAAGCGTTTACGCCGACCCGTTCGCTGTCAGGGGGCGGATAGGTTTGGTAGAGAAAACGCGCAAAATAGGTTGCGTCCCACTCCTTGGTTACTGGTAAACTGTTTTTAACTGCTAAAAGCAGGTTTGTGTAGTGTTCGTATTCTTGTCCCAGCGAGAAATACTTTGTTTGCCCACTGAAGGACTCTACAACCTGACTTGCGAAGTGCCGTAAATGCTGGTTACTAAAAATCGGCAACGCAACACCGCGGTCATAGTTAAAGCAGAAAATAATTTGCTTTGCCAAATGCTTATCCTGCCCCAAGCCGCCTATACGTTCCCAGGGGGCATCAATTTTTTCAGCCAGCGACTTACGCTCATCCACCGTGATACGCAGGAGGTTTTTGAATTCTTTGATTTGCAGTCGGGCGTTTCGGTAGACGTTGCTGCCTGCCATGGTTGTGTAGCCTAGCGGTTTGAGGAAGTCTTCGATTAGTCGGAAGAATTCGCCTACCTCGTCAGGATTCACCTTGAAGAGACGATCGGGATCTAGCCACTCGATTTCTCGAAGGTTCTCCGTAAAAGGGAACTTTAGCCTGAGAGTCTTGAGCACAGAGAGCGCCCGGTTAACTTCGGCACGTGTTACCCCGACCTTGTCGAAGGCGTCTATTTTCTCGATCACTGAGCTTTTGAACATCAAACCAAAACCTTCCGCAATTAGACATGCCCATCAACTTTAAACCTTATCCAGGCATCACCCGCAAATTCAGGAGTACAGCGACGGAGTAGCTGTTTATAAATGCCCACTATAGATTATCACAGGGCTGCATGCATGAAGAAGCTATTCATTTCCGGACCTATCCTCGGCATGGAAAAGCAGCAAGACTACCGCCAAACAATAACCGCAATAGCAAACAAACTCGACTTAGAAATTATTGACCCCTGGAAGCGAGAACGAGTCCTCTACAATGGCACAGAGGAATGCTGGTGGGATAAGGTGCCAACGTTTGAATTTATTCAACGCGACCTTGACGACGCAGATAGATGCAACATCATGGTCGTTTACTTGCCAATTATATCCGCGGGAGCCTGCATGGAAATGTTTTACGCTAAACGCAAAGGCAAACACATAATCGTGGTTTCACCAAACAAGTGCCTAAGCCCATGGATAGTCTACCACAGCGACATAATCATCCAAAGCTTTGACGAGTTAGAAGAGGCACTCAATAAATTCCTCTAACTGGCCAAAAAAGCCTATATCACCCAAACACCACCATTGACTCCCAATGGTGTAGCCAGTGGACGCCTTAACAATCATCCTAATCGCTTTCGGCCTAGCGATGGATGCGTTCGCGGTGTCCATAGCCAGCGGCATGACCATCACCCAAAACCGTAAAAAGGCAGGCTTGTTAACGGCAGCTTTTTTCGGAGGCTTCCAGATGCTTATGCCCATAGCCGGTTGGGCAATCGGTTTAACACTTGCAGGCGTCATCTCCGCGTTCGATCACTGGATAGCTTTTGGCCTCCTGGCATTTATCGGCGCAAAAATGATCTATGAAGGCACTAAAAAAGAAGAAGACCAAAAAATTCCAAGAGAACTCCAACTGCAGTCTCTGCTGATCCTCTCGGTTGCAACTAGCATCGACGCATTAATGGTTGGCTTAAGCTTCGCGTTTCTCCAAACCTCCATTCTGCTGCCGATTGCAATAATCGGCGCTATAACGTTTGGGTTATCGCTTGTGGGTTTCTATTTCGGCTGTGGACTCGGTAAAGTCTTTGGGCACCGCATAGAAATTGCCGGCGGTATAGTTTTAATTGTTATTGGTCTTCGGATTTTGCTTGAGCACCTGCCCGCTTAGCCCTAAGTGCTGGCTTGAATTCTTCTCGTATCTTCATTTCACGGCGTTTTCGGTTGTAGCCCAGGGAGAATTCATGTGTGGCGTCGCGGATTTTGCGTAGGAGCAACATCATGCGGCTGTTTTTGTTAAATGTGTGTGGTGTGGGATCGTTTGGGAAATAGATTTCCTCGTGCTCCTTTGCCAGGCCAATTATCGGCAGTTTAAGCCCAAGCTGTTCCAGCGCCACTTGTGCGGCGTGTACCTGCCCGGGGCCGCCGTCGATCACCACTAGGTCTGGCAGCGGATTTTTTTCTTCTAGTTGGCGTTTGTAGCGTCGAGTGACCACTTCTTTCATGCTGGCGAAATCGTCTTGTCCCAAGAAGGTCTTGATTTTAAATTTGCGATAATTCTTCTTATCAGGCTTGGCATCCCGGAAAGCCACCATGCCTGAGACGACATGTTCGGTGCCAAGGTTAGATATATCAAAACACTCAATCACATGCGGCAAAGTGGGCAAGTTAAGGTTGTTCTGTAAATCAACCAGTGCACTGTCTGCCTCAAGGCTCGATTCCAAGTTTTTCTCGGCTAGTTTCACCAGCGCAAGCTTATCGGCACGTTTAGGAATCGTAAGGGAAACGGGGGCCAGTCGTCTCTGCGCAAGGAATTCTTCTAGTGCAGCTTTCTCTGAGGGGTCAGTCCAGCAGGGCTTGTTTAGCAGTATCTCACGTGGAATCTGGTTTGAGGTGTAATACGCTTTGAGGAACTCTTGTTCTACCTGCGGCTGCAAATCAACCGAAAACTCTTTTTTACCCAACAAAACCCCCTTGCGGACGCCCATCTGCACCGCCAACACCTTCTCGCCCACCTGGCGAAAAACCATCACGTCCTGGTCGTAGCGGCGCTCGTTATCCACAATCTGCCGCTCTGTTAAGAGTCGTATGGAAGCGATTTGATTGCGGAGCTCTATTGCGGTTTCAAACTGCATAGCTCGCGAAGCCGCCTGCATCCGCTCATTGAGCATCGCCAATGTGTCCTTGTAGTTGCCATTCAAGAATTCCCGTGCCCGTCTAACCTGCTCCGCATACTGTTCAGGGGACACTTTTCCCGCACAGGGGGCGCTGCATTGGTTTATGTGATAGTTTAGACATGCACGCTTGTGGAGGGTCTTACAGGTGCGTAGCTTGTAGACTTTGGTGACGAGGCGTTGCAGGTCTTGGCGTGTGTAGCCATCTGTGTATGGACCAAAGGATTCGAGCTTACGGCTAACTTTGCGGCTGGTAAGAATACGCGGGAACGTTTCGCGGGTTAAAGAAATATACGCGTATGTTTTTGCGTCTTTTAAGTTGATGTTATATTTGGGGGTATGCTGCTTGATTAGTTTGTTCTCTAGTAGAAGCGCCTCAACCTCGTTGTTCACAATTACCCAATCGATGCTGCGGAGATGGCGTACAAGCTGGCGCGTCTTGGCAGGTTGATATATGCTTGAAAAGTAAGATTTAACGCGGTTGCGGAGGTTCTTGGCTTTGCCCACATAGATAATCTCATCTGCTTCATTACGGTATAAATAAACGCCTGGCTCCGTGGGGATGTCGCTGGCTCTAAAGTCGTCTGGACTGGAGAGTTTAATCATGGGCTTCTGCCAATGCTATTTGACTAATTGCAGGATGCATTAAGCATTTCCCATGTTGGCCCAGAAAAATTTCTTGAATTAATGCAAATGCTATTTGTTTGGGGTGGGTTCCCAGAGTTGCCACCCAAACTTAACGACGTTCTTAGGGAACTCCTCTTGCCGGATTAAGCCTTGCTATGATGCCTTAAGTAAGTTGGCTATGTTGGCAGAAGGATGGAGGGAAGGGAGGTCTGGTTGCCGTGAGAATGGTGGATGTAGGGTTTATTGTTGCTTTGCCGAGTGACCCCCTCCCTTATATAGAACCAACCGCAGGTTCAACCTGCACTTGAAAACTTCCGTTGAAGCGTGTACTGGCTTCTCTTTCGGGTCTATCTTATTACTTCAAGATACGTACCGCGACCTTTATCGCTTTTTTAAACTATCACTTTTTATCAAAGCTACTACTTTTATGTCAGATTACAGATACGAGTCAAAGGAGCCCTAGCAATGAAACAGCTCTTACTAACCCCCTCCGCAGGCAAACGCCTCATAGCCAAAGCCCTATCCATCCACCCCCAAATCCAAAGCGCCCTCCAAAAGGGCACCCTCGTCGTTATCGCGGGGACCACCAACGGGTACCTCGCCGAAGAAATCCTAAACCGCCTCTCTGTCACAGGCTTCTCTAGAGCCCGCTTCTTCCGAGGCATAACCATGCCACCCAACAAGCCAGTCACCAACGAGGGCCGATTAGCCGACGAGAGCCAATTCCCCGGCGACGTAGTCATCGTTAAGGGTCAATGGCAAAGGGGGAAAACAATCGGCGACGTCGTGGATTCATTGAAGGAGGGTGATGTGGTTGTGAAGGGCGCAAACGCCTTAGACCTTGAGCGTCGGCAAGCGGCGTTGTTGATTGGGCACCCAAAAGCAGGCACAGTCGGGTTAACCTTGCCGGCGGTTGCTGGTCGCAGGGTTAAGCTTTTCATAGCTGTAGGGCTAGAAAAACGCATCAACGGCGATTTATATGCTCTATCAGCTAAACTTAACGAGCCCGGAGCAGGCGGTTATCGACTTTTACCTGTACCAGGAGAAGTCTTTACAGAACTCGAGGCGCTAGAAATGCTCTGTGGCGTCAAATCCCAGATGATATCTGCTGGCGGGGTTAATGGCGCAGAGGGCGCAGTGTGGCTGTTAGTTGAGGGCACAGAGGAACAGGAAGAAAAAGCAGAAAAACTGGTTGCCTCAGTAGCCCAAGAGCCACCGTTTATCCTGTAACTATTGTTGGCCGTGGTGCATCATGCCCATACCCTGATGGCCCTCGCCCATTTTGCCTTTCCCGCCCTGCATGTTGGGTCGCCACTGAGACGCCACACTTACCATGTTATCGATGTTTTCCCGAATTAGACTCATTGCTGCCTCGTTTATTTCGAGCTCCATCGTCATTTTGATTTTGCCGCTTTTGTCTGTTGTTTCCAAAGACTCACCTCCAAAAAACCAAAACAGTCTCTGGTTGGTGGTTAGGGGTTAGGTGGTTTAAACATAAGTGGCTGTATGGATACAGCAACACCTCTGCCAAAGAGAAATTAAGGGTCACAGCCAGAGTAATAGTTGAGCGCCCTGCATTTTGCTCATGACGCCTTATGAGTTTTTTAAACCGGTTTGTTAGACATCCGTCTGCATGGTACTATTCGTTGATTCCAATCAACATGGCAGTCGGCTCCATACGCGTCGTTATCACGCTGCTTGCGCTTGCTGTGGGCGGAAGTGTCTTTGATGTCGGCGTCATAATCGCCGCTAACTCTATAGTGACCATTGTTATGTCCATTGCGTGGGGGCGGCTATCGGATTATTTTGGTGTACGTATCCGTTTTCTTTTGCTCTTTTTCATAGCTAGCGCCCCTATGTTTGCATTACTGGGGTTAGTAAGCGAAGTTTGGCAGGTTATTCTACTCTATACTCTCTCAGCAGCGTTCATCGCGGGCATACAACCCATTGCCACCATGTACGCCGTTGAGTATCGGGGAGGAAAAGGCTGGCAAAAAGAAATTGTCAAGTACAATTCATTCTTCAATATAGGTGTCATCTTGGGTCTGGTAGTAAATAGCCTCATTGCGCTTGTGCTACCACTAAGCTGGGTCCTCTATATCGCAACCGCTTTCTGTCTCGTCTCAGCTCTGATTCTCTGGCGCACGGCAAAAGAACCAAAAATACCTCTAGAGCGCCATGCATACCCAGTCATGAGCCTCCAAGACGAGGAAAACCCCACAAGCATGTCTGTGTTCGATTACTTCGACCCGCGTAGACTCAAGCTCTTCAAACGCGCTCGACGCCTAAAACCCATACACCTGCTCTTTATCGCATGCCTAGTTCACTGGACGGGCGTCTATAGTTATGGCGTCGGGGAAGTCCCCTTTATGCGTGAAATCGGGTTATCGGCAAGCGTAATCCTATCGATTAACGTTGCTGAGAACATCGCTACAGTGGTGTCATTCTCTAGTCTTGTTCCACGAATAAAAACAGAATACAAAAAACTCGTTACCTCTATGATAGTGGTTCGCTCAGCAATAATTGTTGGCTGGGCGGGGTTAACCGTTTTTCTGGTTTACCGCTCCGACTTCGCATTCGTCTTCCCTTTGGTGTTTTTGGTGGTTTTTCTAGCTTGTTATGCGCTGGTTTGGTATCCGATTATGTGTTATGCGATTTCTCAAGCGCAATTTGACAAGAAAGGCACCATTCAGGGGGAGCTGTTGGCTGTGGTTGCGTTAGCTAACGTGTTGGGGTCGCTGTTTGGCGGATTTATCATTGCGACCTTTGGGTACGCGGTGGGTTTCTTGGTTGCCGCATTAATTTCGGTACTTGCTATACCCATAATACGCTTCATCAATATAGAAATAAAGACTGATTAGCTTGCTACTCGCTTTCAGATATAGCCACGGTTACACCGTTTAGCTTCGTCTTCTTTAGAATCAGCCTCGCGTTTGGTCCCGCTAGTAGCAGAGCCGCCCTTTCACATTGCTCGCTGGCGCTTATCTTTTCCGCAACTGCCTCAGATGAAAGCTCCGAAGACTCTGCCCCTCGCAGCTCCTCAGCTGCTAAGAATTCGAGGCGACCTCCAAGTTTAGAAACCGCATCCAAAAGAGGCTGCAAATCTCGGTTGGTGTCTGCGGTGGCGAAGGCTTGAACCCGTGAGAGGGGAACATGCACTTTCTCAAGCGCCATATCTATCGCCTGAATCACGTCGTCTACGCTGGCGTCTTTGCGGGCGCCCAACCCCACGACGACGGTGCGTGTCTTGAGAATGACAAAAGGTTTAGTGAATTTGGTAATCGTTAGGGGTTCACGGGTGACTATTATCCCTGCATCAAAACCGCTAAGGAGATCAAGCGCTTCTGAGCCGCTCTGGGCCACTCGTACTTCGTAGACTCCAAACGCGTTAGAGGGAATTTTCGCGTCGCCGACTATTACTGCACCTACTCGGTCGCCGTTAATTATGGCTGAATTCACTGCGGCGAGGCTATCGGGGTTCTCGAGTTTCAGATGCAAATTCCTAGCCAATTCGTCCACGCTTTGTTTGCCCATGATGTCTGAAGTGGTGGTAATGACGGGTATTGCGTTTATGCCTGCCGCGATGATGTGGGTCAGGTCGTTTGCGCTGCCCAAATGTCCCGAGAGCAAGCTGATGACAAATTTGCCTGAGGCATCAACGCCAATCACTGCGGGATCAGTTAGTTTACTATCAAGCAACGGCGCTACAGCACGTATGACGATGCCTGTAGCCATAACTGCCACTATAGCGTCCACTTTGCTGTAGATGTCTTTGGTGAAGTCGGCGAGTTTCTTGTCGAGGGCTATTACGCCGTTTTGACTGTACTTTTTTGGGGCATAAACAGTGGATTTCAAGCTTGCTAGGTCAAGTGCTTTTTGGATTTTAATCGCGGTTTCGACGCCGCGGTACGTAACAGCTACAACCGCTATGCCCTTATCAAACATATAGTCACCTACAGAGAACCCCATGTAGGGTGCCCAGAGTGTGGTACTATTGTACTCTTTGATGCATTTGGGCTTTAACTTTTTCCCCAAACCCCCGACACAAAAGGAACCGTTGGGGCTGCGCCCGCTAAAGCCCCACATTTTTAGCTGTGGGGTCAGTTAATAGCGCCTTGAATTTAGCAGCCAACTCGTCATAGTCGATTTCTCTGAGGCTAGGTGCCCCCGCGATTTCTACTAGCTTATCTAAGTCGAGACTTTTCTCGATAGCCTCGATTGCTTGGCTGCAGAAATCTTCATAGCGGATTTCCACTTCGGGAATCATTCCGCGGTGCTCCAGATTAAGCCGCGGAACCATACCCAGCAGCTTCACCCCCACATTTGTAAACGCCTGCTCTACGATTGTCTGGATTTCTTTGGTCATGTAGCTTATGTAGAGCTTGTTTAGGATAACACCCCGCACATCAACGCCGAGGCTCCGTAGCGCGGTAACGTTTGTGACTGCTTCGATTAAGGCGCCTTCAATGCCCTTCTGATCACAGGCCACCACCAGCACCGTGGATGCCCCCAACGCAGCCGCCACCTCGACACTAGACATCGGCCGCTTATACTTCTCGTTAAGCAACCCAGTGAAAGCGCTCATCGCGCCCTCAACCAGCAAAAAGCTGTAGTCCATACTGGCGGCTTCAATAACCTGCTTTGACTGCGCCCAGCCGCTGGAACCGACTTTAATCGACGAGTACTCTCTCATGGGTTCCTTGGTGAGGTACAATGCGGGGACTATGTCGCGTATGTCGCCGCCCACTTTTATGGTACCGACTCCATAGCCGAGTTTTTTGAGTGCACCTGCAATGCCAGTTAGGATGAAGGTTTTTCCTGAACCGCTACCGAGCGCTGTTATCATGAGTAGGCGGGTTGCCTTTTCTTTCTTAGGGGGCTGTGGGTGGATGCCGGTTGCGATGCCAACTTCACCCTTGATAACGTTCAATAGTTTAGTGTTTGCTGCTTTGATGGCTTCCAGCTCCGCTGGCGTTATGTCCAGCGAGTGCATGATGCTTTGGGTGATGACGGGGTTACGGTCCAGGAGGCCATGGATGAAGACGCCTACAACGTTGCCCTGCTTGTTTGAGATCCCTGAGACGAGGTCTTGGGGGCCTTTGAAGTAGTTCACGTTCTTGGCGTGGGTGACAAGGACTGGTTTTGCTTCGGCGCCCAGCTCGATTTGGCCGTAGGTGTGACAGTGGAAGCCCGTGACGTGTCCGCCGACTTCTTGGGTGAGAAAGCATTTGCCTACCACATCGGCGCTAACGCGGTCGGTGCAGATTAACGGTTTGAACTCGGCATCCAGCAGCCCCAACCCTTCCCGCGTGATCGGTATGGTGGATAGCCGTCCCACGTCGGTCTGTTTAGCAAGCACCTGAAACCCTGAGCATATGCCCAAGATGAACTTGCCCGCTTTCGCCATACGCTTAATTTCGCGGGTAACTTTTGGGTTGACACTTTGGGATTCTACAAGGCTGCCGCCTGGGATAATGAGCATATCGAGCACTTCGCCTGCGGGTTTGCCGTCCACCTGTGCATCGGCGCCGACAATGTCAGTGGGTAGGTTGCCGAAGTCCTCAAAGCAGGGCAAAGCGCCCGGAAGATAAACTAAACCGATTCGGTGACGCAGAACCATCGCGATCATCCACGCTTAATTTTTCTGTCTTTTAACTCGACGGGTTTTAGGTGCCCCAAGATGTCAGGGGGCTGCCGGTCAAGCATAGAGAGTTTGTCTTTGGAGATGTTTAGCAGTGAGGGTAGATCTGAGGGGTGTGCCACGAAAACTGCGCCTAGCGCTTTTAGTTCGGCCATTAGCTGGGTTGCTTTGCCGTCGGCGAAGTCTCGGCTCTCGATGGGCACCTCATTGATGACGTAGGTGGCTATGCCGTTTTGTAACGCGACTTTGGCGGCTTCAAGGTTTCGGATGTTACCTGACCCAAATGGCACTGCCGTGATAACTAGCATTCCCGCGTTAAAAATCAAGTCCAAGTTGTCTGCGTATGCTTGGTCTGTGATGGCTGAGAAGGGCGGTGTCGAGACAACTGGAACCTTCAGCAACTCGCAGGCCTCGTAATCGGAGTCCAGCACGTTTAGAACTCCAGCCGTAACACTATATCCCTCGTCAACCAGCGTTTTCATGAGGTAGGTTCCGGTTCCTGCACCGCAGATCATGTGGATAGCGCATTTCCGCTCAACCGAAGGCTTCCTAGGCGAAAGCGGGATGACATTAAGTGAGTCGGTAACCAAGTTGCGTCGAACAATTGCATCAACCGAGAAGACAGCACGGATATTTTCAGCCGTCAAAACCTCCTCTACTTTGCCCAGCGCAAAAATTTTGCCATCTTTAAGCATCATGACAATGTTGCAGTATCGGGCTGCCATGTTTAGGTCATGGATAACCGCTAAGACCGCAAGGTTGTTTTTGGCGCAGAGTCCCTTGACAAGATCCATAATTTCCAACTGGTTGATGATGTCAAGGTTATTCATGGGTTCATCTAAGAGCAGTATTTTCGGTTCCTGGGCAAGCGCGCGGGCGATGATGACGCGTTGACGCTCGCCGCCACTTAACTCCTGAACCAACCGCTGAGCTAGCGCCCAAGTGTTAGTTAATTCCATAGCTTTTCGGGCGATCTCTAGGTCTTTGGCGGATTCCATCTGGAACTGCCCCAAGTGGGGGTTGCGGCCCATCAACACCACATCCATGACAGAGAAGTTGAAACCCACCGAATTGTCCTGCGGAACCACCGCCATCTTCTTTGCGACGTCGACGGGTTTTAGCTTATAGATGTCGTCCTTATCGATTAGTATGGATCCGCCATGGGGCTTGAGTACCCTACTGACGCTTCGGAGCAGAGTGGTTTTTCCCGACCCGTTGGGGCCAAGGATACCTACAAAGTCGCCTGGCTTAACGTCTAAGCTAATATCTGAGAGTATCCTTGTTGAGCCATAGCGGCATTCTACTCCATTTACGTTTAATGTAACCATTGCATTTTTCACACTACATTCGATAACTCAATTTCTTTTTTCTTAGTAGGAAAATAAAGAAGGGTCCGCCAGCGAGCGCTGTTATGATGCCCACTGGCAATTCTGCAGCCCCCGTTAGAACTCGAGCTACTGCATCGCAGATAACAAGGAATATTGCGCCTACTATCACAGAGGCGGGCAGTAGAAGTCGATGGTCCGGTCCCATGATAAGTCTGGTCATGTGGGGTATCATTAGGCCAACAAAACCGATTGCGCCGCTGATAGATACTGCGGCAGCAGTCATCATGGCGCCAAGGGTAAGCAGGATTTTTTTTGTCCGCTCAGTGTTCACACCTAAATGCTGTGCAGTATCAGATCCTAGAGATATCATGTTTAATTCCCGAGAGAAGAAGTAGGACAAGATAATCCCTGCTATTATTAATGGGGTGATCTTCCAGATATCATTCCAACCAATGTTGGCGATGCCGCCAATCGTCCAGCTAACAAGGCCATGAAGCTGCAACGTAGGTGCTAAGATTTGCATAATCTGAAATACCGCTGAAAGGAAGAATGTTATCGCTAAACCTGAAAGCAATAACGTCATTTCAGGTACCCTTGTACCTACCCTGGAAATATTATAGACAACAAAAACTGTAACTAATGCAGCTGCGAATGCCGCTACTTGAGTAAATGGCAGACCTAGCAGGTTTAGACCTGAACCTACCAGTATTCCAATACCGGCGCCAACTGAAGCGCCAGTGGAAACACCCAACACAAATGAATCAGCCATGGGGTTTCTAAAAACGCCCTGATATAGTACGCCTGATGCTGCTAAACCGGCGCCTATGATGATGCCGCCTATGATACGAGGCAAGCGTACATGTACGATGATACTTTCAATGCCTGCAAAGTTAGCTGGAAGTGTATTGGGGTCTATTGTGGAATTGATAAATGGGATTTGGTTACATAGTGCAGTGAGAATTTCTGGGAATGAAATAAATTCGTAACCGATATTTAATGCGACTAACGCTGTTAAAAATAGTGCTATGACAAGCAAAGTTAGGGTTAGTTTCCAACGCTTTGAACGCTTTGCATAAGCGGTTTCAATATTATTTATATTGCTTGTCACGATTTTCCCCTAAAAATTAGGAGGAGGAGTTAAAAAGTTGTGGGTAGAGACATTCCGCAACTGCTTGGACTTGCTCTGCGATTAGCACTCCGGGTTCACTCATTATGTTTTGGTCAATGACGTATAAGCGGTCGTTTTTGATTGCGTCGATTGCGTACCAGCCGCCTCTTGCTTTAACGTCGGCCACGCTACCATAGGATGGAGTGCCTGTGCCCATGTTTGTGGGTAGGATAATAACAGTTGGATTTCGTGCAATGATTACTTCAGAGCTCGTGTAGGGGAATTCGGCTGCTTGGTCTGCAAAGATGTTGACTCCGCCTGCGAGGGTAATTACATCGTTTAACCACGTGGCAGAGCCCGCAGTCATTATTCCTTGTGTAGAGTAGTAAACTTCATAGTAAACGGTAGGTTTTTCCGTAATTTCTGCGGCTGCAATTTTTTCTTGTATAGCGCTTATTTGTTGGCGTAACTCGTTAATTGTTTCTGTTGCTTTGGCGCCTGCGCCAGTAGCATCTCCTACAATTTGGATATCTCTGTAGACTCCTTCAACGCTCTCAGCACTTAGGACCACCACTTTGAAGCCTAGTTCACGCATACGGGGGATAGTCTCTGTATTTACATCGGAAGTGAAAATTATGTCTGGTTGTACACCAATGATTGCTTCTAGGTTGGGTGTTGAGAATCCGCCGACACAGGTCATGTTTCCCGCTTCAAACCATGCGGTAAAGTTGTATGGGTAGTCATCGTATGAGGTTAAGCCGACGATTTTGTCTCCGACACCTAATTCGTAGAGTATGGGTGTGATGCTTGGAGCTAGGGAAACTATTCTTTGGGGAACCGCGTCTAGCGTGGTTTGGGTGCCTTGGTCATCTACTATGACTATTTCGCCTGCCAGATTTTGGCCTGGTGGCGAGTTAAGGTAGTAGATGCCGATTAATGCCATCGAAACGATAACAGCGACTGTGACTAAGGCGATGATTTTGATGTTTTTCATTGAGTTCTATCCTCTCTCGTTATAATTTTGGGTTGGATAAACCAGCCAGTTCTTATTAAGTTTACTGGAATCACGAAATAAACAAAACCAAGCCTATTATTGGAAAATTTTGTGAATTTCGAAGCGCTAAAAAAAGAAGATAGGGGGTAGCTAAACGGTTATGCGGTTTTAGCTAACTGCAAACAGGTCGTCAGACAGGGTTGGGTTTGTCACGATGCAGGTGATGAGAATCGAAGCAGTGTCAGTTGTGTAGGAGACGTCTTCGGTGTTGTCACCTTCTTCAACCATTTTATCAATGTAGCTGTGCATCAGTGCGTCATAGTTTGCTAAGTCGTCTGCATAGTTGCTTTCGCTCCAGGTTGCACCTTCGTCCATGGTTGTCCAGGATTTTTCTGCGCCTTTGTCAACGATGTAGCTGAATTTACCTAGTTCACCCATATCCATGTCTACGCGAAGGATTTCAGTTTCGGTGTCTAGATTTTTGGCTGCAAACTGGTAAATTACTACGTCACTGGTTTCACTGCTGGTTTCTTCTACGGCGAATTGTATTGAGGTGGCCTCTGAGACTGCAACGGGTTCTGGTGTGGGTGTTGGGTTGGTGTCTCCGCCGCTTGGGCTGTTGTTTAGGAGCAGTACGCCCGCGACGCCGACAATCAAAATTACGACTATAACCGCGACGACAACATAAATAGTCTTTTTATTCATTGTAGTCACCGATTGGTAGAGATGTTTTTAACATTAAATTAATATAAGCTTTTCCAAAGTTTAATCAATCTAGTCGAAAATTGAACATCAAATTCAATTCAAGTTTACTACTGTGCTTCTTTTTACTTTTCACTTTCAGTCACCCCTCCCCTTCACGGGAAAACACTTTTGCGGATGCTTTTAAATATCGCCTCCAACACATCCACGTTAAAGCTGTGAAAATCATGTCAGAAGACACCGACCAAAAAACAGAAGGAGCCATTGAACTCGAAAACGCCATAGAAGAAAAAAGCGAACAAGTAAAACGTATGGAAGAAAACAAAAAGAAATACGAATTCATCGAAGATCTCCCCGGCGTAGGCCCCGCAACAGCGGCAAAACTGCGAGAACTCGGTTACCACACCGTAGAATCCTTAGCCATGGCGACCAGCCGGGAACTAGAACCCGTCGGTGTCAGCGAAAAGAAAGCCTTCCAAATCATCGAAGCCGCAAGATCATCCGTCGGCATAGCGTTTATCCGCGCAGACGAACTCTTCAAGATGCGCAAAACAGTAGCCCGACTAACCTCTGGCAGTAAAGCGCTAGATAAAGTTCTAGCTGGCGGTTTAGAAACCCAAACCATAACTGAATTCTACGGCGAATACGGCAGCGGCAAAAGCCAAATGTGCCACCAACTATGCATAAACGTCCAGTTGCCTCCCGAACGCGGCGGACTAAACGGCGGCGTACTCTATATCGATACAGAAAACACATTCCGCCTTGAGCGTATTATTCAGATGGCAACAGCAGCCGGATTAGACCCCGAGCAAGCCGTCAAAAACATAATCTATGCCGAAGCCTACACAAGCGACCACCAAATGTTCCTACTGGAAAACGCTGACGAAATCATAAAAGCAAACAACATCAAACTCATCATCATAGACTCCTTAACCGCCCACTTCCGAAGCGAATACGTCGGAAGAGAAATGCTTGCCAGCCGCCAGCAGAGACTAAACAAGCACATGCATAAACTCGTCGCGCTCGCCCGCGCCTTCAACGCCGTGGCAGTCGTAACCAACCAGGTTATGGCCAAACCGGACCAATTTTTCGGCGACGCCATTCACCCCATCGGCGGCAACATCGTTGGCCACACAAGTCATACCCGCATATACCTGCGCCGAGCATCCCATGGCCCCATCCGCATCGCAAGACTCGTCTCAAGCCCCTACCTGCCAGAAGGAGAAGAAATCCTCAAAGTCACCGAGAACGGCATAGAGGACGTCTCCGAAGAAGAGAAGGCAACCAAACGCCGATAAAGCAGCATCCCTGCATCCCTTCTATATATACGGGAGGGGATCCCTCGGCAGAGCACAAGCCATGCGTCGCCGGCTTTAGCCTCTTTAGAGGAAACACTTAAAGACCGATTCACCGATTAAGATGACTAAGACGTGAGAACATGCCTATTGCACAAGCATTAGTCACACGCTATTTCCAGCTAATTGTGAACCGCCAGTTTACGGAAGCTGAACGTGAGTTAGAACGCGTCAAACAAAAGATGCAAAAGACAGAGTGGAACCGAGGCTACTTCCGTGCCTTGTATGGCATGTATCTTACACGTAAGAACACTGCTGATGACTATGCTTTTTTCTCTAAAGTTGACTTCAGCGATAAAGTCGCTCTAAATGATTACCGCAAAGAGTTCTTGGCTCATATGGGTAACGGTTTGCACGGGGACTTTGATCGTGGATATTTTTCGGCTTGGGCGGATTGTATGCGAATTATTTCCCGTATGAATATCCCTGCACCTAAGGCCGCTGAGGAAAAGTCGAAGATTGAGACGGTACGCTCCGATAAGAGTCAGGCGACTATCGCTAATTTTATCCAGGAAACTGGGGAGAGCCAAGAGGTCGCTGACGAGAAGGCTGATGAGAAGACCGATTAATTGAAAAATAATACGGTTTAGATGTAGACTTGGATGGCTGTGTAGGTTATCACGAAGAAGGTTATCCAAGTGAAGAAGTACATGCCGATGGCTGTGGTCAGGATTTTTGATTGCTGGGCTATCTTGTCTTTTAATTGGCCTCGTAGCAGATAATAGGTTACAACGTATATTGCAAGCGCGACTGTGATGCTGTTTAGAAGCGGCGTATAATCTGCTGCAGCGTAAATGAATTGAGCAAATACCGCGGAGATTATACCTGCAACTATGCCTAAGACGACTCTTAACCAGTAAAGTTTAACGACAGGAGTCATGTGTAACCTAAACCTCGAGTGTAATATTTGGAACTTTCTTAAAAAGCCTCCCCAAGTATTAACCCTTTTCACCACCCACACGCGCCCATTTCACAGATTACGGGTGGTAATGGTTATTTTATAGTTAACAGCCACTATACAGCATACCAAGGTGGATGGCTTGCGTAAAAAGGAATTCTCAAGCTTCGACATTGCAGCGGCAGTCAAAGAACTCGGGCCCCAAATCACTCATTCCAGAGTGAACAACATCTACCAATTCGGAGAGAAAACCTTTGTCTTCAAGCTACACAAAACCGACGCTCCCCCCATTCGCTTGGTTATTGAAGTTGGCAGACGGCTCCATTCCACCAGCTACGCAGAAGAGAGCCCCGCTGAGCCCCCGCCGTTCTGCATGACCCTCCGCAAGCTAATCCGTGACTCCTGGCTCCGCAGCATCGAACAATACGAGTTTGAAAGAATTGTCATAGTAACCTTCGAAACCAAAACGGGGCTGCTCAGGATGGTGGTGGAGCTTTTCGGCGAAGGTAACATCATCATAACAAACGAGCAAAACATCATCATCCAAGCTCTTGAATTCAAAAAGATGCGTGACCGCGACATCCTGCGCAACGTGGTTCTAGCGTATCCTCCTCCGAGCGGCAAAAACCCCTTCAAAGTCACCCAGCCCGAGCTCCAAGAAGCCCTGCAGGCAGGCGGGGGCGCAGAAGTCGTACGAGCGCTGGCAAGATCGCTGGGTATTGGCGGAACCTATGCAGAGGAAACTCTGCTTAGGGCGAACGTGGAAAAGAGCAAACCCTGCAAGGAACTAACCCTGCCAGAGACGCTCGCCGTATTCGGTGCTCTCCAAACGCTGCTTACGACGGTGCTTGAGGGTAAGTTTGAGCCAAACATAGTCTTAGATCAAGACGGCAACTACTATGACGTCTTACCCTTCAAGCTAAAACGCTATGAAGGCTGCAGCACGCAGCAGTTTGGTTCGTTTAATGAGGCGCTGGATGAGTTTTTCCTAAAGGTTACGGCGGTTGAGAAGGCTGCCAGCACCCTTGAGGTTGATAATCTTAAGCAGGAAGTTAAGCGCCTCCAACGCATCGTGGACGAGCAGGAGAAATCTGTCGCTGAAGAGGAGAAGCGGGCCGAACGGAGCCGATTAATCGGCGACACCATCTATGCCCATTTTCAGGAGTTGCAGAAGTTCCAAGAGCAGCTCCTAAAGGCTGAACAGCAGGGCTACCAGTGGGATGCGATTGTTGCGCAGGTAATGGCTGCTAAGAAGGCGGGTAAGGCGCCGATGTCATATGTGGAGTCATTTGATGGCAAAAACCTGGCGTTAAACCTGGCTATCGATGGCTTCCATTTTAGTCTGGTCATTCGGGAGTCGCTTTTTGAAAACGCGAATGCCTACTACGAGCGTGGGAAGCGGGCAAAGGAAAAAGTGCAGGGCGCCCTCTTGGCACTCAACGAATCACAGAAGAAGCTTGCTGAGAAGACGGAGGAGCTCAAAGAGGCAGAGGAACTAAAGAGCTTAAAACCCGCACAGATCGTGGAAGCACTCGCCAAAAAGAAAGAGGAAATGGCCAACAAGCAGTGGTACGAAAAATTCCGCTGGTTCACCACCTCCGACGGCTTTCTAGTAGTTGCCGGTAAAGACTCCGTGAGCAACGAGGTTCTGATCAAAAAATACACAAAACAAGAAGACATCGTGTTCCACGCAGAGATCACGGGTTCACCGTTTGTCGTCATAAAAACAGAGGGCAAAGAAGTCAGTGAAGCTGCACTTAAAGAGGCTGCCGAGGCTGCAGCGTCCTACTCTCGCGCTTGGAGGGAAAACGCGGGCACAGCAGATGTCTACTGGGTCAAAGTGGATCAGCTTAGCAAGAGTGGACCCAGCGGCGAATTCATCCCGCACGGCGCGTTCTTTGTGGTGGGCAAGCGCAACTGGTATCGGAACACACCGCTCCGAATCGCTGTAGGTATTTGTTTGGGTGAGCCGGTGTCCTTTGTGGGTGGCCCGCTTGACTCGGTAAAGGCGAAAACTAAGATTTATGTGGTGATTCAGCCTGGCGATTATCAGGGCAAGGAGCTGCTGCAGATGGTCCTGCGCAGTCTAATCGCGAAGCTAAGCAAAGAGCAGCGGGAAAAAGCAGGTAAAATTAGCATCGAGCAAATCCGAGAGTTCATACCCTACACTAAGGGCGCAATTAATGCTAAAGCAACTTAACGCCCACAAACATGGCAAACGTTAAATTTTCAAATAAACGATTGGACACAGTGACGTGCATGACCCAACAAGATCTGGGCTTCAAGCAAAAACTACAAAGTACTGCACCATACATTTTGGTTGTCGCAGTCGCGCTTTTAGCTTATGAAACCTACTTGCTCCAGAAGTCTTTCTTGGCGCTATACCAGATTTACCTAAACATCACCCAAAACGCTGGCCCAGACGGGGTTTCAGCACTTGGCTATATGTGGTTTGCTTCTGAAGTGAGTGGTGAAGTGGGGTTGATTTTGCGTTTTGTGGGTTCGTTGTTTTTTGTGGCGTTTGCGGTGGCGCTTTGGAGAGGAAAGCCAGCCTTAACGTATCTTAGACGGGGTGTGCTGCTTGAGGCAATCCAGTACCTATTCCTAATCCCGTTCATCATCCAGTGGCTTATCTTCTCGGGGATGAGAGCGGAGTTACCAATTATTTCATTTAGCCTTCAGATTGTACTGATAACACCGACGTTACTGACGCTCTACCTTCGCCTAAAGCAACCCAATACCAGCAATGTCGCCTTCTTGAAGGCGGCAGCAGTCGCCGCAGTTGCTTTCATGTTTGCCATGTGGGTCAAGCACTTTTTCTTTAACCTCTATGCGCTTCCCATGGACTTCAGCAACATGCTTCTTACAATGGGGTTTGTTAATTCAGCCGTGACTCTTCTGGCGTCAGCCTTGATTTTGGTGGCTGTCTTTTTGCCCTTCCTTAGAGGTAAACGCGGCGATTTTAGCTTAAAAGGCATAGGCGTTGCCTTTTTGCTTGCTAGCATCTACTTCTTTGTCTACTTCGCGGTTGCAGCGGTTAACTCCGGTTATCAAGCATTTGTTGCGTTAACCGAGTTGTGGATGGTTTCATTGGTAATGGCCAGCGCAGGCTTGCTTTTGCAGAGAAAGTAGCGTTTGTTGCTTTGCCGAGGGGGCCCCTCCCTTATATATAGACTCAACAACCGCCGGCGCAGGCATTTTGAGGATAATGTCGAGGGGATGTGAGTAGCACTGTTTGTGTTGTTCTTTATTTACTCTTAAATATCTAAAGTCGCTAAAAACACTTGAAGATTATTATGGA
>JBLNCY010000055.1:0-43574 GCA_050261115.1 Methanocella sp.
TTTTTCCTACAAACCCAGAAATACCCTTTGGAATTTGCATAGTTAACTCATTTAACGCAGATATTTTTCCAAAAGTCTTCACAAGATTAAACGTTTCTACGATAAATTCTTCCGTCAAAGCCCCCTCCCATTTTTTAACTCTCCTGTGTGTTAGTTTTTCTTTCTCTTGCGTTTAATTATTAAAGTGGCGATTAGCAAAACTATTGCTACGGGTATTATAGCGTAATATAGCATTTGCATCCAGTTTATTTCTGAATGCTCAGGTCCCAAGTCAATGTTTGTCTCAGAAACCCACCCAACAGTACCATAGGAAATGCCGACTGCTGCAAAGATGGGATCCCAACTAAATCCACCTCCACCCATGCCGATCATACCAAGACCAGTATCCAAATCATAAGATGCCGCAAGCCTCAGAGGGTTATTCTTAATTGTAACCTGTGTACCTGTTTGAAAAGTGTATTGTTTTCCCTCCTCATGAACCGTTATGTCAGTTGTTATTGTTTCAGAATCTTCTTCCCATATAATTATTTCTTGGCCATCACTTGGGTTTGCAGGCAACCACAAATGCGTAGTACCCAAAAACACCCCATCAGCATTATAAACACCCCTAGTGTAGAGATCAACATAAACCTCAGCCGTACGCTGCAAAGACACCTCTTCAGAAGAATTATTAATCCACTCTAAATTTTCCTTATGAAAACCCAGTTTTCCAACGTAGTCAAGCGTAACCTGCAACTTTGCCATAGTGGCATTAACACTTACACACCGCCATATTAAACTAGAACTAATAGTCTCAAGAACAGCATCTACCTGTTGACCGGGTAGTATGTAATTGGTTCCAGTAAAATTGGGATTAGATAAATCAAAAACACCCACAGCGCCTAAACTAGAAGCACCTGAGAGGGAAGGTTCGTATTTTACGTATGCACCTTCTTCTAGCCATGAAGGAGCAAAAGCATCCCGTGCAGTGACAACCGGGATAAACATGCCAAAAACACACAAGCATATCATTACAGAAACTAAAAATTTATTTTTGTTGCTTAAATTTATCACTTTCTACCCTCACTCATTATTTCCAACTGATTGGTTTATTAATTTTTTCCATTACTACACTAGACCTTAGTCCCTATTACATACCGATTTTTCCTTTGGACATTTATCACTAACTGATCCGATTTTAGATAATTAATTTTCCAGCTATACGAAAGTTAACCAATCCGCTAACAACATCAGTCATAACATCGTAATGTTTGAGGCGGTTCCTAAACTCATCAGCCCATATACGAAACTTTTTCACCCTAGAATACGTATGCTCCACAACCACCCTCTCCTTCGACAACGCCTTATTGAAAGCCTTCTGCTCCTCTGAAAGCTCCTCTGCCTTGACACCTATTTTGCCTCGTCCAGGATTTTTCCTCTTGATAGGCAACACGCAGTTCAGTTTAGGATAATCATCCTTTATTCCAAGATAGCCCAAATCAAAATATTGAAGCACTCTATCAGGCAAATATGGGTGGCTATGCTTGTAGAGAGCGTAGTCATGCATGCTTCCCCTAACATGACTTGTCTTATGCACGATTAGGCCTTGTTTATTCACAGTGAACTGAGTCTTTACGGTGTGTTTCTTTCTTTTGCCGCTGTAGTGTGTCTTACGTTTACGCTTGCCATGTGGTCGCGGGATTTCTTGCTCGGTTGCATCCAAGAAAGCCTTAAAGCTTGGAAACATTGCTTCAATTTCCTCAACCGACTGTAGCCGCCTGACCTTGTCATGCTCCAATTTTGGCAGAGGTAGAACCTCTCTAACCAGAGGCTCTAGTTTTCTGATGCTTTTGAGCACGCTGGTTTGGCTGATACAGAAGAGGTAGCCTAAAAGTGTTGATGACGGATACATATGGTAGTAAATGAGGAGCATGAGTAAGCGGTCTGTTAGGGAGAGGCGAAATGGGTGGCCTGCGCCGACTGCTCTTTTTCTATTCTCTCGCTTTAGCCGTTTTTCTTCAAAGGCGGGGTATTTCTCGTTTATCCTTTGGTTTAGGGTGTCGAATTCTTGTAGTTGGAGGCCTGAAAAATTCCTAAAATGCAGGGGATTTTTAGATAATGCTCTGTAATTTAGCATGCAAACAGCTCAAAAGCCAAATATTGGGCTCATATGCTAATAAAACCTTCGTTTCAGCCTTAAAACGTTAATTGAAACTAAGGTCTAATAAAGATTAATGCCTCCGGCACTGATTTTGGAACGAATAGAATGATTAAACTACAGATAGATGGTTCTTCGTTAGAACGGTTGAAACGATTAACGGGTGTTATCGACTATCATTTTTTGGGTTTCTCAGTAGACCTCCAAGAGGGGCTTTTAACTGATAACCTTAGGCAGGAATCTATCTACTACGATGACTATTACTGCTGGTTACTCTCGAACTTGCTCATCAATTATTCAAACGCTACTTTGAGGGCACTTAGCGGCAATTTAGTAAAACTCGGAGAGTTCCCCGATGGCCTCGCTAGAGAGAATGGATTCATAAAGACAGCCATTGCACCCATAGCAGAGACCTTCGGCGACAACCCTGCAGAGCTGCCAATAGTTGCTAACCGGTTTGGCGGTAAAACTTTAGGGCTTGGAGATGCCTCAACTGAAATTCCATCACTAAAAGGCATACCCCTAACCTACATACTCTACGGTGCAGGTGAATTCCCCGCATCCGCTAACATTCTCTTCGACCAGTCGGCAATTGATTGCTTGCCATTGGAAGCGTTAGTTGTTTTAGGGGAGCTTACAACTGCACGATTAATAGAAGCAAAAAATACCATAAAAGCGGATAACCACAAACATGCGGAATCAGGGTTTAACCCCTGACACCAAGACATTGGTAACAGACGCCAAAAAAGTGCCCGCGTCAACTTTTCTCTTTAACTCTTGATTCCAGCTGTCAGCTTGTGTCTGAGTGATAATTTCATCAGCTACTGCTCCGCTTATTATCCAATTTAAGAAGTAGTCTCTTGTGAGGTTTCCTAAAGAATGTGTTATAAACTCAGTGGAGACGTCTTTGTAGTTGTTCTTTTGTAGAATTTCGGTTAGTTGCCTACCAGCGAACCCATTTGGTCGCATCTTTAACCCGAAATGGTTGATTACTTTCCGTTCGAACTCGTTATCGCTGAAATTAACCGACAAGGTTGCTAGGTCCATGTCCACCATTACAATTCTGCCATTGCTTGCTAAAACTCTGTTTAGCTCAGCAAAAATCGGGTCAATAGCCGTTTTAGGGAATACCTGAAATAGCCGTTCTAAATGAATTCTGTTAAAGCCCCCGTCCCGAAAAGGAAGCGAAAAAACGCTGCCTTGAATGTGCTGTATGCTTTTAGTGGCGCCTATTTTTTCCAGTTCCCGGTTTGCTGCCTTTATCATTTCGAGATCAAGGTCAACTCCAACAATTATGCCTCTATCGCCAATGTATTCTGATAACGGTATTGTATCGACCGCTGGACCGCAACCAACATCTAGAACATGAGAATCAGACTGTACACGCATTAAATCATAGCTTCTCTGCTTGATATGCATGGTTTCCTCAGCTAAACTTTTCAGCCATTCTACGTTCACAAAATTCTTACTTACCGCAGTCATTCCAAGTCAGCTAAACCTTTAGAATTAAACTGTAATAAAACTGCCGACACAGCCACATCGATACATTTATCCTGTCTTCCCTGAAATGCTTCTCAAATGATTAATAAGAGAGTCCATTCTTTTGAAGAGAGCCAATTGTACATGTTAAAACAGTTTATCATCTGAATAGAGAGGGAAAATTTCGGATTGTTTGGGCTAGAGGCGTATTTCTGGTTAATCTTGGGCGGGTTATTGGAGCCCTTATGGGTTTTGGCGATGAAAAAGTCGGATAGCTTCAAGAATCGCCTATGGACAGTCCTGGCCATAATTCTCATTGTTGCAAGTCCGGGGTGTCTTTCGTTGGCTATGCGGGAGATCCCTGTGGGCACGGCGTATGCGGTGTGGACGGGGATAGGCGCAGTAGGCACAGTAGTGCTCGGCGTAGCGTTCTATAAGGAGAAGGTCAATTGGAAGGGCATATTCTTCATTACGCTCATAATTGTCGGGGCAGTGGGGCTAGGCTTGGGGGTGTCCTAATGAAGGTAGGTGCGTGGACTTGGGTGCTGCTTGGAGGCATCTTTGAGACCGCTTGGGCGGTTACCATGAAGTACTCTGAGGGATTTACCCAAATCTTCTGGACCGCCGCTACGTTAGCATTCTTGGGATGCAGCATCTATCTGCTCAATGGGGGCATGAAGCGAGGTGTCCCCGTAGGCGGAGGCTACGCCGTATGGGTAGGCATCGGGGCAGTCGGGAGCATCATAATGGGGCTAATCCTCTTCGCCGAACCACTAGACAGTACAAGATTAGCATTTGCAGCTCTTATCATAGTTGGAATCATAGGGGTCGAACTGACCTGCAACCCCACAAAACAAGAATGCAACCAAAAGCCGCAACTCACAAAACGTAACAGCGAGATGTTGTGAAAAGAAGCGTGGGCTCAATAGCTCTGAAGGGCAATAGCAAGCTACAAGCTCCCTAAGCCGCTTGCACTCTTTACAACCAGAGCCATCCTGAGCCATAACTAAATCGCAAAAGTAAGCCGTAACAGTAGATTAATGGCTTGAGAGCCTAAACAGGATAATATCGCAAATAGGAAGGTTACATTTATGTTGTTTCCTTTACTCTCTTACTAGAATTTACGTTTGATAGCTTAGAATACAATCCAGTAAAATCATTGCTTCAAGTTAGCGGTTTTTCGCTTTCTGAAAAGCAACACTAATGCGATAACAACCGCTAAAAGAATAGAAGTAACCAATATGACTGTTGAAGTTGGGAACGACTCGGGGCTGGTGTCGTTAGGATATACATCGTTGTACTGTGTGGCGATGTTGCCAGAAATTATGCCGCCAAGTCTGTTAAATGTGCCAGCATTATATACGCCTCCACCAACGTCAGCTTTATTGTTAGAAATTACAGCATTTTCAGACAAGCTAAAATTACCATCCGGATAGTTGTATACCCCACCCCCCTGTGTAGCTTGATTATTAGAAATCACACCACCAGACATACTAAAGATGCCACTGTTAGAAACCCCTCCACCTGATTGCATGAAATTTCCACCTTCATTGTCGGAAATTTCACCGCCAGACATGCTGAAGATGGCACTGTTTTGCACTCCTCCGCCATCGTTGTTACTGATTAAACCCCCAGACATATTGAACACGCCGTAGCTCCAGCCTAAGTTGTACGTACCGCGGTTAATCACGCCAAAGCCTGTGTTGTTGGAGATTTCACCCCCAAACATGCTAAACGTACCGTGGTCACTATTATACACGGCACCGCCATAACCGGCATTGGCATTGTTATTGGAAATTTTGCCGCCATGCATTTCAAACGTGCCACTATTAACTATGGCGCCGCCCAAAGGATTGCCTGAAATCTCGCCATTATACAAGACAAGAGTGCCACTTACGCTCACAAGATTGTTCCAAGCAAGAGGGTAATTTGCGCATGTCACAATGATACAGTCAATCTTTAGCACTCCGCTGTTTTCTACGTAAATGACGGCTTTAGGATATTCGGTTGGGCCAAGTGTAGAACGATCGGTGTCTCCGCCAATCAGTTTGAAAAATTTAGACGTGCCAATACTTGTTAGGGTGATGTCTTTGTTAGCAGGAATAACAAGTTGTTCTGTAAGTGTAATATCGTTATCAAGAGCGATAACTATAGGTCCCGCAGCGTTGTTAACAGCATTTCTAAGGTCCGTCTCGTTACTAACTATCCTGTCCGGTGAACGCTGCAAAGTTGCTTGACCCGCAACAGGAGGCAAAACCACAATAACCGACATAGCTATCAACAACACAAGCAAGATAGCACAAAATTTTCGTAGTTTTGTTTCAATCATCAATCTTCTCTTCCAAAGACGTAAACGCTTGTATTAGTTACACAGAAACGCGAGAGCTCAAAATTAAAAAGCTTTTTCGTCAACATTTCTTGACTAACCTTTTGAAGAGAAAGTGATCGATTTTTAGACACCTCGGGAACAGTTGTGCAGTTAAAAGGCAGCCCGCCTGCAGGCATGTAGTTGCCGCTAACGGAAGCGTACAACCACCCAGACGCACCTGCTGCCGTGTTAGGGTGCTGAGTCTATAAATAAGGAAGGTGGGTCTATGGCAGAGCAAATCGATAAAATGTGCTACATCACGAATTGATTTTGAATAAGCAAGTTATTGGGGTTGGTTGTTGGTCGGGAGAGCAGGATTTGAACCTGCGACAGCTCGGTATCTGTGGCCTAGACAGGCTAGAATGAAGCCCACCATGGGTAGACCTCTACAGCTTCTCCGTCCAATGGCAGGCGCCAATGGGCTCGAGAGCTCTGCCAGGCTGAGCTACCTCCCGAGGTAGAATGAAGCATAAAGACAATGAAAGTACATTTATGTTTTTTGGCGCATCTGGGCTGAAGATGCCAACTAAACTTTTAATTCTAAGGTTCAACACTTTTGAGTAGATTAGAGGTGTAATGTTTTGGCTAAAACGATTGGAATTGTCACGTCAGGCGGCGATGCCCCCGGCATGAACGCTGCCATACGAGCAGCAACGCGCATAGGTCACTGCAGAGGCTTTAACGTGTTGGGCTTTGAGCGGGGCTGGGATGGATTGCTAACAAACTGCTTCAAGCGTTTGGGGCCTCGAAGCGTCGGCGGCATCATCCACACCGGCGGCACCATACTACACACCCTGCGATGCCCAGCCTTTGAGCAGCCAGAAAGCCAAGAGATCGCTGCCCAAACACTTAGCCAAAACAACGTCGAAGCGTTGATCGTCATCGGCGGGGACGGCTCTTTCCGCGGCGGATTGGAGCTTAGCAAAAGAAGCGGAGTGCAAATTATCGGCATACCCGCCACCATCGACAACGACGTGTATGGAACCGACGAGACCATCGGGTTTGACACAGCCGTCAACACCGCAGTAGGAGCCATCGACAAAATCCGTGACACCGCCATAAGTCACGAGCGCATATTTGTTGTTGAAGTGATGGGCCGTAAAAGAGGCTTTCTTGCCCTCAACGTGGGGTTATCGGTTGGCGCTGAAGTCATCTTAATCCCCGAGAAGCCCCTGGATACCAACGAAGTTATCAATATAATGGAGAAAAACGCTCAGAAGGGCAAACACGCTGGCATCATCGTTATGGCTGAAGGCGCCGGCGACTCCAACCAGTTAACCAAGGATCTGCAGAAACAAACCGAGTCAGAGGTGAGGTTGTCGATTGTGGGTTATGCACAGCGAGGCGGCACCCCCACGGCGCGTAGCAGGCTTTTGGCAAGCTTGTTTGCAGAGAAAGCGATAGAATTAATCTGTGAAGGCAGCGGCAACAGAGCAGTTGGCCTGCAAAACGGCGCTATTACAAGCATCGAATTGGAGCGGGCGACTTCTGAGAAGAAAAAAATCGACCTACGTCTGTTGCAAGTAGCGGATATGCTTTCTGCTTAAGTCATACCCCTCTTTTGGTACATTATTCTTTGCATGCCAACTTTTCTGGAATGCAAGGGTTGTTTTAAGAGAGTAGCATGGAGCAGTCTGTCTTGGCCGAGTTTAGGCTGATGGGGCGTGAGGGGTAATGGGAGGAGAGGGTGGCATGTTTTGTGGTTTTTCGCGTGAGAAGATGAGGCTTGTTGATTTGACTACCTGTGGAACCCCGATGAGGTCTTCGATGATGAGGAGTCCGCGTGCAACTATTGCGAATGCGCCTGCGGTGGCTGGGGGTACGCCTAGGAGGCCAAGGACGCCGATTATGGCAAATTCTTGTACACCGATTCCTGCGGGAGTGATTGGTACAAATGCTAGCGCGGTTACGAGTGGGTGAATCAGGAAATAGGTAATCCAGGGTATGTCTGTTATGCCAAGTGCTAAACCCAAAAAGTACCATTCTAACCCTTTAAGGAGCCAACATATCATTGTGAAGCCCAAGATCGAGGGAATAGAGTTTTTTGTGCTGTGAGAGCTTTCTTTGTATTCTTCTAGTTTTCCGATTAGTTTTCCGGTAAAGCGTTTTAGGAAGCGCCAGTTTGCGATGCGATCAAAGAGGCCGATGGCGCGTTTTGACCATGTGAATGCAGCCAGCACAATGGCGCCTGTAAGCATTAGAGCAATACCGAGGCTTGCGGCGACTATGCCTATGTTTATTCCAAAAATGCTTCCTTTGAAGACTTCATCCCAGGTGGCCATTGGAACGATGTTGACAAGTAAGAGGACCGCGCCTACACCGCCAGCGACTTTGACTAGGAACTCTATGGTTTGTATACCAAGAATCGCTGAGAGACTTTTTGAGGTGGAGACATTTTGGTCTTTTAGGTATAGGGGTGTGAGCATGTATCCTGAACGTCCAGGGGTGACGTCGCTTGTCAACATACCTGCATACTGGGCGAGGAGCGTTTTGCCAAAGGAGGTTTTGATTCCGTCTTTTGCCAGCACTCTCTGAAGCCGCACAGCAAAGAAGACGTTTATTCCAAAGTACATCACAAACGCCAAAAGCAAATACTCAAGCTTAATGCCAATTAATTCATTAAGGAGCGAGTCTAAGCCGACGTACCATAGCAACGCGGCGAAGATTGCCACCATACAAACGATTTGTAGAGCATATTTGAGGAATCTCTTTGAGGAGTTCTTTTGCTGTGCCTGTTGCGGGAGGTGCGGATTCGTCATGACATATAGGAATCGGGATATTAAGTTAAATGGGTTGCGGAAAAAGTTGCTGCTCTGCGCCTCCAGGACTAGCTGGCTGTGTTTAGGGGCGTACGCATTCTGCTTTTGGTCGGTAAGGTCGTTTTGTTGTTCGTCTGCGGTGGTGGTAAGCGCATTCGTTTACTCGTGTTAGCATCCAGCCTTTGTCTTGATAGATGCATCCGCAGGGCAAGTGGACTTCTTTTGATGGTTCGATGGCTGGCGCGTTTTTGGTTTGTGTCATGATGTTGCCCAAGTTTTGAATGTGAAATGACCGTATTAACTTAACCATTTTTGCTGGCGATTTGGCATGGATAGGAATTGTAACTGGCCCGGTGTGATTGTGGAGACGGGGGGTTTCTGGTAAGGTATAAGAGTGATTAAGCAGTAGAACCATTGGAAGGGAGTTAATCGATGGGTCACCTGATTAGACAGGTTAGAGTGGCTGTTTTTGCTTTTTTCTTGGTTTGTTTTGTTGGGTTAGGCGCTGTTTGTGTTGCGTCTGCTCAACCTGCAACGGTATCTGCTGAGGCACAACAACCCAAGTTAGAGGCTAGTATGAGCGTTGATTTTGTAGGGGTTCCAGAGTTTTCAAGTGTTGGCCTGGTGATGTGGGTTGCGGTTACTTTTGCGGCTGTAGTCATTGTGATGTTTTGGCTGTTGAACCCTAAGGGGTTAAGCATGGTTAGAGACCCAGGCCATCTCTGATGTATGCGTGTTTTGGCTGCTGTTGCTTTGCCGAAGGATCCTCGCCCTTATGTATAGAGTCAACTACGGGTTGAACCTATAATTTTATCAAATGGCAGGATGGCTTCTAACCCACATGCGATTAGTGCCACAGGGAAAATATCATCAAAAGCGCAGAATCCTGCCCTAAATCTCAAAAAATGCAAACCTTAAATGTTTCAAGTCATTATTTGCTATAAAGCCCGACGGAAAAATCTGCATGTCAGTGGTATCTGGAATTGCTAATCCGTTTCTCGGAGCGTTCGCGAGCGGTTTAGTGTTCGGTCTCGCTTACTGCACGGCCTCATGTTTGCCTGTGGTAGCCGGCTACATTGCAGGTATCGGTTCTGGTTTTAAGCAGAGTGTCCGCATCACGTTGGTGTTTAATGCTGGACGCGTGGTAGCTTACAGTTTAATTGGCGCATTAATTGGCATGTTCGGCGGCGTTCTTACTTTTTTTGTCTCCGAAGAGGCTATCGCGCCGTTTCAGGTTTATGCCTCGGTCGCATTCGGCTTAGCTACAGCGGCTATAGGCGTTTACCTTATGCTTCAAGTAAGAAAAACAAAAACCGGTTGTGAATGCAGTCAACCGCAAGTGGCAGCGGCGACCAACCGGATGCAGCGTTACGGCGTAGACTTCGGCGCCTTCACATTAGGATTCACTAGGGGGCTAATCATATGCGCACCTCTAATTCTGCTCCTCTCAACCTCGTTTACGTTGGTTGATGCGGCGGGAAGTGTAGGTATTGCGTTCCTGTTTGGGTTAGGCACAACCATCTCGCCTATTCTGCTTTTGGGCGGCGTGACGGGGTGGCTTCTAAATAAGGCGCCGCTTTTTCGAAAATGGATATCAATAGCGGGCGGCATAGTACTACTCTTAATGGGTATAGTATCAGTTTATACAGCGTTAACTCAAGTGATATGATGGGGAGAAGGGCATGGCTGGAGAAATAATAGGCGACATACTTAGGCTAACAGTGCTAGGCGGGCTGGGCATCGCAGGCATAGTTGCGATTCTGCTCTGGAAAAAGAACCTAGCAACCCGCGTAACGTTCCTGCGATTTGTCATTCAGGCAGTCGCAGCCGCCGCAATCTTTTACGTCTTCTCATACACCATACCCATGCTCTACGCGTTGTTGTTTATCTTTATTGCTTCGATCTTTCTTGGCCGCTTCTACTGCGGCTGGCTCTGCCCATTAGGCTTAATCCTTGATCTAGAAAGCCTTCTTAGGCGAGCACTCAAAGTAAGACACCGAATAATCCCCGACAAACTAAACATAGCACTCCACAAAGGGCGCTACCTAATCCTGCTTGTCTTCCTACTCATACCCATAGCATTCTGGATTTCCGACCCCCAAGAAATAATGGTTTCCCCCCTAATGGCACAGCTACTCGCGGGACATTACCGGGTGTACAACTTAATTCTTGATCCCATGATTCCCTTCGTCGTTCCCTGGAGTGGCTCAGGAACAATCGCATTGCTTGACGTGAACTTTTCTTTCCCCTATGCCCAAAACATCATAACCTTCACAAATGAAACCATAGGCCCCTTCCTCGCAATCGCTTTTGTCGCCGTAGTCTTAGTTGGCGGGTTCCTTATCCGAAGGGTCTGGTGCCGCTTCTGCCCCACAGGCGTCTCAATAGCTGCCCTTAACCAATTCAAGGCTTTCAAGGCCCTTCCATTCTTATACGTTGATAAGGATGAGAAGAAATGCACCAAATGTGGCGTCTGCAAACGTGTATGCACTGTGCAAGTTAACGAGGTGTATGAGCAGAAGGGTGGCAAAATCGGCACTTCACAATGTATGCTCTGCGCTAGGTGTGTTGAGATGTGCCCCTATGAGGATACGTTGAAACTGAAGTTTGGTAACAAGACCGTGTTTCGTTCAAGAAACTGGTTAGAACAACCGAGGACTGAATGAGGAGAATGAGATGAAAAATCAAACCCCTGAAAGAAGATATTTGCCTGAAGTTTCCCCCAAGGAAATGGAAGAACTAAGAACCACTGTGAAAGCTGCCAGCCAAAGAATCATAGCCGACAACATCGAGCGCATGAAAAAAGCTGACCCCCACCGCCCAGAAGCTATGAAGTACTTTGATGACGTCGCTAACCTCTTTGGCAAACGTCAACAGGAAATCGAGGCAGAAAAAGCCAAGGGCAAAAAAGTCATCGGGTACATGTGCCTCTTCGCCCCCACCGAACTCATAACCGCCGCAGACGCCATACCCGTCCGAGTTAACTCTGGCTGGTATGATACCTCAAAACTCGGCGACCGCGTTGTACCAGTCGAGGTTTGTCCAGTTATCCGCTCCACCATCGGAGCCAAAATGATTCAACTCTCACCGTTCCTTGAACAAAGCGACGCACTCATAAGTGTCTTAACCTGCGATGGCATGACTAAACTCAGCGAAATCCTAAGCGACCAAAAAACCATCTGGGGCATGAACATACCACGCGTAAAAGACTCCGCGCAATCCCTAAGATTCTGGAACGACGAAATCAGAGCCATGAAGAAACAGATCGAAGAATTCACCGGCAACAAGATTGACCGCAAAAGCCTAAAAGAAGCCATAGAAATCAGCCACCGCGCAACCAGAGTCTTCCGCCGACTTCAAGAGCTCCGCAAGGGCAACCCCGTCATAATGGGCCGAGACGCTATGCTAGTTAACCAAGCCTACCAATGGGATGACAAGGTACGCTGGACAGAAAACGCTGAAAAACTCTGTAAAGAACTCGAAGAACGCGCGGAACGCAAGGATTGGGTTGTTAGCCCCGATACACCCCGCGTTATGGTTACAGGAACCCCAATGTTTTGGCCAGACAACTGGAAGCTACCCACACTGGTCGAAGAAGGCAACCCGCCAGGCATCATCGTGGCAGACGAACAATGCAGCGGCGAACGCATACTAAACGACCCCATCGGAGTAGACGAATGGAGCATGGATGACATGCTGAACGCCATAAGCGAACGCTACCTCATGGCATCCACCTGCCCCTGCTTCACAAGCAAAGACGGCAACGAAGACCGCATCAACTGGTTACTCACAAAAATCAAGGACTGGAACATCCAAGGCGTCATCTACTACGTCATCCGCGGATGCATGCTCTATGCCATGGAATACAGCCGCGTAAAAAAGACCTTAGACAAAATTAATGTCCCAGTTTACTATTTGGATACAGAATACACAAGGGAAGACGTCGGTCAAATGAAAACCCGTGTAGAGGCTTTCCTTGAAATGCTAAATGCGAGAGTGGATTTCTAAATGATAACAGCCGGAATGGACCTAGGAACCCAACGAGTCAAAGCCGTAGTCCTAAAAGACGGCGTAGTCGTTGGCAGAGCACAGGCTTTCTCTGGGTTTGACCCCACAAAAGCCGCCGAAGAAGCCATAAACGAAGCCCTAAAACAGGCAAACCTAAAACTAAGCGACGTACAGCACTTCGCCGCAACCGGCTCAGCAATGAGCATGGCACCCTACGAACACACCACCGTCTCTATGATGAGTGCCGACGCCAAAGCAGGCGTGCACCTTATCCCCACCGCCCGAACCATAATTGACGTGGGCGCGGAAGAAGCAAGAGCCGTAAAATGCGACGAACGAGGAGTAATGGCAGACTTTGTAGTCAACGAACGCTGCGCCGCCGGAGCAGGAGCATTCATCGAAGCCATGGCACGAGCGTTAGAAGTTAAACTCGAAGACATGGGACCACTCTCCCTGCAAGCCGAGCGCGCAAGCCCCATCAACGCTTCATGCGTCATCTTCGGCGAATCCGACGTCGTCTCTCTAATTCACCGCCAAGAATCCAAACCCGAAATCAGCCGAGCAGTATTTGACGCCATGGCCGACCGCGTATCCTCCATGATTCACCGCTTAGGCATAAACCCCGACGTCGTCCTAGTCGGCGGCGTCGCAAAAGACATCGGGTTTGTTACATCGCTAAACCGCAAACTGGGCTTGACAGTAAAAATCCCCGAATACCCAGAATACGCAGGGGCACTTGGTGCAGCATTAATCGCCACATCACGCGTTAAAGGAGGCGCCTAAATTGACAGAGCCCGTTAAAGAAGAATTCTGGCGCTGGCAAGAATACCACCGCATTGTCCCCGGCAAGAAATGGAGCAAAAACGACATCATCACAGCAGGCGTTGACGTGGGTTCAGTCGGCTCCAAAGCAGCCATCATGGTTAACGGCGAAGCCTACGCATGGGGCATCACACGCACCGGCTCAAACAGCCCCGAATCCGCCAAAAAAGCCCTCGACTACGCCCTACAAGACACAGGCCTCAAAGTAAGCGACCTCAACTACATCGTCGGCACCGGCTATGGCCGAGTAAACGTCCCGATGGCCAACAAAGCCATCACCGAAATCGCCTGCCATGCCAAAGGCGCCAACTACATCTGGGGCCCCAAAGTCCGCACCGTCCTAGACGTCGGCGGACAAGACATTAAAGCCATCAAAATCGACGAAACCGGCCGCGTAGTCAGCTTCCTCATGAACGACAAATGCGCCGCAGGCACAGGACGAGGCATGGAAGTCTTCGCCGATCTGCTCCAAATCCCCATCGAAGAAATAGGCGACATCTCCCTAAAAGTGGAAAAAGAACCCGACCCCGTCAGCTGCACATGCGTAGCCTTCGCAAAGACCGAAGCTATGGGCTTACTCCGCAAAGGCTGGTCCAAAGAAAAAGTCCTAGCCGCATACACACGCGCTATGGCTGTACGCATGGCTAACCTCATCAACCGCGTCGGCTTAGAACCCGAACTCGTCGTCACAGGCGGCCAATCCAAAAATATCGGTATAGTCAGCCGCATTGAAGTCATTTTGGGACAGAAAACATTGCCGATGCCTCGATGGCGCGAAGACGGCTTAGACCCCATGGTTGCAGGCGCCCTTGGTGCCGCGTCGTTGGCGAAGTCCCTATACGAGAAGGCACAGAAGACTTAGGTGAGGCGGATGATCACGCATTATGGCTACATCGACGGCTCAGGCGAATTCTACATAATCGTAGATTCCGACCGATGCAGCGGATGCGGCGAATGCGTGCAAGCCTGCCCACAAAACGCCCTCACCCTTATTACTGAATTTATTGATTTGGAAGACAAGACCGTAGCGGCAATCACCGAAGAGCACCGTAAAAAGATAAAATATACCTGCGCCGCCTGCAAACCCGAAAACAAGCAGACACCCTGCATCAAAGCCTGCAAAACGGAAGCGTTAAGCTGCGTCTGGAAACCACTATAACGAATCTAACCTTTTAAAATAAAGAAAAGATAGGGGAAGTTTACCGTGCTCTACGTCTTAGCAGGAATATTGTTACGAGCAATACAGCTGCGAACACTATTACTGCAACTATTATGAGTGTCCAAAGGTCAAGGTCCATTCCTGGTCCATCAGGGGTCGGTGACGGCGTCGCTGTAAAAGTAGGTGAAGTGGTGGGGGGCGGCGTTGGAGTGGTTGTCGTAATTGTCGGCGTTGGCGTGGGTGAGGTTGCGGCTACTGCAAGAGTAAAGTTATAGCTGTCCGGTGCGAAAACAGAGTTTTCGCTGCTACTGTGCAATCTAATGTTCCATCGGTGGCTTCCGTTTTGGCTAAAAAGCACATGGATAACGTTTTCTTCGTCCAGAACTATCGCGGTCTGGTTATCTTCAACGCGAATATCGTCTATATAGAGCGAGGCGCCTGTGAGATGATAATCTGAGCTGTTTATTTTTGGAATGAAAACAAAGCTGACATTGAAGCTATTAGTTATGGTGGCATCGTTCTGGGGGGAAACGAGCTCGACTGCGATTTCTTCGGCCATCTCGACTGTTAAGGTGCGTTCTTCGGATTGAATTATTGCGTTCTCGCTGTTTTCCAGTTTAATGGACCACAGATAGGTTCCGTTTTTGCTAATTTGGTGATAAATCGTGTTGTTCTGCCAAGGCACTATTTCTGTTTGGTTGTAGGAGACTCTTTCGCCGTTTATCCAGAGGGATGCACCTGTAATTTGGCCTGATCCGTTTATTGCTGGGTAGAAGATGAAGCTGACGTTTTTTGCGGTGTCAAATGTTGTGTCGTCTATGGGTTCTTGGAGGGTGATGGACATGTTTGAGGGGGAGGTTGTTTCTTGGAAGATTGTTATGGGGTTAGTTTCTTCTGAGGTTGATGGATCACTGATTACTGTTGGGACAAAGAAGCAGCTTACTAATAACATAAAGACGGTTATGCCCAAGTATGCTTGTTTATGGTTCATAAGCGCTAAATCTCTCAAATGTATATTTATAACTTTCTTAGTTCACAGATTAGAACAGTCGGCGTTAGCATGCTATAGGGCGATTTTTTTGTTTAATAGACGAAAAAGTTGATGATTTATTAGATTTTTTGCTTGCTTGTTGCATTTTTTTGTTTTTTGTTGCAGAGCTTTTTTGGGTTGTTGATGTGTTTTCTGTTGAGCGCTCTGTTAATGTTTATAAGTATGACACGTGACATATCTATTGGTGGATAGAACGAAAAAACAAGTAGTAGCCACACTCTTAATTCTCACCACAACCATCCTCTTAACAGCAACACCCAACACAACAGCAACCAACCAATGGCCAATAACCGTAACAAACCCCACCCAACAACAAACCACACTAACCTACGACCAACTAACCACACTACCCGCCACCAGCGTATACGCAGAACTTACCTGCTACGGCTCGCAAGTAATAAGCGGACTATGGACAGGAGCAAAAATATCAGACATACTCACCCTCGCTAACGCAGACATATCCGGTGGTTCGGTATCCTTCTCAGCCCAAGACGGTTACAACATAGTTATACCCATGGAAACCGCAATGCAACCAGAAGTAATCCTAGCATACAAACTAGAATCTGATACGTTACAAGAAACATACCGACTAGTAATACCAGAAGCAAACGGTAACGTCTGGATAGCCATGGTAACATCAATAACCGTAATAGATGCCGGTGCCCCCGCTGTTCCCGAAAAATCAGCAAACCTCTTCGACGCCACCAAACTATCCGAAAACAACAACCAAAATACCTCTCCGCAGCAAACGCCAACCAAGACACCCCAGCCGGCTACACCCAAACCCACACAAGACACGACAGTCATTCAGCCAACTCCTACTCCAACAAACCAGGCCACGCCATCCCCCGCCACAACGATCCCCCAGAAGGATGAGCCCCAGAACACCATTACTTTAGAACCTGCTTACTTAGCTGTTTTTGCAGTGATAGCGGTGGCCCTCTCAGTGGGGCTGATAGGGGTGGCTAAACAGAAACAAGGCAAAAGTAGCGTCCACTAATCGGTTTTTTATGTTGTACATCAAGAATGAGTATACTGGGGCAGTTGCCGCGATACTTCTGCGATTCGCTAACCATACTGCTTAGCGCCCTATGTGGTTGTCAGACAAAATGGGGGTATAACATAACTCAGTGGCTCTCCAATGCAAGAAAAGTGAGGACTTCGAAACCTTAGCTACTGGAACACAGATCGGCTCATATAACTATAAAGAAGAAGAGCAACTCCTTCAAGCTGAAGCTTTGAAGGGAAACCAAGTAGTTTCTTATAATGGTCTGTTTCCCGATTTTTTGGCCTTACTCAATTCGTTTCCTGTCAAAGGATCTTCATGTTTTCGAAGTCATTTTAGCCGTCAGCTAAACAGCTGTTTAGCTTACGCTAAATCCATATTTCTACTACAGATCCCCGTTTCATAAGCGATATATCCCTTTTAGGCCCATTTTAGGCTGTTAGTGATTGGAGAACCGGTTAAGGTTGAAGGCAAGCCGGTTGCAGACCTTTTCCGTTTTCAAAGCATTCTCCTTTCTCCTCAAATGACGGAAGGCCAAAGGCTTACCAACACACTTGCTCCGATAATCCAACACTAACCAACCTTCTCAGAGACCCCAAAGTTGTAGGTTTCATCTTATAGTTTACGGCTGATTTCCACGCCGTCCCCACCCACCTGAATATAACGGCTCTCATAACCGCCGCCAGACCGAACATAACGAAGATAATCCGCCATCTGATCCGCAAAAACTCCAGCGTTATCCGCAAACACCACCGTACCCGCATGTAGCTTGGGTTCAGCGAGTTTTAAGTACTGCAGGTACTCAGACTTTTCCGCGTCGATAAAAACAAAATCAAATGTGCCTTCAAGCGTTGGGATTACTTCAAGCGCGTTGCCGGTTAGGATTTTGACATGGGCTGGGATGTTGGCTTTCACGATATTGTCCCCTGCCTGTTTAGCCTCATCTCGATGAATCTCAATAGTTACCAACTCGGAGTCAGGAGGCATCTCTTTCCCCATCAGAATCGCCGAGTACCCAATCAAGGTACCCACCTCAAGAACACGCCTAGGCCGGGTTTTTCGAACCTCTTCTGCAAGGTAGCGGCCTTTTTGGGGTCCGATGATGGGTAAGAATATGTTTTCCGCTTGAGCCTCAATTTTGCGCAGAACCAAATCTGCGCTGCTAACAGAGGTTGTTTGGGTCATGGGGGCACCTTGATTTTATCTATAAACCGTGCTTGAAGCTTAGCTATCTTGGGTGCAATTACGGCTTGACAGTAGGGTTCTCGGGGGTGCAATTTGTAGTAATCTTTGTGGTAGGTTTCTGCCTTGTAGAATTGCTTGAGGGGTTCAAGCGTTGTAACTATGGGTTGGTCATAGATGCCTTCTCGATTAAGCTCCTCGATGAGTTCCTGCGCTATTTGCTTTTGCTGTTGATTTTGGTAGAAGATGGCTGACCGGTACTGGGTGCCTATATCTGCGCCTTGCCTGTTAAGCTGGGTAGGGTCATGCATAGCAAAAAAGATCTCTAAAATCTCCTTGTAGGTGATGACTTTGGGGTCATAGAATATCTGCGCGGCCTCGACGTGGCCTGTTTGGCCTGTGGAGACCTCGCTGTAGGTGGGTTTGACTGTGGTTCCGCCTGTATAGCCAACCTCGATTCGCTCAACGCCTCGTATGATGCTAAACGCGGCTTCGATGCACCAAAAGCACCCTGCCGCCAACGTGGCAACCTCAAGGCCGCCATTGTCCGATTGTTGACTCATAAAAATCAGCCACTACTCAATAGGTTTAGGGAGTTTGTGCATTAAATGTTTATGCCAGCCAGGTTGTAAAAGTATTTACTCAACAACCACCCTTCAACTAGCCAGACCAAAAAATGACAAACACAAAAAGCGGGCTAAGCAGAATCAAAGTGACCCCATTAGCAGCCGAGAGTCTAGGGGTACGCTCCATGTGTACCCTAGTCGAAACGCCCGATGTATCGGTTCTTCTTGACGGCGGCGTCTCGCTTTGTCCCTGGCGCTTTAGCCTCCCGCCGCATCCAAAGGAATTCCAAACCATCATCCAGCTACGCCAAAAAATCGCGCAAGCCGCCGCCAAAGCCACCGTCACAACAATCAGCCACTACCATTACGATCACCACACGCCCAGCTTCGAAGACTGGCTCGTCAACTGGACCCAAGGCTCCCAAACAGCCCAACAGATCTACCAAGACAAGACAATACTAGCCAAAAACCCCAAAGAAAACATTAACGCCAGCCAGCGGGAACGCGCTTGGATGTTTCAGAAGACGGCTGCAAAGCGCGCTAAAATGTTTGAGGCGGCGGATGGCAAAACCTTTACCTTCGGAGATACGGAGCTTGTTTTCTCGCCGGCTGTTGCGCATGGCTCAGACGATCACTCATTAGGCTGGGTAACCATGGTCACCGTCGAGTGTGATGAGGAGCGGTTTATGTTTGCATCCGACGTGCAAGGCCCCATGTCCCTTTACACTACGGAGTTGATTTTGAATGCTAAACCCGACGTGCTTATGATGGGCGGGCCGCCGCTGTACCTTGAAGGGGGTAGGGTTTCTGAGAGGCAGATAAAACAGGCCCTACTGAACCTTACTCGTATTGTTGAGGCTGTTCCGCTGGTGATTTTGGAGCATCATGCCTTGCGCGACGCGTCCTGGCGGTCAAAACTCAGCAGCGTTTTCCAAAAAGCAGAAGCAACCGATCATAGCATCGTTACTGCGGCAGAGTTTTGCGGAGAGGCAAACAATCTGTTAGAGGCGAAGCGTAAAGAACTATTCCGGGACTTCCCCGTTTCAGCGGAGTTTCAGGCATGGACTAAAACCTTAACGGGCAAAACCATCACTAAACCGCCCCTATAGCTCTTGGTGCCGACGAAGAGTTTGACTATTAATCGCCACCAAAACGGTGCTAAGCGACATCAAGATGGCCCCCACCGCCGGGTCAATAACTACGCCAAAGCCAGCAAACACACCTGCCGCCAAAGGAATGGCGAATATGTTGTAGCCTGCAGCCCACCAGAGATTCTGCACCATCTTTGAGTATGTTCGCCGCGAGAAGCCGAGGGCTTTGGGCACATCTTGAGGGTTGCTTTTTACGAGGATGATGTCGGCGCTTTCTATGGCTACATCTGTTCCTGCGCCAATAGCTATACCGATATCCGCGGTTGCCAACGCAGGCGCGTCATTTATTCCGTCCCCAACCATAGCTACACGGTAACCCTGCCGTTTTAGTTCTTGGATTTTGGCGGCTTTCTGATCAGGCAATACACCCGCAAAGAACTCGTCAATACCCAACTGTTTAGCCACTGACGACGCAACCGCTTCTGAGTCACCAGTCAACATGTAAACCCTAATGCCGCCAGCCTTCAACTCCTCAACAGCTCCACGAGACGCCTCACGGACACGATCGGCTAAAGCAAAAGCAGCTACAAGCGCTCCGTCTATGACTGCAAAAACCACCGTTTTACCTTCCGCCCCCAACAGGGCAACCCGCGGGTCATCGGTTTGGATTTTTAGGTCTTTCAGTATGCTTGGGCTGCCAACATATACGGTTTTGCCGTTTACTTTTGCTTTAGCGCCTTTGCCGGGGATAGCCATGAACGCCTCGCTTTGGGGGATGGAGACGCCCTGGTTTTTTGTGTATTTGACTATGGCTTTGGCGATTACATGCTCCGAGTTCTGCTCAACCGCAGCCACCAACGCCAACACATCCGCTTGCTCGGTGAAATGCACAATGTCTGTTACGCCGAACTCTCCCGCCGTTAAAGTTCCGGTTTTGTCAAAAACCACCGCATCCACTCTTCTGGCATCCTCGAAGGCTCTACGGTCGCGAATCAGAATGCCTCGTTTAGCAGTCATCGAAGTGGACAGGGCCACTACAAGCGGAATAGCTAAACCTAACGCATGCGGACATGCGATAACCAGCACCGTAACGCTTCGGGTTAAAGCAAACTGGGCGTCACCCAACAATAGCCAAACCACAAACGTAGCTGCACCGACAAACAATGCAACATAGAACAGCAGGGCAGCCGCGCGGTTTGCGAGGTCCTGTGTGCGTGACTTGCTCTCCTGCGCCTGTGCAACAAGCCGTAGCACCTGCGCCAGATAAGTCGACTCACCCGTACGCTCAACCTTTAGGCGCAAAGCGCCGTCGCCGTTAACTGCGCCCCCAATAACCCTATCGTTAACCCTCTTATGTACTGGTTTGGATTCGCCTGTAAGTAGCGCCTCGTTAACGTATGATTCGCCGTCGACTACTACTCCATCAGAGGGAATCTTTTCGCCCGGCCGAACCAAAACCGCACTGCCCACCTGCAAATGCGAAACCGGCATATCCACAACCTCGTTGCCCATAACGACGTGGGCAGTTGTCGGCATCACCCTTACAAGCTCCTCCAGCGCCCGCGAAGCACCTAATACGCTTCGGGCTTCAAGCCAATGCCCAAGCAACATTACAACGATAAGAGTGGCGAGTTCCCAGAAAAAGTCGCCCCCAACCGGAAAAAACACGGTGGCAGCCGAGAAGAAGAAAGCAACAGATATTGCCGTGCCAATGAGTGTCATCATCCCGGGCTTACGCTGCCTAAGCTCACCGACTAAACCGGTGAGAAAGGGCCAGCCGCCATAGCCATAAATCACGGCAGCTAAAGCCAGAAGGATGTATTGTTGATAGGGAATTGTGAGGGTAAACTGAAACCAGGTTTGGATGGCTTCCGAAAAAAACAGAACAGGAACGGTTAGGGCGAGACAGACGAAAAAGCGGGTTTTAAGCGGCTCTGTATGCATAGCGTGCATGCTGTGAGTTGGCGCTTTATGCTGAGTGCTATGCATTTTTGAAGCGTCATGTTGCATAAATAGAAAAAGGGGTATACCCCTTTTGGGCGTTAAGTGTATTCTCGGAATGTGTAGTTGCACTGTGTACAGCGCAGGAACTGGGTGGATGATTCGTCAGACCCGCGGGTTTGCACCAGCCAGACGTTGGCAGTGTTGTTGCCGCATCGAGGGCACTCAACCTGTATGGTGGGCATCGTGTAGAGTTGCTGCTCTTCTCTGCCTATGACAGCCACCATCTGTTTGGGGTTGTGCTCTATGAATTTTCCATTGAGAATCGTGGGTTGGGTTTCTTTTTTGACGCCGCACTTTGTGCAGGTTAACAATAGTAATGCTTGGTTTCCTGAGTGGGTTTTTATTGGTTTTAGTCTTGAACCGCATTCTGAGCAAAATTCCATACTACACTTCACTCCTAAAGTTTTCATTGCATCAGAGGATGTTAGCTGGGCGTAAACCCGGAAGAGAGAGAGGGGGAGGGGAACAGGTTGGGCTTACGCCTCAACTAACTGTTGGTCTGACGCTTACTTTTTTAATCACATTTTAGGTGTGATTATTTCCATTAGGGCATGTTGATTCATAAATAACGATGTGGCTTCGGGATGGCAACAACAGTTGATTATTAGTTTGTAGCCAGTTATCGCCAAATATTGTTCCGTGATGTTTGTTTACTCGATGGAGCCTTAGCTGTTGAGGATCAGCCATGGTTTTTCTGCATATGGGGCAACGGAGAACTCTCATACATGCCGCCTGCCTGTCACCTATGCCCTAGGCGGTATTTAACACGATGTGACTGCTAAGCGACAGCAACAACCGACAAGCCGATAAACCAAACCCAACCCTAACAGGGCACCCAATTAAGAAGTTATGACACGTTTTTTGGTATTGTTATTCTTATATACTCTTTTAACGTAATCTGCCCTACGGTAATCACTTTGACAGCCCAAAACCAAGCAGATCAAAACCCCAACAGTTTACCACCAAACTACACCCCGCTTGAACTCGAAGAGGAAATCCGCAAATTCTGGAAGAAAAACCAAATCCGCCAAAAACTTGAGCAACTCGAAAACTCACCAAACATCAAAGGCATCATAGGATACGTCGAAGGACCACCAACACTAAACGGTATCCCTCACATCGGGCATGCACGCGGCCGCATAATGAAAGATATCCGCTACCGATGGAAAACCATGGAGGGTTACTATATGCCGTTTTGGGCGGGATGGGACTGCCAAGGGCTCCCCGTTGAACTCGAAGTAGAAAAGCTTCTTGGCGCCCGCAACAAACGCGAATCCATAGAAAAGTACGGCATGGAACGCTATGTTGAGGAATGCAAAAAAACCCTTGGTAAGTACCATGCGATGTGGCTTGAAGCCGATAGCCGATTAGGCATCGCCATAAACCAAGACAAAGCTTACTGGACCTACAAAGATGAATACATCGAGCGTGAATGGCACATCCTTAAGGCGGCATGGGACCAAAAGCTGCTTGAAGAAGGGCACTATGTTGTGCCGTACTGTCCTGGCTGCCAAACAAGCCTCAGCAGCGCTGAAGTCGGCTATGAAGGAAGCTACAAAGAAGTCGAAGACCCCTCCTTGTACTTCAAATTCAAAGTTACTGGTACCCAAAACGAGTACTTCTTAGTCTGGACCACCATGCCTTTCACAGTGGTCACCGACACCATGCTTGCGGTACAACCAAAAGCAGAGTACGCAAAGGTGAAGGTGGGCGACGAAATCTGGATTATGGTTCGCCCTCGCGTCGAGGCATTAATGACAGAATTAGATATCAAGAACTACAATGTTCTTGAAACCCTCCCCGGCAGTAGCCTAGAGGGCAAAGCCTACGATTATCCACTCAAAGACATCATCCCCAAACAAGCCGAACTAGAAACCAAACATCCCCTAGTTCACCATGTCATAGGCGAAGACTTCGTCGACGTGGAAACCGCAACGGGCATTGTTCATCTCTCACCCGGCAACGGCGAGGACGATTTCTGGGCAGCACAACGCAGAGGCGTCCCCATCTATGTCCCCTACAACGATGAAGTCAAGTTCACCCAAGATGCTGGGCAATTCGCTGGAGTATTTGCACGCGAAGCAGATATGGTAGTAGTCGAGGAACTCCGCAGCCGAAACGCATTCGTTAAAATAAAGAAAATCAAACACGAATACCCCCACTGCTGGAGAAGCCACCACAGAATCGTCTGGCTTGCACGCAAAGAATACTTCCTGCGCACCGACCGAATCAACCAAAAAGTACTCGAAGCAGCAGGCAAAGTTGAATACTTCTATGAGGAACCCAAAAACCGATTCATCAGCTTTCTCAAAGAAGGCAAACCATGGTGCATCAGCAGAGAACGCATCTGGGGAACCCCCCTGCCGATATGGACCTGCGGTTCCTGCGGAGAACAGCGTCTAGTCGCAAGCAAAAAAGAACTCATCGAAGCAGCACAAGAAGAAATCCCCGAAAATTTTGAGCTACACAAGCCCTGGGTCGATCGAGTAACCATAAAATGCAGCAAATGCGGCGGCACCATGAAACGCGAAGACTTCGTACTCGACACCTGGCACAACAGCGGAGCTTCACCCCACGCACGCTTCACAGACGATGAAGAAGCAAAGTACATCCCCGCCGACTGGTTAACCGAGGGCATCGATCAGACCAGGGGCTGGGCAAACTCGCTACTGCTTGAACGCGTCATCCTAACAGGCAAAGCCCAAGCACCCTACAAGGCGTTCCTATTCCAAGGCCTAACCCAAGACGCGAAAGGCCGCAAAATGAGCAAAAGCCTTGGCAACGTAATCCAAACAAACGAACTGCTATCTAAATACAGCGCGGACCTCTGCCGATTCTACATGACCCGCAAATGCAGCCCCACAGATTTCATGAGTTTTGACATGCAAGAACTCACCCGCCGAAGCTACCAAAACCTCTCCACACTCTACCACCTCAACCGCTTCTTCATGGAAAACGCCACCTTTGACAACTTTGACCCAGCCAAATACTCGTTTGACTGGGCAATTCAGTCAGGCAAACTTCAACCTGCAGACATATGGATGCTCTCTGTGCTACAGGACACCATCGAGGATTACACTGCAAAGCTGGGCCGATGCGAGTTCAACGCTGCCCTAAGCATACTTGATGACTTTGTTATTGAAACACTTAGCCGCCTCTATGTGCCCATGATCCGAAAAGAGCTCTGGACAGACGACCCAGACACCGTTGAGCGTCGCCAAACCATCTACGCATTACTCCACGGCACACTAAAGACGGTAATCTTACTCTTCAACCCCGTTACGCCCTTCCTAAGCGAAGCACTCTACCAAAAAATCTACCGCCAACTCGAACCCAGCCTCCCTGAAACCGTCAACTTAGCGCCTTGGCCCCAGCCTAATCCCGCAGCTAGAAACAAAACAATCGAGGAACAATTCGAGATCCTTCTAAAAGTGGTCTCCATATCTTTTGCAGCACGCCAACAAGGCAAACTAAAGCGTCGCTGGCCACTAGCCAAAGCCATAGTTATAGCCCCCCAGAAAGTCCTTGATGCACTAAAACCGCTGGAGGCATTGCTCCTTGAACAAACAAACGTAAAGGATGTGGAATATGCCACTGCAGTTCCAGACTATGTGGGTGGCGAGAACTGGGTAAGCAGCCAAGAGGAAGACATAACAGTCTTTGTTAGCGGTCAACGCGACGATAGACTGCTTGGCGAAGGCATCATGCGTGACTTAGCACGCCGTGTTCAGGCACTCCGTAAAGAACTGGGCTTTGTACCGACTGAAGTTCTTGAATCTATCCACATCGCCGAGTTAGACACCGAAAGCACAACACTACTGCAACCCTACCTTGAGGAAATGGCTGGACTGGTTCGCGCACGCAAAATCTACCTTCACACAAACCGAAACGAAGTCGAAGCAAACTGGCATCAATCCGAATTAGACGGCAAAAAAATCTACCTAAACATCCACTAGGCGCCAACCATGACAGAGCAACAAAACGGCTCCAACCCCTACCTCAAATGCCCCCACTGCGCCTGCATCTTTTTTTCGCAGGCAGACCTCCAAAAACACATGGCGGCGTTTGGGCAAAACAAGGAGCAGCACATAGCAAATTACCGAAAGATTCATGGTCGGCTTGAGCATGGCTATGGCAGCGACGAATAACCTTTAGCTTTTTTAGCTTACTTTTAAGCCCATTGACCCGTCATGGGCAACCGAAACTACGCACCACAGGTACTGAGCTAAACGGGAGTCCTATATTGTCTGCTAGGGAAGATGGCAATCTGTTGCTTGTTGGCAATAGCTTTATTATTTCACACAAGTACTTTTCTGGCGGTGTAAGCGTACGGAAGAAGCAACAATCTGGGAACCCGCAGACGGAGACACCTTCGTCACAAAAGACGGATTCATTATGAACACATTCGGCTACGAGCACCCTGACGACAGGGTATTCGCATTCCTCAAGTACATCCCCGCCAAGTACAAGGAACTATTCGATGTCGAGATGCTCATGCGCACATGGAGATTCGGCACAAATCCCCTCACCAGCCAGCTTTTCCGTGCAGAAAAACTCTATACAGCCAAAAACTATCAAACGTTTATTGAGGCGTTCCGCAAGAACTTTCCTGATTACCTCTACTTCGACCAAACACGGGGCAAAGAACTCATCACCGCTCCCCTGGATAAGATTGAGCAGGTTTTTGTTCCCAAAGACCGCTTAGTCTGGCTCCGGAACCTCAAAAACCCCGATGACTTCCAAAGGATGGCTCTGGAACTAATCGACCTCGTGCAGAGAGAATCAGACGTACCCTACGAGGACCTGGGGCTACATGGCTCGACAGCTTTAGAGATGCATTCGCCTGAATCAGACATAGACTTCGTCGTCTATGGCACCGCGAACTTCCGACGAGTCGAACAAACCCTCCAAATCCTCGCTAATCAGGGCGTAGTCAGCTACATAGCTGGTAACCGCATAGAGGCAGCAAGGCATTTTGTCGGCAAGTACAAAGGCAAAATCTGGATGTACAACGCCACCCGAAAGCCAGAAGAAATCAAGGGCAAATACGGCGACTACACCTACACGCCACTGGCGCCTGTGCGGTTCTGGGCAACCATCTGCGACGATACCGAAACAATGTATCGGCCTGCAATCTACAAAATAAGTAACTATAAACCCATGGATCCGCAATCTGAACTTCAACTCGAACAAATCCCAGTACAGGTCGTCTCAAACATAGGTTGCTACCGAAATGTCGCACGCGTAGGGCAGCAAGTCAAAGTTGCAGGCACCCTAGAGAAAGCCACCTCCACCACAGACGGCACCAGCTTCTACCAAGTAGTCGTAGGCACAGCTACCAGCGAAGAAGAATACATATGGCCAGCCTAAAACTACGTGACCGCGACGCTATACAAAGCGCAGAAGGCATCATCTTCCGAGTCTTCGGATACAGCCACCCCCCAAACGCGTATCTCTGCGACGCGGAATACGCCAGCCAAAAAATCTTCAACTCCAAAGACCCCCGAGCCCCACGCGAAGCACCAGGCGAACTCTACTACAAATTCTACAACGACGAAGGCATGAAACTCGTCGCCAAAAACTATCCACAGTACTTGGTCCAGCATGAGATGCTTGGGTTAAAACTCGTAGGCGTCCCCCATGACCTGATCGCAGAGGTTCGTCAGCCACAGCCCAGGCTCCAGGAGCTACTAAAAAAGGGCCCAACAGACCAACTCTTGGCGGCGATGATGCGTGTGTTAGACATCGCCTCAAAACAGTCAGGCGTCGATAAGGAAAGCTTTGGCGTCTTCGGCTCCATGCTGCACGGCTTTCATCACCCAAAATACAGCGACATCGACTTCACCATCTATGGCAAAACGGAAAACCGCAAAATCCGCGAAACCAACGCCGAACTATACAATGACCCAAACAGCGGCTTAACCAATGAATTTGCCTCTGAAAAAGCCATGGAGGGCAAACGATGGCTGTTTAGGAACTTTACCGTTCAGGACTTTGTGTGGCATCAGCGTCGAAAATTCATCTACGGCCTCTATGACGACCGCAAGCATAGCGGCAGAATCATTAAAGCCGAATTCGAACCCATAAAAGATTGGAGCGAAATCCAAAACGAATACAGATCCAACACGCGTATAGTACCTAAGGGCTGGGTGAAACTCAAAGCTAAAGTAACCGCCGACGATGACGGACCATTCATTCCATCCATCTACGGCATAGAACCCCTCGAGGTTCTCGATGGGCCAAGAGAAGCCATAGAGGTCAAGCGTGTCTTTAGTTACATGGAGGAATTTCGCCAACAAGTCCAACGCGACGAAACCGTCATAGTTGAAGGCAACCTCGAAGAAGTCCAATCGCCCAACGGCAGCTACATGCAGGTTACCCTGACGTACTGCCCACGCTACTACGAGCAGGTGCTAAAAGCGCTGCATTAATGCAGAAGCACCATGTAATCTTCTGGCTTATTGCCCAAAATCAACCGATAATGTGTCTTACCGCTTTTTTCGGTGACTAACTCGATTTTACCCTGCGCCTCGATAGATTCGCCGGCGGTGACTTGCATGCAGAAGCGACCTCGGAAAGAAACCGCTTCAGTGATAGACGCCAGTTTGGGACCCTCAAGCACCTCAACGCCATCAAGTGTGTAGCTGCAGGGCGTAAAAAGTGCATCTTCACCGTTTACAACGGCACCTCTGATTTTGCAGTAACCCCCATTTTGATAGTGTACGTCGCCGTATTGTTCGGCTGTTTCGTTCCAGTCTTTTAGGAAGCGGATGAAGTAGTCGGTTCCCATAAACATGCCCTGAAACGCCTTCCGATTCTCAACATGCTTGAAGTCTTCAAAGGTCATCTGTGTGTCTTTGACGCGGAAGTCATAGAGGGTTCCAAGTTCAGATTCGGTATAGGCTTTGAAGCCTGAGCCTTCAGTTTCACGCAGCTCCTGTAGCGCTGTGTATGCTTTTTGGCTATTTTCGATGCCGTACACAAGCGGGTCTATGTCGGAGGTATCTGTAGTTAGTCCCGCCATGATAGAACCAGAGATGCCTATGGCGCTCCAAGGAATATCTGCCTTCTCTTTGAGTGTTGCCGCTAGACGGTAGGCTTTTTCCTCCAGTGGGGTGCGGTTTTTGGATTCACGGAGCTGGGTTAACTTGTCTGTTGGTTTATAGACCTCCACGATTTGGTCGATTGGGACTTCGCAGAGCGTTTCACCAAAAACCGGGTCAAAGACGATTAGGTCTGGGTGGTGTTTTTGTAGGTATGCGAATCGTTCGTTTAGACTGTAGACTTTGCCGTAGGTTGTGTTGTTGGCTTTGCGGGCGCCGTCTGCTTGGGGAATAAACCGTGGGAAAGCGATGACTTTGTCTTTGGGGTGGACGGTACCCTTTACATCGAAAACTACGTTAGCTTTTGTTCGTATTAAGTCGCCTTCGCGAGTCAGCATCTATGTTGTATCCTTCTTCATTTGTGTGTACAAAACTACATAACGTTAATAAGGGTTTTTTCGGAGGGTTATAGAACGGTTATCAGATAATGCAAAGAAACTGCACCTGCGAAAAAGCCCAACACATACAAAGATGCCTACAACTCGCCATCATCCTGGAAGTCAGCGCAGACAAACCGGGAAACGTTAATTTGGTGGTTGATTTTGAAGGCACCCGTGTAGAGCATTTTTTGGCTTCCTCCGTCGCCGCCGGCCCCTCGTTTATGGATGCGGCTTACCGCGGAATCGAAATCGCCCAAAACAAACGCAAACTAGACAAAGCGGGATTGGGCGAGATTATCCTTTGGGGCATCAAGGATATTGACCAATGGCAGCATGGCGGCAACACGTTACTTGGAACAATCATGCTCTTTGCGCCTTTGGCAGTTGCAGCCGGCATGACCCCCGTGGACGAACAGTACCGATTCGATTTTGGGGTATTGCGCAGAAACATGGAAGCATTAATTAGAGCTTCAACCGCAAAGGATTCCGTCGACGTCTACGAGGCAATTGAGGTCGCTAAGCCTAGCGGTCTTAACAGCGCACCCGACTTAAGCGTAAAAGATCAAAACAGCAAAACCCGCCTCATCAACGAAAACATCACCTTGCAACAAGTCTTCAAAATCGCCGCCGCCTACGATGACATCTGTAGCGAATGGACAAACAACTTCCCAATTACCTTCGACCTTGCATACCCCTACCTACAAAACGAGTTAAAACACAAAGACCGAAACACCGCCATCGTAAACAGCTTCCTAAAAGTGCTCGCAACCCACCCAGACACATTCATCAGCCGCAAGGTAGGCCTAGAAAAAGCCCAAGAAGTCTCAGCGGGAGCACAGGAAATCCTTGACTTAGGCGGAGTCGAAACAGAAAAGGGCAAGCAGGCGCTAATCGCCTTTGACAAAAAGCTCCGAAAAGCAGGCAACGACTATAACCCTGGCACAACCGCGGATATTATTGCTACTGCTTTGGCTTTAACGACGTTAAGCGGCTACCGCCCATAGCCCACGCTTTAACGGGGGCTTTGTGTCGCCCGTTGGTACGGCCTTTTTTTGTTGTATTTGATTCTGTAAGCGTGCGCTAGCTCCTAAAAAGCCACAAATACCCCAAAATTCACTCACATTTTGATGGTGTATGGATATGAAAGATCGTCACCAAGAGACCCTTCTGCGGCAAGAAAACCAGCAGCAGAAGCTTGAAACATCCATGAACCAACAAGAAACTCAACAGCAACGCGATAAGCAACTCCAAGCCCTCGATCTATGGCTGGAAAAACAAGAAAAAGCCACTAAATAGCGCCGCAGGTTGTTGAGTGTATGGCTGACCCCTTTAAGAGACTAAGACACCAAATCGACCGAAAAAGACGCCACTCATATTATCGTAATCACAGGGTAGATCAACTCTTAGACCTCGCCTACCACGGGTTGACAGAGCAGCCGATATGGCAAAAGGAGAACCCAAGCGAATGGCTCAATAAACTCTAAGAATCACTAAGCTGGTTACCCATAGCTTCACCCTTAAATCTACCTCTAAATCCAACGGTTGATTTGCACTCTGCAGGGCTAACGTGATATTGGCCCTTCTTATGCCTATGACGCTATGGGCAAAAGGCGATTGGAATAGCCAAACAGTATCTATCGGTAAAAAACACCTGCAGTAACAATCGACCTTGATTCATTCCCCCCACAAAAACCCACTCTGTTTTGCTTCGGATTAATTCAAAGAACTTTGCCAAGTTAGCGGTGTGGGCTCATTTAGTGGGTCTTATTCCATGACGTCTGAGGGGACTGGGCGGTTCTGGCTAATGCAGCTGAGACTAGGCTGTGGATAGTTCGCAGTATATGTTACGGTTAAGAAGATGCCGCTTTATCATAGGTACGCTATACCTACATTACTGCTGTTGATTGTTTTGTTGTTTGTGGGTGACGCGGTTTACTTTTTGAATGGTAAAAAGTGTTGTTCTGACCTAAGCCGATTAGTATATATTTCAATTATGCAGGTATTAGTAATATTAACTGTTAATATCAGAGGCGCACAAGTTATGGAGAGAAAAATCATGTCGCTGGGCAAATCATCACTAGTAATCTCCCTACCCAAAGAGTGGATGCAGCTAAACGACCTAAAAAAAGGCGACACCATCTCCTTCAACATCCAAAAAGACCGCTCACTAGTCATCTACCCGAGCAGCCTAAAACGATCTGAAGAAAAAACAATCACCCTAAACATCCAATCCAACGAAGAAGAAATCCTAATCACACAAAAAATCTTAGGCGCATACCTAAACGGGTACACAGCCATCACACTCGCCTCCGAGGGAATCTTTACTGTACCCCAAACCCGAGCCATCCGCAACATGGCCGGCCGCCTCTACATGCGAGTCATGGAAGCCGACGCCAAATGCGTCAACATCCAAAGCCTGATGGATGAATCCAAAGCCTCACTCGAGCAAGCCATCCAACGCATGCACCTCATCTCACGCTCCATGTGCGAAGGCGCCTTCACCGCCCTCAAAAACAATGACGTCCCCCTAGCAAAATCCTCATACTCCCTCGACGATGACGTCGACCACTTCGCATTCTTAATCATGCGCATTCTACGTAATGCCGCACAGAACCCCCACCTCGCCAACGAACTCCACATAGACCCCATAGACTGCATGGATCACCAAACCCTAATCACCCGAATGGAACACGCCTCTGACTACGCAGCCGAGATCACCAAACATGTCATTATGCTAAACGGAGCCAAACAAACTATCCCTGACGACGTCTTATTATTAATGGTGAAAGCAGGCACCGAAGTAACCGAACTCTATGTCAAAGCCGTGGAGGCATTCTTTTCTAAAGACGTCAACGCCGCCGTCAACATAATGAAGCACCGCCAAAAACTCGAAAAACTCGATGTCGAAATCACATCCAAATCATTCATCGGACCGCAAAAAAGTGCAGAACTCGTCTGCGGCATATGCAGCATACGAGATAACATAAAACGCATCAGCCACTGCACCTTTAGCATCGCAGAAATCGCAGTTAACCGAGCCTTTAAAGTACCAACACCAGAAATTACAAAATAGAAAACAGAAGGGAAGGTTAGCGGCTAAGCTTTGGGGCTTTTGTTTGAGAGATACTCGTGAATGCTTTTCGCCGCAGTTTTGCCTGTACCCATGGCGCTGATGACTGTTGCTTCGCCGGTTGCGATGTCGCCGCCGACGTAGACGCCTTCAATGGTTGTTTTGAATGCTTGGTCGCTGGCGATTATGCCGCCTTTATTGGTTTTTAATCCGGGGGTTGTGCTCTGTATGATTGGGTTAGGTGTCCTGCCGATTGCAACGATTACGGTGTCAACGTCAAATGTGACTTCTGAGCCTTCGATGGGTGCGACTCGGTGTTTGCCGGAGTCGTCGGCGTCGCATAGCCGCATAGATATGGTCACCATTGACGTGACGTTGCCCTTCTCATCCCCGATGAATTTGATGGGTGTGCTTAGGTACTTGAAGAATATGCCTTCTTCTTCAGCGTTAGAGATTTCTTCTTCGCGCGCGGGCATTTCGTTTCGTGTGCGCCGATAGAATATGGTGACGTTTTCGGCGCCTAAGCGTAGTGCGCATCTTGCGGAGTCGAGGGCTACGTTGCCGCCTCCGATGACTGCCACGCGTTTTCCTACGCGGATAGGTGTTTTGGACTGGGGGAAGTTGAAGGATTTCATTAGGTTTACGCGTATGAGGAACTCGTTTGCGGAGTAGATGCCGTTGAGGTTCTCTCCAGGGACTTCGAGGAATTTGGGTAACCCGGCGCCGGTGCCGATGAATACTGCCTGGTAGCCTTTGGCGAATAACTCGTCGATGGTGAGTGTACGGCCGATAAGGAAGTCAGGCTTGAATTCAACGCCAAGCTTTTTGATGTAGTCGATTTCTGCTTGGACTATGTATTTTGGCAGTCTGAATTCAGGGATGCCATAAACTAGCACTCCACCGCCTTTGTGAAGCGCCTCAAAGATAGTCACGGGGTAGCCTAGTTTTGCAAGATCTGCCGCGACGGTTAAACCAGCGGGACCCGCGCCTACGACTGCAACTTTCTTGCCGTTACATGGAGGAACTTTGGGTACGTCAATACCACGTTCACGCTCTAGGTCGGCTACAAACCGTTCAAGTCGACCTATGGAGACAGGGTCGCCTTTTTTGCCGACGATGCAGTTTTTTTGGCATTGCTCTTCCTGTGGGCATACGCGTCCGCAGATGGCGGGTAGGCTGTTGCGTTCTTTGATTGTTCTGATTGCGCCTGCATAATCGTTTTGTTTGATTTGTTTGATAAAGGTGGGGATGGGTACGTTAACTGGGCAACCCTCTACACATTTTGGCGAGGCACAGTTTAAGCATCGACAGGCCTCAGCTAGGGCTTGCTCTTCAGTGTAGCCTAGTACTACTTCTTTGAAGTTTTTAGTTCGGTTAAAGGCGTCTTGTTTTGGAACTTCAACCGCAAAGAAGCGGTTGTTGGTTGCTGGGTTTAGTGTCCGTGACATTGACAGTTACTCTCTCCTAGTGGTTTTTGGATCGATAGCGCGAGTTTTCTTTCCTCGGTGCAGTAGCTTTTGAGCCGCTGCATGAGCTCTTTAAAGTTAACTTTATGTGCATCAAATTCTGGGCCGTCCACGCAGGCAAATTGCGTTTTGCCGTCGATTGTGACACGGCATGCACCGCACATTCCCATGCCGTCCACCATGATGGGATTTAGGTTGGCTATGGTTTTGATGCCAAAGGGACGTGTTAAGTCTGCAATCACCATCATCATTATAGGGGGCCCAATTGCGAAGACTATATCGACTTTTGTGTCTTTAGCTAAGAGAGATTTCAATATGTCACTTACTAGGCCTTTTTGCCCTTTTGTGCCGTCGTCTGATGTAAAGTAAACTTCGTCGGAGACGGCTTTCATCTCGTCCTCTAAGATGAATAAATCGGCGGTTCTTGCACCCATGATAGAGATGACTTTATTTCCGGCTTCTTTGAGGGCTTTTGCCACTGGATATGCGACCGCTGTTCCTAGACCGCCGCAGACTACGACGGCGGTGCCGAAGTTTTTAATGTCACTGGGGTTTCCCAATGGGCCTGCTACATGCATGACTTTGTCGTCAACGTGTAGGGCGCCCATTTCTATTGTTGAGTAGCCGACTTCTTGGAAAATGTGTGAAATTGTCCCTTTTTCTTTATCCCAAGAGGATAGTGTTAGGGGGATTCGTTCGCTGTCTGAGCGGATTTTGAAAATGACAAATTGCCCAGGGTGTGCTTTTGCCGCAATGTCTGGGGCGTATATGGTTATTTTTTTAGTGACAGGGTTGAGGACTTTTTTTTCGACGACTCTGTTGAGGTTGTCTGGGTTATTTTGATATTTTGCGGTCTCCGTGCTAATCACGCCTACCCGATTGTATTAATCGTATATACAATATATATGCTATAAAAGGCTTGCTGGCTACAAATGACTACCACAAGCCATAAACAAGCCGATAAATTTTCGTTCTAACTTGCCAAAAACAGTAAGCTTAAGTCCATTAACGCCCAAATTAGAGCCAGGAACAGACATGTGTCCACTCAGCTATAAGTTCAAGCTTTGGATGGTAAACGAAAAAAACGAAGCAGTATTCGGCGACGGCTTAGCTAAATTGCTTGAAAAAATCGAGCAACACCACTCCGTCTTAGACGCCGCAAAAGAACTCGACATGTCCTACCGATATGCACTACATCGAATATCGTTAGCTGAGGAACGGCTAGGTCAATCTTTGGTTACGCGTGTCCGAGGGGGAGCGAAAGGCGGCGGATCCTCGGAAGTTACGGCGTTTGGCAAGGACTTGGTTTTACAGTTTAGGAGAAAACAGGCAGCTTTGAGTTCTTCAATTAATAGTTTATAGGGCACTGCTTTGGAGTAACGTTTTAATTTCCCGATGTTACCCATTTATCACATCGGAGCTTTTCATGACAACTCTGTCAAACCAAAAAACCAGCAGCAACCTAAGAATAGCCACCACAGACCTAGTCCTAACAGCAATGTTTGCAAGCTTAGGTTTGGCAACAAAAGAGCTACTCTACCCCCTCATCGGCCCACTAATAAGCACCGCCAACATCCCCACAGGCGGCGTCTTAGGTGGATTATACATGATGTGGATAGTAATCCCCTACGGCTTAATCGGCAAACCCGGCGTCGCCACACTAGTAGCACTCATCCAAGCATGCATAAGCCTAATTCTACCATACGGTAACTTTGGCATACTCGCGTTTGTGATTTATCTTGGGCCCGGCTTAGTCATGGATGCCGTTTTCCTGCTCATGCGACATAAAGCTTGCTGCTTAGGATGTTGTATGATAGCGGCTGCCGTCGCAAACACGGTTGGGACGTTGCTTGTCGGCGGTTTAATCCTGATGCTACCTGCGGTTATTCTTGCATTTTTAGGCGTTGTAGCGGCAATTAGCGGATGCATGGGTGGATTCATTGCGAACATGCTCCTAAAAAGGGTTAAGAATGGATTCTGGAGAAGGAAAACGTGAAAAAATTAACTAAAATAGCGTTAGTTGCGCTTGTTTTATTAGTTATCGCAGTTATTCCGCTTTACTATTACACACGCCCCGACGCCTCGCAGCCAACGGGAATGCTGCAAATCAAAGGTAACGTAGCCAACCCAGCTAACTTGAGCTACACAGAGATCACTGAGTATCCGTCAATCACCTTGCAAGTAACCGTTAAAGGAAACCAGGGAGGCAACGGCGACTTCACCTACACAGGCGTCACCCTAAAAACGCTCCTAGAACAAGCAGAAATCAACAGCAACGCCACATCTATCTTTATCCAAGCATCTGACGGCTATGGAACCACCCTAACCCTAGAGGAAGCAAACAAAGACAGCGCCTTTATAGCCTACAAGAAAGACGGCGCAGCTATGACCCCACTTACTGAGGGCGGGGAAGGTCCATTCCGCCTGATTATCGCTGACGACGAATTTGCCCAGCGGTGGATTCGTGGAGTAGCAGCAATAGTGGTCAGCTAAACCACAAGGTCGAGCGCTTTTGCCTCAACTATTTCGGCTAACGCTTTTACCTCTTGGGTGTTATTTAGAAGGGGGATTGCTGCGTCAGAAAATTTTTCTCTCTCCGCGTCTGATTCTGTAATTAATCCAGAAAGGGCTACAACGGAGCCATCCAAGTAGCTTTCCGCTTCTTCTGCAGTTTGTGCTGTGGCGATTTTTGGTAGCCACTTTTCTGACTCAAACCCCTCCAAAAGCACATAATCGAGGCCTTTGAGGTAGGGAAGGATTTCTTGTATGCTTAGCCTCTTGGGGATGAAAAGGACGGTTTCGTTTCGCGGAACGGCGACGACGAATTCTGCGCCGGCTTTTCGGTAGCGGTCGGTTTCTTTGTTGGGGGTGTCTAGGGTGGGTATGCGTACCATCTCTTTTATGGTGCCTACACGGTAGCCTCGGCTAGTTAATTCGGTGATTAGGCGTTCGATGGTGGCGGTTTTGCCGGTGTGTTTGGCTCCGACGACTGCGATGAGTTTAGGCATAAATGCACCTTGAGCGTTTAATTATTAGGTAAGTTGGTTGTAAGAAAAAGGCTTTTGGTCAGTAGATAGAGGGCAGTTATTTCTTGGGTTTTACTTCGCTACTCTGCTTTAGCAGCACAATACTATCCGCGGGTAAATCGCGCTCAACCATGAGATTTGCGCCAACCCACGTATTAGCGCCTATCTTTACGCCAGGCATAAATGATGACTTGATGCCAGTCTTTACGTTATCGCCCAGTATTGCGCCAAGCTTGCGTCTGCCGGTATCGACGACTTTGCCTTTTATCGTCATCTTCACGGGGCCATCGTCAAAGCGCAGGTTCGCGGTTATGGTTCCGGCGCCGAGGTTGCATTTCTCGCCCAAAACGCTGTCACCGACATATGAGAGGTGCCCCACATGGGTGCCATCCATGATTATACTGTTTTTGACTTCACATCCATTACCCACACGGGTCTTTTTGCCCAAGCTTGTTCCAGGGCGGATATAGCAGTTGGGACCTACATCTGCCTCTTCATCAATAAATGCGGGCCCTTCGATGTAGGCGCCTGAGCGTATCCGCGCTGACTCCGCAACTGTAACAGGGCCAATCAAATGTGCACCGTCCTCAACTTTGCCCAGCACGCGATGCTCCATACGCTTTAGGGCCCAAACGTTTGCATCCAGCAAGTCCCAAGGTCGACCCACATCAAACCAGTCGCCTTTCGAAAGCTCTGCCGCGATGACGGTTTTTCCTTCCTCGGCAAGCATCGTTAAAGCATCCGTTAGCTCCCATTCGCCCCGAGCGGACGCCTTAAGCTGCGCTATCTTCCCAAAAACATCCCGAGAGAAAACATAGACGCCAGCGTTAGCCAAGTTAGAGGGCGCTTGTCCAGACGCGGGCTTTTCGACAATACGCTTAACATGCATTTGGCTGTCTTGCTCGATTATGCCGTAGTTTTCCGGTCGGTCAACCTGGACAACGCCGACAACTGCGGCGGTTTTGCCGTTTCTGAACTTGGAGAGCACCGTTTTTACTGCGTCTTGTCCGAAGAGTAAGTCTCCATATATTAGTACGAAGTCGTCGTCTAGGTATGGTTCTGCTACGCCAGCTGCGTTGCCGGTGCCTAAAATCTTGGGCTGTTCCACATAAGTCACTTTCAAGCCCAGCTGTGAGCCGTCGCTAAAGTAGCTGTGGATAGCATCTGCCATGTAATGGGTGACAATCACCACTTCAGTAATCCCTGCCGTTTTTACTGCTTCTAGGCAATACTGAAGTATGGGTTTGCCGCCGACTTTTAGGAGGTGCTTGGGGCGTGTTGCAGTTAAGGGAAGTAATCTTTCTCCCGCGCCCGCCGCCAGTAATACTGCTTTCATTATGGGTTGGCCTCTATTTGTTTGCGTATTAGTGCAGCTGCTTTTGCGGTTATATCTTTCGCCGCTAACTCGGTTTGCCCTTCGACTGTTAAGCGTATGAGTGGTTCAGTTCCTGAGGCGCGGACAAGAAGCCAGCCTTCTTTGAGAGCTAAGCGTATGCCGTCAACGGTTGAGAAGTCCGTGTAATCAGGGATTGCTGCCTTGAGTGCGGGTCCGAGTTGTTCAACGATGCGGTATTTCGCCTCTTTAGAGCAAGAAAAGTTTTCCCGCTGGGTAACGTATTCCGGAGCTTCTGAGACAAACTCCGATACGGTTTTGCCGGTTTGTTCCAGTGCAGCTATAAACAGAGCCCCGGTCAATGGCCCGTCTGGGCAGAGATGGATGTTGGGGTGTATCCATGCGCCACAGGGTTCGCCTCCGAAAACGGCGCCCTCACGCGCCATAACTTCAGAAAGATAAACGTCGCCTACCCGAGTCCTGAGCACCTTGCCATTGTACTTTTGCGCCATGGTCTCCACGCACATGGAAGCCTCAACGTTAGTAACTACCAGTCCCCCGCCGGATTGCTTCAAAACAAAAGCAGCATACGATGCTAAGGAGCGGTCGAAACTCACAAAGCCGCCAGTCTCATCAACAAAAGCAACCCGATCTGCATCCCCATCGAATGCCACGCCAATGTCTGCACCTAGCGCCTTTACTACCTTTGAGAGGTCTTGGAGCGATTCAGCGTTGGGTTCAGATTTGCGGGCGGGGAAATGTCCATCTGGCTGGGCATTTAGGGCGGTTACTTTACAGCCTAATGCTTTAAACAGGCGAGGCCCGATGCTGTATGCTGCGCCGCATCCGGGATCAACTACGACATGCCACTGTTTCTTTAGGGGCGCTGCTTTCTTAGCCATTTCCAAGTAAGGCTCAGCTGCGTCAACAATTGTGGTGCGCCCTAGTTGCCGCCAATCAGCCAAACCAAACCGGCCGTCATCAATGATTGCCTCTACCGCGTCTTGTTGGGGGTCTGTGTAGGATAAGCTGTTGCCATTGAACACTTTTATCCCGTTATACTGCGGGGGGTTATGAGAAGCTGTAAGCATGAATCCGACGTCTGCACCGAAGGCTTTCGCCGCATAAGCACAAACCGGCGTAGGCACCGCTCCAGCAAGCATCACATCCACGCCGCAAGAAAGCAGCCCTGACACTAACGCGGACTCAAGCATATCTCCAGAAACGCGGGTGTCTTTGGCAACAATGGCCCGTTTAGCTTTTGCATGTGTTGCGACTGCTGAAGCAACCCTACATGCGAGTTGCGGAGTTAAATCAACATTAGCTAATCCCCGGACTCCAGAACTTCCAAACAACCTAGCCATACAACCACTAATCCTACCTGCAAGGTAAAGCCCTGAGCCTTAAAAAAATTTAGCACACCTCACAAGTTTGACTTGATAAAACTGGCGACTTTCTCCCTAGTGGGATGCGTACCATCAGCTCCAGAGAGGTAGCATGCAGAAACTGCGTTAGCAAACATCAAGCGGCATTCGTCAGAAAGCCCATAATGCTCAGCATGTATGTTACCTGCATTCCAAGCGTCACCTGCACCAGTGGCACGGTAGACCTCGATTTTGAAGGTTGGAACTACAACCTCCGAGGTACCCTTCAAAGTGGCCGAGAACAGCGAGGTATGTAAGTCGATTCTTGCTTGGAAATGCTTTGCTAGTATTCTTGCAGCGTCCATCGCCAGTTCTGCGAATTCTTCCCGCTGACCTTTATGCCGCTTAAAGTTGGGGTCGACGATGGAGGCGTAGGTTATGGCTTCATTTTCGTTTAGGCTCAGGATGTCGACTTTTGGTGTTTTTAGCACTTTTTCGATAAAGTCGGGGATGCCTTGGAAATTAGGGTTGGGGTCTGCGGTGTCATAGTATGTTTTACCCCTGCCACGCTGTTTTGTGCGGTTAAATACTGCGTCCGCCAAAGCCGTGCCATAGTTGCGGGTTCCCACCCAATTGAACAAGCACACATAGTCGGCACTTTCGATTAGCGTGTAGTCTGAGTCGGTAAGATCGTGCGGACCAAAATCAGCTAATCCCCCGACGTCTCGTAGCATAACGTTGACTTTTTCGTTAACTCCTCGTAATTCCAATGCGGTAGTTATGGAGGCTTTCCCCACAGTTTTTATGTGGGAAAAATCCATTGGGGCATCCTTAAAGTGGTACTTGATTAGCTGAAGCCCATACGCGCTTGTGCAAATAATGGGGGTAACTGTAACGCCTAGACGTGTTAGGGCTGATGCGGTGTTTATGGAGTTGCCGCCTTTCATGTCAATCTGGTGTATGCCGTCTATGCTGCCGCCCTTTCGCGCCGCTACTTCGCTTATGGCTTCTGTGAACGCTTCGATGTTCCAGGGCAGGTTTACGATGCGGTCGAGGAAAAAATCGGGCATAACAACCACCTGGCAATCCCTGTGTTTGGGTTCTGCAAGGAAGCTTAGCAGCTCATTTCGGCTTGTAGAGTTGTACATGAAAAGGGCTCCTTTAAAGTATCTCCCAAAACACTAAAATAACCTTTTGATGGTGTGTGTAGGCTAACATATAACAAACAAGGGCAGTTTAAATGCAGTTCAAAAAAGAAGCAAGCTTACTAGTAATTGCCATCGCATTATTCGCCGTTGCCACTTTCCTATACACGTATCAGGCAACCAGCGAAGGAATTACCCTAATGAGCAAAAGCATAGCATACCCCTACCGGGAGATCGCATTGGCTTTTGTCGGTATCGGCTTTGCCTCGATGGTCGTTGCATCCATATCATTTACGAAAAAAACAAAAACCTACCAACCAACACAGCCAGTTTAGGCACCGAATAAAAAGCGCACCAGCACCCAAACGATATCCCCAAGGAATAACGCCGCAACCAAGCCTATCGTAACAAAGATCAACATGGGTAAGCCGGGAGTAGCCCAAACATGCGACTCAATATTTTTGGCTTCGATGGCGTTAGATAGTCGCTCTACGATTTGGTCTCTGCCTTCCTCGCGTGGGACAATTACGAGTTTTCGGTTCTCAACTTGGTTTTCATCGATGTCTTCGAGGGGGAAAATATGCCACTTCGATTTGAGTTTCTCGATGGGCATTCTGTAACCTGTAATTATAACAAGCAGTTTTTTGCCCGCGGACTCGCCTTTGAGGCTGCCGGGGAACATTGCTATCTTGCGTTTCTTGTGCCATACTATGTTGCGTGCGATAATGTACACGCCGCTTAAGGCTGCGAAAATAACCGCATTGCCAAAGATCGTTATGGGATAGATAAGGGTGGATTGTGGAGAGACGGCTCCAGCTAGAATTGGCGTAATCAGCGGCAGAGGCGCGAAGGGTAGGGCCAGTGCAATGCACATGAGTGCCTTTGAGTCTGCTCCGCCAAATCCGCCACTGTAGAACAGCAGAAACGCGACTATGACGGTTACGCCGACGCTTAATCCGTAGTAACCCAATGAGGACGGTTCGTACAGCGCTATCTCCGTTAACGTCAACGCTAAAGCTATGGGGGCATAAACGACCCAGACCTTGTTGCTGACTTCACGGCAAACATAGTCTCTCCATGAGGAATAGATTAGAACTGCTATCGTTACGGATACACTTGCCGCCATTAGGATAAGCTGTAAATTAGTCATCCATGCAACCTCTGGGCATCAACAATTATACGTTTATCGTATTAATGAAGATATTTTCAGTTGTGCGTAGCTTAATAATATAACAAAAAAGAATAAGGAATTAGCGCTCGATGTTCATAGGGCGGCCATTTCCTCTATGAATGTGCCCATGTTGATTAAGTCGATAATCGAGTAGAGGTCGTCTCGGAATTTGCGTATGGTGAATGCGGTGCCGAAGGGTGATTTCCCACCGGTAGGCTACGGCGAGGCGATGTTTGCCCGGTAGAGACGCGTCCCCGATGGAAAAGCGCTGCTGACATTTTTTTGGATTTTTTGTGCCGGCTTTGTTTTGGTTGCGTCATTGTTTAGGGATTGAACGCCAAATGCCATTAAGTATTATGACGCACTAATCTACAGTTGTTGTGTTCAACAACACAACACAAACACCCCAACAAGCAAAAAACCCAAACCACAACCAAACAATATTTAAAACACCCCCGCATCCACTACCACAACATACGCTAACGAAGGAAACAACATGAGTCAAACAACAAAAATCATCAACCAAGCCAAAAAAGAAGGCAGAAAAGCACTTCTCGAACCCGAAGCCAAAACCATCTGCGCAGAATACGGAATAAGCGTAAACAAATTCAGCCTCGCAACCACCGCCAAAGAAGCCGTAGAACAAGCAGAAAAAATTGGCTACCCCATCGTCCTAAAAATCGTCTCCCCAGACATCATCCACAAATCAGACGCAGGCGGAGTAAAAGTTAACCTAAAAACCCCCGCCGAAGTAGAAGCAGCCTTCAACACCATAATAGAAAACGCCAAAAAATACAAAGCAGACGCACAAATAGTCGGCGTCATCGTACAAGAAATGGCACCCCAAGGAACCGAAGTCATCGTTGGCGCAGTCAAAGACTCCCAATTCGGCCCAACAATCATGTTCGGCTTAGGCGGCATCTTCGTCGAGTTACTAAAAGACGTTAACTTCCGTGTTGCACCAATCACAGAACAAGACGCAAAAGAAATGATAACCAAACTCAAAGCATTCCCACTCCTAAACGGATACCGCGGCTCTAAACCCGCCGACCTCAACGCACTAATAGAGGTCCTCGTAAACGTTTCAAAGATGGTTCTAGCTATCCCAGAAATCAAAGAACTGGACCTCAACCCAGTTATGGCCTACCCTGTCGGCGCAAAATGCGTTGACGCAAGAATCATCCTCGAATAAACAAACAAAAAACCGCGCGCCCATTCTTTGGGCTTAACCTTTTTTATTAAATCAAGTCTTCCGTTGATAGCGTACCCAGCCTAAACTCCGCTAAACCATACCCTACATAAGGCGGCTGCAATCAAGACAGTTGTTGAAGGCAGCTTTTTTTATTTGGCGGCTGTGTGGGGCGTTGGGTTTTTGATGGGGCGTTGTTAGTATGGAGGAAGCGGATGGTTTGGCTGCTTATAGCGGTAGAGGAAAAAGCCGCCCGCAAACAGGCGCGGTTTTAGCCCTGATGCAGCTGTGCAGCCATCTCCCCAGTCCAGCCCGCAATCACATAGTCGCCGTAGCCAAAAAACAGCAAACGCCTAGACATAACCAGCCTGCCGTCTGCGGTGGAGTCTATATATAAGGGAGGGGGGTCCTCGGCAAAGCAACAGAGAAACGACCTTGCAAACAAGAAACCAGCCAATCACAGCACAGAAAGATGCACTCAAATGGGGTTAAACGCATCAAAGATATATTAAAATGCGCTAAGGCAGGCGATATACAGGTTACAAGGAACAACTTATGAGGCCCCAAACGTACCGAAACCTCTAAATTCTGAATCAACGATTCTAAAACCTCCTAAGGGGCCGGTAGATCAGTCTGGTATGATCGCCGCGTTCGCAACGCGGAAGCCGCGGGTTCAAATCCCGCTCGGTCCACCA
>JBLNCY010000056.1:0-8084 GCA_050261115.1 Methanocella sp.
TTAAGTTAATTTTCTCCTAAAGTCCAGTGCCTCAGCAAACCCAAATGGGCGTCAAAGAAAACGTTTAGTCGCACCTATCTGGTTATACCTACCCTGTTCTTGTTGTCTCTTCGTCATTTAGGCTGTCCAAAGTTTTCAGTGTGGCTCCACGCGTGGTCTTTTTCACTTGGTATTGTCTCTTTTGTCGTTTCCGTGAAACGTTCGATATGCAACATAGAGGAAGATTGCTATGCCGATGAAGCGGGAGACTATTCCTCCGATGAATGCACCGCCGTATGCATAGCCGTTGTCTAGCACTCGGATTATCTGTGAATACTGACTTAACCCAAGCATGACAAATCCTAACGGTATCCAAATGGTGGTTGGATCAGGGCGTTTTATGTGGCTATTTAAGGCGTGGAGGCTTATGTATCCGACAAAAAATAACCCCAGTATACGTAGAAATATGCTAAAACCCATGGGTACCTGTAGATTGAGAAGCGGCGCTCCGACTAGGATAATGCATAATATTGCAGCGATTATGGTGATTAGACTAAGAGTTATGGTCCATAACATTTGGTTGTTTCTTGTGGGTTTTGCTGCGAAAAAGTATGTTATCGCCAGAAACACAAACGCAAATGTCCTTGTGGCCACCGAAAGGCCTGGTAGTTGGATGGATGGATAGATGATTTGTATTGTGAGAAAGATTTCTGATATGCCAAGAAAAGCAAAGCCAAGGGGTAGCCCAAGGTACTTTTTTTCTCCAGTTAGACTGTAGGGTTTGTACATGTATCTAACTAGTGTAAAATATAGAACGGCTGAAACAACTTCGATGATGATCCGTTCAACTTCATACATATGCCAACTTAGTTGTTGTTGACCTATTTTTTCTTTCGCTCTATCCCCTTTTTGGTAATAGCAGTTAAGCTCTGGTTGGCGAGCCATGGCTAGTGCATATATAGGCTCCTCACTAATCGTGAGTGATGCTTATTACTGATTTTTGGTGAATAGTGGCTTATAGCGGGGGAAAAGGCAAGGGAATGAGCCATAAGCTTGGATTCGCCTGCGGGCTGAGAGGGCTTCTGGATATTATCCTAAGGTTCATGCATTAAAACGCATTTCTTTTTCCTAACTGTGGCACCAGAGGTCTCAGCATACCAGCAGGGAGTCCAACATTTTCTTGGCCGTATTTCTATTTTTAGTGCCATTTTCGCCTACTGTGCTGCCAATCATACTCTCTGCTAGTGAGTGAGGCTTATAACCAAAACTCATACGATAATGGAGTTTACAAAGGTGAGAATTTGTTAAAAATAGAAAATTCTAAAAAAACCCTTTCTGTAATTGCAGTGCTTCTCATGATATCCATCGCTATTCCATTGACCTCTCTGCCCGCAGCAACCGCACATGATCCCGCATGGGACATCGTATCCTATGCCTATGTGTCAGCAGCTCCAAGCCCCATCGGCGTCGGCCAAGAAGTCTACGTCTTCTGCTGGGTCGATACACCCTTCGCTGGTGCAGTCGTAACCAACAACATCCGCAGACACAACTACAAACTAGTCATCACTGATCCTGACGGCGTCAACTCAACCCAAACCTGGAACGTCATTGACGACACAACCGGTGTCCAAGCATACGCATTCACACCAACCAAAGTCGGAAACTATACTCTATCATTCTACTACCCAGGCGAATACTACGTATGGCACACATCCAACACCACAGGCGCGAATAATCAGTACACTGGCGACTGGTTCCAACCAGCCTCAGCAGTAAGAACACTAGAAGTCACAGAAGAACCAATCCCAGGCGCTAACAGCGGCGCTTCACTTCCAACCGAATACTGGTCAAGACCCATAAACGGCCAAAACAGCAACTGGTACACAATTTCATCTAACTGGCTAAATGCCCCCTACATCCGCTCAGGCGCAACAGCTACCGGCGGTGCAGGATACGGCCGATTCCAAAAAGACGGCGCAGCACCAGAAACTTCACACATTATGTGGACTAAACCAATCCAGTTCGGTGGAGTAGTTGGCGGAACCAACACAATGAACGAAGGCGAAGGCTACTACACAGGCAGCTCATACAACCCAAGATTCGCAAACGCAATTATCATGCACGGTATGCTCTTCTACCAAGAACCATACGGTAACTCTGGTGGAGGCGGCGACTACGTTGCAGTAGACCTGCAAACCGGCGCAGAACAATGGCGCATCCCATCCGCTCAACTCGCAGCGACAGGTGTACCCTCCTTTGGTTACCTATATGGATTTGAAGATGGCAATCAACACGGTGTTCTACCCAATGGTCTGCTAATCGCCTCAGCATCAGTACCTGGTCAAGGCACAGTCTGGCGAGGCTATGACCCACGCACAGGCAACCTAACTCAATTCACCATGACCAATGTTCCTTCAGGCTCAGCAGCATCAGCAACCCTAGCAGCCAACTCAGCAAACGGCGCATCAGCGGCAGGCCCAAGAGGCGAATACCTAATCTACCAACTAGCAAACTACGGCACCACTGCAAACCCAGTCTACAACTTACAACTCTGGAACTCTTCAAAATACCAACAACTTTCAGCAGGCCAAATTGGCGCAGGCAACTGGTTCTCCTCAACTCCCTTCAACGCAACCGACAGCCGGATGTACATGTGGAACGTTTCACTACCCTCAATTACAGGACAAGGCTGGACCATCTTTAGAGACGTCATCGTCGGCGACCGTTTACTCCTTATGCAAGGCAGCATGGGAACCGGCCCAAGAACCAATGGAGCGGGCGCAACCATCGTATGTGTCAGCATCAACCCCGACAACGCAGGAACCATCCTTTGGAAAAAGAACTATGACCCAGCACCTGGAAACGTAACACGAACTATCATTGCTGTAGACGCTGAAGCAGGCACATTCCTAACAGAAGACAAAGAAACTCTACAAATAAACGGCTATGACCTAAACAACGGCAACCACCTCTGGAGCGCAGACCCAATTGTCGCTGAATGGGATACTCTAAGAAGAGACACCCTTAGCGCATACGGCAAGCTCTACGCAGCAGGCTACGACGGCATCGTTTACTGCTATGACTCAAAGACCGGCAACTTGGACTGGATTTATGGTAACGGCGGCCCAGGCAACAGCACCGCAGCAGGCCTAAACACAGTCTACGGACACTACCCAGTATTTATCGACGTAATCGCAGACGGTAAAGTCTACATTGGCACAACCGAACACTCACCCGACCAACCACTCTACAAAGGCAGCCTATACGCATGCCTCAACGCAACCACAGGCGAAGAAATCTGGACTCTCACAGGCATGGGCTCAGGAATGTACGTAGGCCAAAACGACCTCGTCGCAGACGGCTACTTCGTATTCCTAAACATCTATGACATGCAAATCTACTGCCTCGGCAAGAGCGCCACAAAGACCACAATCGAAGCACCACTAGCAGCACTAACTGAGGGCCAAAGTGTAGTGATACGCGGCACAGTAACCGACCTCGCAGCAGGCACACAACAAAAAGAGCAAGCAGCACGCTTCCCCAACGGCGTTCCAGCAGTCTCTGACGCAAGCATGAGAGGATGGATGGAATATGTCTACATGCAACAGAACAAACCAATGGACACTGTCGGTGTAGACGTAGCTATAACAGTCATTGACGCAAACGGCAACTACCGCTATGTCGGAACCGCAACAAGTGACGCAAGCGGCTTCTATAGCCTGCAATGGACACCCGACATCACTGGCAAATACACAGTCATCGCAACCTTCGGCGGAACAAATGCTTACTATGGCTCATCGGCAACTACCGCATTCGCAGTTGACGAAGCAGCAGCCACCCCAACGCCAGTTCCAACACAGGAACCAACCGCAGCTGACCTATACTTCATTCCAGGCGTCATTGGCATAATCTTAACCATCATCATCGTCGGCGCAGTACTGCTATTAGCCCTAAGGAAACGTCCATAAAAAATCAAGGGAACAAGTTTCCCTTACCATATCTTTTTTTGATGACTATTAAAAATAAAGAATGTGCTGCGGTTTCTATGTTCGGTCGATGCTTTGGTATACCGTCCGAATACCTCTGGCGCATTTTCGTCATTTTAAAGTAAAGGCTGGATAACATCGATTAAAATGCATTAATTGAAAGATAATACTAAGAAAGAAATAAAAGAAAATTTACTGTTTAATTTGCGCGAGCTTTTCTGCTTTCATGACTTCGTCGCGCAGCTTGGGGTTCTCCTGAAGAACCTTGGGAATATAATTGCATGCCGGGTCAGAAGCAAACAAGTCGCCTGTATAGTATTCGGCACGGGTTCTGCATCCTCCACAGATTTCACGGTACTCACAGAATCCACATCTGCCCTTAAGATTATTCTTGTCGCGCAGTTTGAGGTGGAATTCGCTCTGCTGGAGGTTTTCCCATGCGTCGCGTAGCTTGGTATCTTTTACGTTGCCGACGCGGTAACCTTCATGGAATCCGCAACTGCGGTAGTCGCCGTTTTCTGTGATGCCAATATAGTTGCCGCCGATGGTACATCTGCCAAGATAGCCTTCGTTAAACCAATCCCAGAAGTCTACAGTGTTTTTCTGTTTTACAATGCGCGCATAGAAGGGTGAGTATACGTTGACTTTGACTTTGCCGTAGAGTCTGCGTTGGATCTGGTAGATTTCGTCGAAGGCTTTTTCGTATTCTTGGGGGGTGGGGGCGATGTCTTCCATGTGCTGCCCTGCTCTTCCGACTGGTACAAGGTTGTGATACACAACACTGCGTGCATGGTACTGTTCTGCAAGTGCAGCAGTGTGCGGTAAATCGTTAATGTTAAACTTAGTCATGGTGGTAACTAAGCAGTCCAAGAGACCTACACTGCTAAGTTCCTTCATGGCATGCAGCGCTTTATCGTAGCCGCCTACACGCCTGATCTTGTCGTTTGAGTCTCGGGTGCCATCGATGCTGATGGCGGTTTTAACGTTATACTTGGTGAGTTTATCAAAACGATCTTTATCCCACGCATACCCGCTTGTAATTAAACTGACGTTTAAGCCATGTTCCTTTTCGGCGTACTCGATGATCTCCCATATGTCGGGCCGAACCAAGGGTTCTCCGCCGCTGATTCCAAACCACTGTGAGCCAAAATCCGCTATTTCATCAACCATATGCTTGGCTTGTTCTGTGGTTAGTTCTTGGTCTTTAGCGTAATCTTTGATGTAACTGCAATAGGTGCAAGTGCCAACACAGTTGCGAGTACACCGCCAAACAACCATAAACAAGGGGGTTGTTGTAGGATTCATTCAATTCACGTGGAGAATAGACTTAGCTAGGTGATATAAAATTTACTCTAACAAACACCATATTCCGCTTATCCATGGAGTGAGCATTAATCAGTCAACCAAAACCGAAGACGATGGTTTTCGCCTGGTTTGCAGGTATCCTTCAACTCCAAAAACCGCCGCCGCCAGCCCAGTGATCGAGGTCAGTAGCAGAAAGAAAACTTTGAACTCATACGTCTCCACACTAAAATGAATAAAGAAAACTATTAACTCAACCGCCAAGATTCCCAAAAACACTAGCCCATAGAGCCACATCTTTGGAAACAAATATCGGCCAAGCCAGACGTTACCCTTTAGGTGCGCCTTCTTTTTTACCGTATACTCTCCATACTCGTTTTTTGATAGATATCCGTCGTCTTCGAGTTTCTGTAGGTGGCGGTAGGCTACGCTGGGGCTGCTTAGGTTGGCGCCTTTGGTTACGTCACGGGGGCCAACGGGTTTGCCTTTGCCAGCTACGTAGAGGTATACGGTTAGGGTTAAGCCTTCAAGTTCGTCTTCTGTCATTGGCTCGGTTCTCGTTAGTTTATGGGTATAGTAAGTTTGGGTTTTAGTATTTTTGGATAATCAGCGCTTTTTGCAATCAATAAAGTCGCTAGAGCCGCTTTCGTTGCCATTGCACATCAAACCTTGAGTTTCTACTCTAAAAAACTTTGAAAAAGCAAGCAAAACAACCAAAAACAGGCAGACAAGTCAGTTCCCGAAAAAGTTTAATAAGCCACCGCTTAGACATACCTCTTCATTTGAGAAGGTTAAACTAATGAGTAACGCAAACTCAAATGAACTAGTTGTAAACCCAGCACCCCACATACACGGTCCAATGACAAAAAACCGCATGATGCAATACACATTCTTCGCTATCCTCGCAACCCTTATTGTTTCTGCAGCACTCTGGTCTCAAGTCACAACCCCCTCAGGATGGAACCTTGGCTTAACAGTCGCTATCTGTGCAGTCATATCAGTCGGCTTAGCCGTCGTATTTGACTTCATTATCGGCAAGGCAGCTTATGACAGCGAAGTCAACACTTGGTCCGCAGCAGTCTATGGCTTAATCGTCACCGCCTGCTTCAGCCTCGGTTACCCTGACATGGCTATGGGCATGGAAACCGGAGTGCCTGTTGAAGCGCCTCTCGCATTCTACTATGTCGCAATTATCACACTTCTTGGTCTTGTTGTTTTCAAGAAAGTCATGAGCATTGTAGGTAGGAAACTTGTTAACCCTGCTGCAGCAGCTAAATTCCTCGTACTACTACCAGCCACCTTCACCACACTTCTCACAAGCTGGCACTTACCCTCTGGCATGCTTATGGTCCCATCACTCGCAGGTGGAATCGGCGCAACAGACATTGTTGGTGGAAACGGCGGAGCAGCATTCGGCGCTTACCTGCAAGGATGCTACGCTATGCCTGGAGCCACAACAATGGCAAGCATCGAAGAAACCATGCTACTAGCAAAATACCACGGATGGGTTGGAGGCGCAAGCAGCATCGCAGTTATCATCGCAGGTGTCGCACTATTTGCAATCGGACGCAAATACTTCAAATGGAGAATCACCGCAGCCTATCTAGTCTCAATGGCGATTATCTCAGTGATATTCTCAGCCGCATTCGGTGACGCAGACTTCACCACAAGACTACTCTTCGAACTATTCGTCGGCAGCTCAATATTCATGGCGTTCTTCATGGCAACTGATCCCGCGACAACACCCTACAGCGGAATCGGACAAATCATCTTCGGCATTGGCCTCGCAGTTTTGACCATAATAATACAAACCTTTATGGGTTTCTTCGGTGGCTCATTGCTAGCATTGTTGATCATGAACCTGCTTGTACCAGCAATCGACAAAGTACGACTTGACAAACCCTTCGGGAGATGAATAAAATGGCAAACTTAGTAAACATACCAGAAGTAAAAGATGTCGCAAGAAAAACACCCATCGAAGTCTTCCCAGACCCAAAAATCGCCGTTGTCTTAACTAACCAGCAGTCGGGCGCCACAAACGTCCCTCTGGTTAAAGTCGGCGACGTCGTTGCCATAGGTCAAAAAATTGCAGACGTTAACCAAAGAGTCAGCGCACCAGTCCACAGCCCAATTAGCGGTAAAGTCATAAAAATCGACAACGCCTACAACAGTTGCTTTGAAGCTCCAACCGAAGCCATCTATATCGAAAACGACGGCAAAAAAACCAAAGACAAAAGCCTCACACCAATCAAGGAATCAGAACTCGCAAGCACCAAAAACGAGGATTTGCTTAAAATCATCCGTGAAGCAGGCATAGTCGGTATGGGCGGCGCAGGGTTCCCAACCAGCATAAAGTTAGATGTCCCAGCAGATAAACCAATCAAGCATCTACTAGTCAACTGTGCTGAAGGCGAACCTTACGACACAGCCGACGAACGCATCATGATTGAGAGAACCGCAAACATCGTCCGCGGCGTACGCGTCGTACGAAAACTCCTTGGCAACCCCAAAGTCATCATAGTTACCAAAGAAAGCAAAGTTGAAGCCGTACCAAAACTCCAAGAAGCATTCGCCAACGAACCAGACACCGAAGTTCGCGCAACACACCTAACCTACCAGCAAGGCGACGCAGGCATGATGCAGAAAGCCATCCTAGGCTACGAACCAGCCGCAGGCAAACGCAGCTACGAAATGGGCACAATCGTCCAGAACGTCGCAACAATCAACGCAATCGCAAACGCAGTATTCGAAGGCGAACCACTTATCTCAAGAATCGCAGCACTCAACGGAGACATCGCTAAACCAAAGAACCTACAG
>JBLNCY010000057.1:0-124575 GCA_050261115.1 Methanocella sp.
GGTGGTACGTCTACTTTTGGGTTGGGTTTGATTTTCGGTGCTAACGTTGCTGACTTGACCTTAGTTATCGGGGTTGTGGTGTTGATTGCTGGAGAGCAGAAGATAACTGGCGAGATGCTAAAGAGTCTACGTATCGCGTTTGTTGCTGTGCTTCTGCCTGTGTTTCTACTCTTAGATGGTGAAATATCTACCTTCGATGGCATAATACTGGTGGCTGGGTTTGTGGTTTATGTTATTTGGTTACTCATGAGAGGGCGCGGCAATCGGGAAGTTGCCGAGCGCATGCGGTTATCCAAAAGAGTGGTCAGATTAGGCATAACTGTTTTCCTATTAATTATCGGGATTACTGTTTTGTTTATTGGGAGTTCGCTTGTGACTGATTCGGCGCAGGTGCTTAGTGAGACGCTTGGGTTGCCTTTGTTTTTGATTGGGCTTGTGGTTGCTATTGGTACTTGTTTGCCTGAGATGGCTTTTGCTATTCGGGCTACGGAGGCGGAGGGCTCTATTGGTATTGGTAATATTTTAGGTAACGTTTTGGCTGATTCGATGTTGGTTATTGGTATTATTGCGCTTATTCAGCCTATTAGGTTGCATAGTATTGTTTCTCCGTTAACCGCGGGGGTGTTTGTTGCGGCTTCTGCAGTCTTTGTTTATATGCGCTCAAAAGATGGCGATATTAACAAGAGAGATGGCACTTTGCTAATTGGAGCATATGTGCTTTTTGTGCTAATTCAGTACTTGTTTGAAGTGTTCAAAATCTAAGTGATAGATAGGCAGGACGGTTTTTTCTTTCCTTTCTTTTGTGTTGCCCGCTTTTTAACTGAATGTTTATCTTCTAGCCGCTCGACAGACTTTACGGTGGTCTGGATTTGCTGACGCTTTGGGCGAAAAAAGAGGTCTTAGAATGGCTAAAGCAAGGTCTAAAAACTATTGATGTGCGTAAGGGTAAGCCGCGGCAAGGTGATCGGGTGCTTTTTGTTTCTGGGCCTCATCGGTTGGAGATGCGGATTGTTGATCGGCAGTCGGGTCTGCTTTCGGAGTTGATTCGGGTGGATAATTTTAGGTTGGTTATTCCTTCGGCCGGGTCAGTGGAGGAGGCTTGGGCTTATCTTGGTCGGTTTTATGGGAGTTATGATGGTGTGTTTACGGCTTATTTAGTTGAGCCAGTGACTGCTGCGGAAAGCGTCGATAAGAGTGGTGTTAGTTGAATGTTTGCTCTTTTTATTTTACGTTTTTCGTAGTAATAATGTGTTAAACGTAATGCTTAAATATGGTGGGCGGTAATACAGATGCCGACAAAAAACACACAGAGGAACCAAAAGTGACAGCATTCAGCGGCACGTACACCGCATTAATAACTCCCCTGCACAAAAATCGCCAAGTCGACTACGAAGGGCTACAGCAGCTAGTAGACTTCCAAATCAAAAACCGCATAAGCGGCTTGCTAGCCGTCGGAACAACCGGCGAAAGCCCAACGCTAGACTGGAATGAACACAGCCAAGTAATCGAACACGTTAACGAATACACCTCCAAACGCGCCCAAACCATAGCAGGAACAGGCAGCAACAGCACACAGGAAGCTATCGAGGGCACCGAACACGCCCAAAACGCAGGCGTCAACGCTGTACTACTCGTAGATCCATACTACAACGGCCCCAGCTCCATGGAAATCAGGCGCGAATACATCCATCCTATCGCAGAGAAATTCCCCGAAATGCAAATCATCCCCTACATCATCCCCGGCAGAACAGGCTGCCAACTGCTCCCGCAAGACCTCGCGCTTCTGCATGAGCAGTTTCCTAACGTACGCTGTGTCAAGGAAGCAACCGGCGACCTAAATAATATGGAGCTAACCCGCAAACTCTGCGGAAAAGACTTCGACATCCTCTCAGGAGACGACGACAAGACCTACACTATGATGGTTTCGCCTAACATTGAAGCCAGCGGCGTCATCTCCGTTATCTCTAATGTTGCCCCCGGCGCATTAAGCGACATGGTACACTACATACTAGACGGAAACCAAGAGGCTGCAACGGTAATTCAGCAGGCTCTCCAGCCGCTCTTTGGCTTAGTTACAGTAAAGACCACCGAGGAAACCAAGTATGGACCAGTCGTTTGCAAGGCACGCAACCCACTGCCCATCAAGACGTTGATGAACATTTTGGGCATGCCATCCGGTCCCTGCAGGCAACCCTTAGGCAAAATGACCCGCCAAGGCGTCAATGTCGTCTTAGCGGCAGCACGCAAAATCTGGGAAACTAACCCACAAGTCCTTGAGCCAATAGAGGCTAGCTTTGACGTAAAATTAGCCAACCGCCTATACAACGAGAAGTACCTAGAGGGACTCTACTATGCTTAAGCTCTGCGTCGCAGGCGCAGCAGGCCGCATGGGACAAGCAATCATAAACGATGCCCTATGCAAGGGACATCAAATAGGCGGAGCCATCGAGGCCCCCAACAGCCCTGCGGTAGGAAAAACCCTACGTGACCTTGGCATGGGTTCAAACACAAAAATCTTAAGCGCCACCAACATCCGCGAAGCACTCTCTGATGCTGACGTCTTTGTTTCTTTCACTTCGCCAGCCGCCGACCTAATAAACATACCTATAGCGGTAGAAATGGGCAAACGCATAGTACTGGGCACTACAGGATTCACAGCCGACCAAAACAAGCAAGTCATAGACGCCATGAACGGCAAAGTTCCCGCTGTGTTCTCACCCAACTACAGCATAGGCGTAAACATACTCTTCAAACTAGCCGAGCAACTCAAAGCGTTCCCGCAAGGCTATGATGTAAGCATAAGCGAAATCCACCACGCAGGCAAAATGGATGCGCCCAGTGGAACTGCCAAAAAGATCGAGCAGATCATTTGCCAAGCCCGTAACTACAACAAAACAGTGTATGGTCGAGAAGGCATGTGTTCACGGCAATCTGGTGAACTCGAATCTGTCGCCATGCGGTTAGGTGGGGTTCCCGGAATCCACGGCATAATGGTCGCGGGCCCAAACGAGATGCTCCGTATTGAGCACACTGCGTTTACACGTGACGTCTTTGCACAGGGCGCCGTTACTGCGGCTGAATGGATCATTAAGCAGACCCAGCCGAGTATCTATAGCATGGCTGATGTATTAGGCTTAGCTTAAGTCAATATGCTACCATTAACCTTTTTATTTGGTGTAATATAGAAAGAAACAGTCAAGGACGAGGAATAAAAAATGCCGAATAAGCGGAAAGTCGCCATCTTGGGCGCAACCGGAGCCGTTGGACAACGGTATATTCAACTCTTGCAGAATCACCCCTGGTTTGAGATATCAGTATTAGCCGCCTCAGAAAAGAGTGCTGGTAAAAAGTATAAGGATGCAGCTACGTGGCTTATGGAGACCGAGTTGCCTGGGGAGATAGCGGAGATGCCCGTTGCCAACATAGACGTTAAGTCATGCGAGGCAGTTGGCGACTTTGACTTAGTCTTCACTTCGCTGCCGGGTGACCTTGCGGGTCCAACAGAGAATGCATTTGCCGCCGAATACCCCGTGTTCAGCAAGGCAAGCGCACACCGCATGGACAAAGATGTGCCGCTTATCATTCCCGAAATCAACCCTGGCCATGCAGAGCTAATCAGGGTTCAGCAGAAGAACCGAGGCTGGAAGGGCTTTATCACAACCGACCCCAACTGTAGCACCATTGGATTAGCCCTCACCTTAGCGCCGCTTAGGCAGTTTGGCATAAAGCAAGTCCTGGTAACCACAATGCAGGCGCTCAGCGGAGCCGGCTACCCCGGAGTTCCATCCCTTGACATCCTCGACAACGTTGTGCCCTTCATTTCTGGCGAAGAGGAAAAAATGGAAAGCGAAGCACAAAAAATCCTTGGCGAATTTGATGGAGAGGCAATCAAGTTTGCCGATTTCCAAGCCAGCGCAAGCTGCAACCGCGTAAACGTCAAAGACGGCCATCTGGAATCCGTATTCGTTAAACTAGAACGGGACCCCTCGCTTGAGGAAGTTGAGGCAGCGTTTGTAGCTTTTAGGGGTGAACCTCAGAAGCTCAAGTTGCCCAGCGCGCCAGAGCAGCCAATTATCGTGCGTCATGAAAAGAACCGGCCCCAACCAAGATACGACCGCGATGCAGGTGCAGGTCAAAGCGTCGTCGTGGGGCGCCTACGTAAGGATCCAATCATGACAATCAAGTACATGTGCCTTAGCCACAACACGGTGCGGGGCGCAGCAGGCGGTGGAATCCTTAGCGCGGAGCTCTATGTAGCCAAAGGCCTCGCATAACCCCCTCTCTTTCCTTAATCTGGTAATTCGGTGAAGCGGATGACAAAGAAGAAACTACGTGAACCTCTTGAAGATCGAAGGGGAAGCCTCTATTTCGACGGCTTCTCAGTTAAGGAACTTGCAGAGAAATATGACACACCTCTCTACTTGACAAGTGAGAAGCGTATCCGAGACAACTACGATAGGCTCTACGGCGCATTGGTAAATAACTACAAGTATGTGCGCATTTACTATGCCGCTAAAGCCAACACAAACCTAAACGTTCTACGTATCCTACAATCTCAGGGCGCATATCTAGACACGGTAAGCCCTGGCGAAGTCTTCCTCGCTCTAAGCGCAGGCTTCACACCTGATCGAATCATGTTCACCGGCACAAGCGTCCGAAACGATGAACTCAAGATGCTAGCCGACGCCAACATCACCATAAACGTCGACTCCCAAAGCGAACTGGATCGGTTACTCAAGATCTCGGTACCTCAAATTCTTTCAGTCCGCGTTAATCCGGAAGTCGGCGCAGGCCACCACAGTCACTGCATCACCGCAGGCCCCGAATCCAAGTTTGGTCTCTGGGAAGAAGAAGTTATCCAGGCATACGCCATCGCCCAGCGGGCTCGCGTGGGGCGCTTTGGCATCCACATGCATATCGGGTCAGGCATTCTTGACCCCGAACCCTACGCCCTAGCCGTTGAGAAGCTACTCAGCATTGCAAGGCGCGTACACAAGGAAGTGGGTATTGATTTTGAATTCATAGACATAGGCGGCGGTTTAGGCGTCCCCTACAGACCTGAGGATCCCGAACTTGACTTAAACGCGTACTCCAACAAGGTGGTGGGTCTCTTTAAGAGTAAGGTCAAAGAGTACGGTTTAGGCAAGCCTTTCCTGTTTGTAGAGCCCGGTCGCTATCTAGTATGTGACTCCACCATCCTGCTAACAACAGTTAACACCGTAAAGGTCACCCCCAGCCACAAGTACGTCGGCGTGGACGCAGGGTTTAACACGCTTGTTCGGCCAACAATGTATGGCAGCTACCACCACATCCTAGTAGCCAACAAGCTAAACGCTCCAGAAAAAGAGATCTATCAAGTCGCTGGCCCCATATGCGAATCAGGTGACCTACTCGCAAAAGACCGCCTGCTCCCCGAAATAGCCGAAGGTGACTTACTAGCCATCTTGAATGCCGGTGCGTATGGGTTCAGTATGAGCAGCCAGTACAACAGTCGCCCAAGAGCCGCCGAGGTTATGATAAAAGCTGGCAAGCCCGTGGTTGTCCGTGAGAGGGAACAGTTAAAAGACCTGTTAGCTAATCAGCGAGTACAGAGTGAGCAATAATGCAGTTCTGGAAGATGCATGGACTAGGCAACGACTATGTGGTCATAGATAACCGCGACAACAAAATCCCCGACACAGGCAAAAACATAGCGCGGGTTGCGACGGAGCTTTGCGAGCGACGCTTTAGCGTCGGTGCGGATGGGTTACTTTTGGTTTACCCTTCAGGAGTTGCGGATATGAAAATGCGCATTTTTAACTCGGATGGCAGCGAAGCTGAAATGTGCGGCAATGGCATTCGATGTTTCAGCAAATACTGCTATGAAACTGGTATAGTCAAGAAGACTGAATTCACTGTTGAAACCTTAGGCGGCACTAAGCGCGTCTGGTTAAATCTCAAAGGCAGCGAGGTTGCTTCGGTTCGGGTTGATATGGGCGCTCCGAAGTGGGAGCGCGCAGCTATCCCCATGATAGGTGAAGGCACCGCCATAAACGAAACCCTCCTAGTCGACGGTGAACCCTACATCATAACCTGCCTCTCGATGGGTAATCCCCACTGCGTCACCTTTGTTGAGAACGTTGATGAGTTCCCTGTGGACTATGTCGGGGACTTAATTGAGCACGACAAGATTTTCCCTAAGAAAACTAACGTGGGGTTTGCTCAAGTCAAAAACTCTTGTGAGATGCACCTGAGGGTTTGGGAGCGGGGCTGTGGCGAAACTTTGGCCTGTGGAACTGGAACTTGCGCGGCGGTGGCGGTCGCTAACCGACTGGGCAAGGTGGGCAAGAAAGTTTTGGTTCATTTGTTGGGTGGCGATCTTGAGGTTGAAGTCGGCGAATCGTCGCTGTTTATGACTGGTGAAGCTGAGAAAGTGTTTGAAGGTAACTTATTCAAGGAGATATGAGTTTGACATTTGAGTATGCAGATCGAATTAAACGGTTACCTCCCTACTTGTTTGCAGAGATGGAGCGAATCCAAAACGAGAAAAAAGCCCAAGGCGTAGATTTGATCTCGTTGAGCATTGGCGACCCTGATTTGCCGCCGCCCCAGTTTGTCTTAGATGCACTCAAAGAGGAGGCTGCGAACCTAAAGAACCACAATTACTCTTTTAGCCAGGGTGAACCTGATTTCCGCTCTGCAGTTTCAGGTTGGTATAAGAAACGCTTTAACGCCGACATCCAGCATGATGAAGTGGTTGCTTTGCTGGGTTCTAAAGAGGGCTTAGCTAATATTGGTCGTGCCTTCATAAACCCCGGTGATCGCGTGCTATGCCCTGATCCCGCATACCCGGTTTACGCCAACGGCAGCACCATTTTGTGTGATGGCACCCCTGTTGCTTTGCCTTTACTAGCGGAGGATGGGTTCCGACCAGATTTTAACGCGATCGATGCGAGGCGTGTTCGTTTAATGTATCTTAACTACCCTAACAATCCAACTGCCGCAACGGTTGACAAAAAAGTCCTCAAAGAAGCAGTAGACTTCGCTAAAGACAACGACATTATCCTCTGCTATGACAACGCCTACTCAGAAATCACCTACGACGGTTACCGCGCTCCAAGTATATTTGAAGTGGATGGCTCCATGGATGTAGCAGTAGAGTTTAACTCGCTGTCTAAAACCTTCAACATGACCGGTGACCGCATAGGGTTTGCTGTGGGCAACAAAACCCTCATTGCAGGCTTAACCAAGGTAAAATCACAAATCGATTCAGGGCCACCGGTTTACACGCAGCGGGTTGCAGTTAAAGCCCTTGCCAGCTACAAGAACGCAGAGGCACCAGAGTTCCTAGCGAAGAACAACTCGATTTTGCAAAAACGCCGCGACATACTCTTTGACACCTTTACAAAACTGGGGTTCAAATGTGAAAAGCCAAAGTCAACTTTCTACATGTGGGTTAACATCAGAGGTGACTCGATGGCGTTTGCCAAGAAACTGCTTGATGTTGGCGTTGCTGTTACTCCGGGGGTTGGTTTTGGTAGGAACGGTGAAGGGTTTATCCGTATTACCTTTACGCAGCCCATTGAGCGTATTGTTGAGGCCTGTGAGCGCATAAAAAGCGCTTTTTAGCCTTTTTTCCATTTTTAGCAAAGATTAATTGTTAGTGGCGCGAGTGTTTAGTGCTTGTTGGGTTGGTTAGTTATCTCGATTTAAGCTTTGTTGTCTGTTTCTTAGGTAGATGTTGCTGGTTGGGATTGCGAATTCTATGCCTTCACGCTCAAACGCTTCTTTTATTCCCAAGTTGATGTGCTGCTGAATGTTGAGGTACTCGGTGTAATCTGAGGAATTTACGTAGTATACTATTTGGAATTTTAAGCTGAATTCCCCATATTCGAAAAAGTGCACTCTGTCTAATTCGGCTCTGTCTAGGCAATCGAATATATCTTTGATTAAGAAGGGGATCTTTTTTAGCTTCTCAACTTTTGTGTCGTATGTTACCCCGATGCTGAATGAGATTCGTCTTTTAACGAGCTTCTTAAAGTTTCGGACATTTGTAGCTGTGATTTCCTTGTTGGGTACTATGAGTTCTTCGCCTTGCAGCAGCTTTATTCTGGTTGACTTTAACCCGATGTTGGTCACAATTCCGCTGTATTCGCCGATAATTACGAAGTCGCCTAGTTCGAAGGGTCGGTCGAAGTAGATTGAGAATGCACTAAAGAAGTCGCTTAGAGTATTTTGAAGGGCAAATGCTATGACTATGCCTCCGACCCCTAAACCGACTAATGCGCCGGTTAAGTCAACTTGGAAGGCGTAGAGTATGATTAATATGGCGAATGCGAAGACGACTAATTGGATTACTTTCTTTAAGATGAATAGTAGGTGATGGCTGTTCTGGCCATTGATTAGGGCGGTTTTGCTTGCATACCAGTCCGCAACTATGTTTGATACTCTTGTAATTGCGAAGGCACAGAGCAGTATCTGCAGTACAAGGAAAATACCTGAAATGGTTTCACCGTATGGTTCTAGGAAGGATAGGGGCGAGAGTGCGTATCCGACCCCGAAAATTATGATCAATATTATTACTATGGCTCTGACGGCGGAGACTATGTCATCGTCAAGTTTGGTCTCTGTTTTTTTTACCCAAGCGGAAAAGTACCTTATAGAAACGAAATAAGCCATCCATCCAATGACTGCGACAACAGCAAGAATCAGGATTGACGTCATGATCTCAGCGTTTCCTGGACTGATGTTGAACGTTTGCTGTATTGTCTGGGTTAGGTTCATCCCGTCTCTCACTTCTACCCTTGATTGTTTGAGCGAATGAACAAATTAATTAATAAATCTAGTCATTCCTGAGGACCATTGAGTGCTAAATTAAGAATGAAAGTTTTATCAAAAACAGTTCAGCCCAAACTCGTACCTGCAAAAATTTTTTCGCACCCTTACTGCGGAGTTGCTAATTGCTATTGTCTGGTAGCTTGATTTGGCTGCGTTTCCTATTGATTATAGTTGACTCGGCAAGGTACTCCTTCTTTGGATGGATCATCGTTGCCAGCTTCTTTTTTGATACATAATTTGATGCCATTTTGTAGGGGCGGTAAATGAATGCGTAATGCATGGCGGCAAGCCCCATAAACAGGCCTCCTGCCCACAGTGGCACTACAAAGAGGAAAAAGTAAAAGTTCCAAACGTCTACGCTTCCTAAAACCGGAACCTCAACCGGCGGGGGATACTGCATGTTTGTCCAGTAGAAGCTGCCCAGCATGAAGTTTAGGGTGTTGAATCCTAACCCGCTTAGGACAATAGCTGCAAAGAAGGAGGCGCACTGTAGAATGGTTTGTTTTGGCGTTTTGTTGTGTACCGAAAACGCGGATAACGCTAACCCTGTGAATAAGCCGCCTATGGCGACTGCTGAGAGCCCAAAAATGCTATAGGCGTATTTTGCGTCTATGACAAAATAGTTGTTCATGTGCCATTGATGGGTTGCTTTCTCGTTATACCATTCGGCGCCGATGGTGACGCCGGTGTTTATGCTGTAGCCAAGCAGGGATAGCGCTACAATTGTCAGTAAGCATATGACTGGAACTGTGCGTTCCTTCATTCTCTCTTCCCGGCAAGAAACTAGCAACTTTTGCAATTAAATATTCTTACAAGACACCGATTGCCCAAACAAGAATAGTGCCGAGCGTTTGTTTTGGACAGGGGTTAAGAGTTGTGTGGAGAAGCAGTTAGGATGGCGAACCATCAATTCTTTCCCTCTTAACCATTCACGAGTAGGCGGTTTTTCTAGTAAAGGTTTATGAAAACATAGTACAGATACAAAATAAAGAAAACAGGGGCTATTTTGTCATTTTTTTAAGCAGATGCAGCGACCAATAAAAGACGGTCAATGCCATGACCCCTAAAATTACGAACCCTGCAAGAATATCTGTGCTTAGGAAGTTACCTGCAAACAGCTCTCGGGTTGCGTTAACCCCGTAGGCGAAGGGGTTGATTTTTCCAAGATACTGAAGCCAGAGTGGTGCTAGGGCAAGTGGGAGGAAGATGCCGGCAAGCAGCGAGACGGGCAGGGTTATGGTGTTCATGGTGGGTGCGAGGGAGTCTTCTGATTTGTAGATTAAGGCGAAGCCGTATGAGAGCGAGGACATGATTATGCCCATCAAGGCGTATAGTAGCATTGATAGCAGGAAGCCTGCGGGGTTGAGGTTTAAGCCAAACGGGATAGATACGCAGGTGATGAGTAGGCACTGCATTAAGATGATTGTGGTGTCACGCAGAACCTTTCCTAGTAATATGGCTGAGCGTTCGACAGGAGTGACTAGAAGGCGGTTTATGACGCCGCTTCGAATGTCATCGATAAGCGCGAAACCCACAAAGCCCCCTTCGAAAATCGCTTGCATGACAAGGAGCCCGGGGATAAAGGTGTTTACGGTGCCGCCCGAAAAGCCAGGCGCGTTTCCCAACCCGCTTAAAAGCGGCATGTAGAGCAGCATAAACATTAACGGCTGGAATAAGCTTAGGAAAATGAAAATCGGGTTCTTGAATGAGTGATGCATGCTCTCCATATAGAGTAACTTGATGTCGGTAAGTAACTTCACGTTACGCCTTGGCCTCCTCACGTAATGATCGACCAGTATATTTTAGGAAAACATCGTCTAGGCTAGGTCTAGATAGCATGACGCCTTGCACCTGCAGGTTACAGCCATCCATCAACCGCAACAAATCAGGCATGGTGCGTTCCCCATTCTTAATCGTCAAGTGTACCGATGTGTCGTTGGTTTTTATGCGCTCAAAGGCTACATGCTCAGTTAATAGGGCTTCTGCTTTTTTTGCGGTCTCGTGGGAGTTGAAAGTTAGGATTATGGTGTCGCCGCCGACTGAATCTTTAAGCTGCTCTGGTGTTCCTGCCTTTATGATTTGGCCGTGGTCCATGATGGCTATGGTGTCGCAGAGTTTGTCGGCTTCATCCATGTATTGGGTAGTTAGAAAAATCGTGACGCCGTCGGTTTTGAGTTTCTCTATTTCTTCCCAAAGGTACGCTCGACTCTGAGGGTCAAGACCCGTGGTCGGTTCATCAAGCAGCAGCAACTGCGGCCGATGAATCATGCCCAAAGCGATGTCTAATCGCCGTTTTTGACCCCCTGAATAGGTACCTACAGGGCGGTCTATGAATGAGGTCATCTGGAACCTTTCGGCGAATTCCTTTGCAGCCGCTTTAGCCTCCGAGGCGCTCATGCCAAAAAGTCGCGCCTGAAGAACCAAGTTAGCCAATCCCGACGCCGCTAAATCAGCTCCGCCTGCTTGACTAACAAACCCCACGTTCTTTCGGATTTGCACCTGCTCCTTGACTAGGTCGTAGCCAAGAACTTTTGCTTCTCCGCCGCTTGGCTGCATCAGGGTGGAGAGCATTTTTTGAGTGGTTGATTTGCCAGCACCGTTTGGACCCAAAAACCCAAAGATTTCGCCTCGCTTAACCGCCAAGTTGATGCCTCTAACGGCTTGTACAGTCTTTTTGGTGCCGCGCTCTTTGGATGTGAAGGTTTTCTGGAGCGCGTTTGTTTGGATCACGTATTCGCTGGGCATGCCAGCACCTACACTAAAGCGGTATATAGGTCATTTGGGAAAGGTGGCTGATTTGGAATCGTGAAAAAATAAATTATTTAGCGATACGTTTAGTGTACCGCTTCGACTGTTTGGATTTCTGGAACCATTGACTTTACGTATGCTTCAATGCCGTTTTTGAGGGTCATCTGTGACATGGGGCAACCTGCACAGTGTCCCACTAGGCGTACTTTGACTGTTGAGCCTTCAACTGCTACGAGTTCTACGTCTCCGCCGTCCATCTGTATCTGGGGGCGTATGTCGTTGATTGCTGCTTGGACTCTTTTTTCTACTGATTCTGCCATACAATTCACTATCAAATTTGAGCGTATGCTACCACTATAAAGATTCCTATGCACAGGAACCAAAATTGCATGTCTGGGTCTGAGTAAACGCTATATACGAGGGCTATGATTAGAGAACAATTTTTGGGTGGCTTGTTTGCTGCAGGGCAATCTGGATGTAATTTGGGTAATATTTTGCAATAAACTTAATATCTGTTGAGCAAAATTAGCGGTTGGGAGAGCACTACATGAAACAAAAAATAGTAAACCAAATAGTGGTATACAGAATGCACCTCTCTGAAATCAACAAAAACGGATCCCTACCCTGCCCCAACTGCGGCGCCCACATCTCACCCGACGACCACACCGACAACATATACACCATCCTAGACGTAAACATGAACGGCGACGAACTAGACGAAATCCTAATCCGCTGCAACAAGTGCCAAAGCCAAATCCAAATAGGCGGCTTCTCAGGAGCAGAACAACTGCTTAACCAACGCCCAAAAAGGATAGCTTTACCACTGTAGTTAAGCTTCGATGTTTCTATCTTTTAATTTACTATCAATCAAACTCAGAAGCTGAGATGGCTGCACCGGTTTACTTAATAGGGCATCTAAACCAGTAACCGTGTTTAATTCGTGTGCTCGGCCGGTCAGCATGATTTTTAGCGTTTTAGGCGACGCTTTGGTTATAGGCTCAAAGAGGTCGGTGCCTTCCATGTCTGGGAGGCAGTAGTCGATTAGGGCCACATCGAAGTGGCTGCTGCTTAGTTTTTCTATGGCTTCTGCGCCCTTGGCGGCTACTTCAACTTTGTAGTTGTTGCGTTCAAAGATGCGGCTTAACGTGTGGAGTATGGCTTTGTCGTCGTCTATAATCAGAATAGATGGCTTGCTTAAAAAAATCAAGTCGCCGCCAAAACTCCATGATACACATGGGTGCCTTTTGTTTATAAAATTTATGCAAAAAGCTGATATGGTTATTGAAAATTTTTAAGTAACCTCTGGGGCTTTTAGTTAAAAGAGAGAGGGCTACCCCATACAGAATAAAGAACAACAAACAAGCTCACGCTCATCCGTAATCAGCGACTACGTTGGGTGGGCGGCAATCCGAATCGGCGTCATAGTGATATCCTTTATCGTTTTAGAGGTATCCTACAAACTAGGCTTGTTTGGGGTCTTTGGAGATGAAGCCCTGCAGTTTAGTATCTACTCTGCGGTTCAAAAAATCCTCTTTTCCTTAGTTGTATGGTTCTTTTTAGCGACCTCACGAAAAATGATAATTCCCATCACAATACTCTCCGTGTCCCCTGCCTTGGGAAAAATTGTTCGTGATCGATCATCCGTACAGAAAACAAACCTATCCCTAACCCGCTACTTAACTTATCTAGTCTACATCATAGGAGGCATCGCGCTTGTTTTGATCTGGGCTTATGCCGCTATAGGCACCTGGGTTGCAGGCTTTCTGGGCAACAGCCTAGTAATCGGTTTAACCTTTATTCTGGGTCTTTTCTCTTCAAGCGTGCTTGGAAACGTCTTGGGCTATGCGATTCTGGGCGGCACAAATGAATTCAAAGTAGGTGACCGCGTCCAAATCGGTAGCAGCTATGGCGATGTTGTTGAGGTTGGCATTTTCTTTACCAGAATAAAAACGATCAAAGACGAGGTCATTAGCATCCCCAATTTGACGGTTATGAGTAAAGAGATACAGAATTTCAGCGCCGAAAAAGAAGTCCTCCTATACACCCAGGTAAACCTGGGCTATGATGTTAACAAGGAACAAGCCAAGCAGCTACTCATTGAAAGCGCACGAAGAACAAGAGGCATTTCAAAGGCAACTAAGCCGCCCTTTGTGCTGCTCAAAGAACTGGGCAGCTACAGCATAACTTATGAAATCAACGCTTACACCAACGAACCCAACCGTATGGTTGAAATAAAAAGCGAACTCATCGACAACATCTTAACCGACTTCAAAAAAGCAGGCATCGATCTCCTCTCACCCACCTATCTTGTGCTCCGCAACCAAGAAAACACAGTCATGCCAGTAGCCCACTACATTGAGCGAATAAAACAAAAGCCCCAACCCTAAGATGGCGGCTGCTTAATCCACACTTTAGCGGTCTCCTGCACCCTAATTCGGCCCTCAGTCTGCATCAACCGCACCTGCGTTTCGATGAATCGCTTGTCGCTGGTATGGAACTCTTTACGGATGGCGTTTTCGAGTTTGGGGATGTTGATGTGCTCGACTGCGCCTACGATATTCCAGAAGTGGGCTTGGATTTTTAAGCGCTTCTTTTTGGCTTCGGGCTCAACAGTTTTAGTCATAAGAGGTTTACCTTGCGCAGTAGGGGCTTTCGTTTTTGACTTTGTGCGCTTGAACGCAGGCGGCGCAGTCGCTGTGATAGGGGCATTGTCGTTTTGGGCAGGGACAATTGGGTGCCTTACTTGACATAACCTTGAGTTCTCTATAACGAATATAATGATTGCTTAGTGGTTCTTTTTTCTTTCTTGCCCAAACCGATAAATGACATAGATGCCCAAAGCATAGATGCCGACAGAGAAAATGCCGATAGAAAAGATACCGATCGAGAATATCCCAATCGAGAAAATGCCCGCGGCAAAAATGCCCACCGCAAAGGTTCCAGCCGCGAATACTCCTACGCTAAATTGCCCCGCCGCAAGATAACCCCCCGCAAAGTTATCGGCACTAAGGAGGGGTAAGCCGCCGATGGTCATGTAACCTGCTAAGTACAGAATTAAGGCGATTAACAGCAGCGTGATGGGTATGGCTGCAGAAGCTATAGAAGTCATTCTCAAAATGGGCGCCTGCTATGCATTTAATGCAGTTATCGCTTTTCAATGTTTGTGACTAAAAAATGAAGCCACAAAAAAGAGGATTGGTTAGAGCCCAAATAGGGTGAGCAGCCTGAATGCTAAGCCGCCGACGAGGAGGGCTATGCCGATGTTGGCTGCCGTTATTGCTGCGGTGGCTTTCCATCCGAACTCTTTACCCAGCAGTGCCATGGTGGATACGCATGGTATGTAGAGCATTGCCACGAGCGCCATCACGACCAGCTGCACAGGGGTAAAGCCCACGAGTAAATCGGCGGTTCCCAGTATCGCGGCTGCACCGACCAAGACGAACTCTTTTCGGATTGTTCCCAAGAGGAGCAGCACTCCCGCCATGACTGGCAGTCCAAGCCACCAAACCGTCAGCGGCTCCATCACGTTGCTTATGGGTTTAAGCACGTCATATGCGAACGCCAGCTGAATCAGCGCGCTGCCAACGATGTAGATTGGGAACACGATGTAGATGAGTGATTTAGTGCGTGCCCATGTCTGCTTTAGCACTACTTTGAGTGAGGGCCGCTTGAAGCTGCTCATCTCCATGATTAGACCTGTGGATTTGCCAGGTACCACTTTCATCGCTACCCGTCCAGCTATGAAGATGATTATTATGTCCACGGCGTAGAGGAGTAGCGCCCATTCGATTCCTACGAAGAGGCCTACCATGCCAAAAAGCACGATTGTACGGGCTGAACAAGGCGCGAAAGTGATGGCAAATGCAGCAAGGAGGCGTTCGCGGCGGGTTTCCATGATTTTACAGCTGTGAATGGCAGGTACGCTGCAGCCATATCCTAGTATGATTGGGATGAGGGCTTTACCGTGGAGTCCCATCTTGTGCATAGCGCTATCCATCATAAAGGCTACGCGTGTCAGCAGACCTGAGTCTTCGATAGCGGCCAGTAGTAGGTAGAATGGGATGACGAACGGTATGATGAGTGTTAAGCCTGCGCTGATGCCGCCCCATATGCCATTGAAGATGATGTTTTGGATTGGCTCGGTGTTGGTGAGTACTGGGTCGACTGAATAGATGCTGTTGAGTGCCTCTGTGATTAATTCGGAGAGTCCATTGCCGACGAAGAATGTCCAGAGCAGTAGGCCCAAGATGACTCCTGCAGATGTTAGGTAGCCAAGTACGTGGTGTGTAGTTAGCCATTCAAGTTTGTCTTGGAAGGTGTTCCAGATTTCACTTTGCTGCGTTGTTGATGCGGTGATGGAGCTGGCGAGTGCATAGCGTTCAGAGGCTATGATTGAGAAGCAGGGTTCTTGACAGCTTTTCTGTAGCTCTGCACCGATTGCTTTTGCGTTGACAATTAATGGTTGGGATTTTGCAGCAACCATTTTACTGATTTCTGTATCGCCTTCCAGCAGCTTTATTGCTAACCAGCGAGCGGGGTATTGTAGCTCTAGGTTTTCTCTTTCGATTATATGCTGGAGTTGCTCTATTTTGTCTTCAAGTTCCTTACGATATTTGAGATGTTTAGGTTTTGGTTTGTGTGTAGCGACTTTTACTGCTTCTTTGACTGCTTCATACACACCTTCACCATGGATTGCGGTTGCAAGCACTACTGGAACGCCAAGTTTCTCTTGGAGTTTTTCTTTGTCGATTATGATGCCTTTACTTTTAGCTACGTCCCACTGATTCAGAACTAAAACCAGCGGAGCATTCATCTCTAACAGTTGAAGCGTAAAGAACAAGTTACGCTCCAAAACGGAGGCGTCAACAACATTTATGACGACATCAGGCTTTTCAAGTGCAATATAATCTCGTGAAACCAACTCCTCCATAGAGAAAGTGGAAAACGAGTATATGCCCGGCAGGTCAATAACGGTGATGTCGTATCCTTCAAAGCTAAGGCTGCCCTCGGCGCGTTCTACGGTTTTGCCCGGCCAGTTGCCTATGATCTGGTTTGAGCCCGTGAGGAGGTTAAAGATTACGCTTTTACCTACGTTTGCGTTTCCGGCTAGGGCGAATGTTAGCTGCTTTCTGTTTTGGTCAGGGGTTTTTTGGTTTTTTTGTCTTGAGAACATGCCACTTCACCTACCTTTTAGGTTGCTGCTGGGTCCACGAAGACTTTAGTTGCGATACCGTGGCCGATGGCTAGTTTGGAGCCACGGACAGAGATTTCGATGGGACCCCCGAAGGGTGCCGCTTTGAGGAGGGTTACTTTTGTTCCGGGAGTTAAGCCCATGTCTAGGAGGCGCTGGAGGACTGTGTGGCCTCCGCGGATGAACTGGATTTTGCCTGATTGTCCAGCTCGGAGTTCGTTTAGGGCCAGAAGGTTTTCTTTTCGTTTTCCGACTTCTTCTTGGCCTTTGTTGTGGAGGCTTATGCATTCTTCGCAGGTTGTGAAGGGGAGATCGCAGGCGGGGATTGTGTTGCCGTCGTCGCTGCAGGTGTCTGGATGTTTGAGTAGACGGCAGAGGGATTCTTCGGCTTCGTCGGAGAGGGTGTGTTCCATTTGGCAGGCTTGGGTGTGGACTTTGTCTTTGCCTATGTGTAGGATGTCGGTGAGGAAGGTTTCAAGTAAGCGGTGTTTGCGGAGAGTTTTTTGGGCTTCGGCGAGGCCTTTTTTGGTTAGTTTGCTGCCTTTGTAGGGTTCGTATTTTATATAGTCGTCTTCTGAGAGTTTTTTGAGCATTTCTGTGACGGATGCGGGGGCTATGTCTAGTTTTTTGCTGATTTCGGTGGTGCTGACTAGGTCTTTGTTTCGGCTGAGGGTGTAGATGGTTTTGAGGTAGTCTTGGGTTGATTTTTGTTCCGTGGTTTTTCTCCTCCTTTTTAGGTGCACCTAAAGGTTGTTGATGGGATATAAAGTTTTAGGTATGCCTAAATATTTCCGGTCCATAAACATCCCAACCAACAAACACCCATTATCTATAAAGCAAAGACAACCTGACAAATAGCCGCTGCCTCCACCTAAAACAAATGTGCAACCCACAATTAACCAACCCAACAGCCACCCAGCCCCCACTCATGAAAACCAGCAAATACCCAAATACCTCCTGTACGGTGTGCGGTTGCTGAGTTATATATAAGGGAGGGGGGTCCCTGTGAGAGCAACAGGCTCCCCCGACTGCTTGCAAAACTAAAATGAACCAAATCGATAGACCTTCATGTTCAGCCCCCTCTCCACTGTCATCGAATGTTGTTTTGTCGATGCTTTAAATAACAAAAATCAACGTAACCGTTGCCTCAACCACAAAAGAGAGGAAAACCGTGCAGAAACTCATTGTTAAACCATCAACCCCTCAGCTGACATCCCAACCGACGTTTTCACTAAACATGCCCCAAGCAGATGAACTCTTTCCCGGATTTCTACCCGGCGACTTCGCAGTCATACACGGCTCACCCGCCATAAACACCCTAACTTCACTGCTCTGTGTACGCGCTCAGCTACCTATGCAACTTGGCGGCTTAGCAAGTAATGTAGTCTTCATCGACGGCGGAATCACCTTTAGACTCTACCGCATCGCCAAATTAGCCCAGCTTCATGGACTCAACGCAGAAGAGGTACTGCAAAGAATCTTTATCTCTCGGGCATTCACCGCCTACCAGTTAACCTCGCTGGTAATGGAGAAACTAGAAGAAACCGTAAAAACCTGCCACGCTAAAGTCGCCATAATCTCAGACGTCGCTGGCTTCTTCTTAGACACCAATATAGCCGCAGAGGAAGCACAGAAAATCTACAGCCAACTCATCTGCTACCTTGCAGACTTTGCTCGCAAACACCAAATCGTCGTAGTAGCCACCTATCTGCCCTACGAAAACAGCAAACGCAACATGACCCTCCAGCAGATAACCACCCAAAACGCGGGAATCGTCCTGTGCTTCACCAAAACCCCGAATGGCAAACAGCTATCCCTAGAAAAACACCCGACCTATACTCTGGGAACTACAAAATTACCTACAAGAACCATAACTTTAACTGACTTTTTAGGTGACAAATCTGGGTAAAACAGTCGAATCCTACCGTATGGCAGTCGAAGATGAAATTCGCCGCTGGAACGGTTTTGCTAAGGCTCTACGCAAAGAGGACCGGGAAGCCTTCGACGCATTGATGGATGCATGCCGCAGCTATGCGTCTGCCGCGAGCAACGCAACCAAACCCATACTCTTTGAGCCAATGGTTATGTCGATACTGCTTTCCCAGCAGATACGCATCCAACGATTAGCAAAGGAAGTCGAAGACCTTAAAGCCAAACAGCCAGCCTCCACCCAGTAGTACACGTGGCTGGATTCTGGACGCTTACCCCTCCGAATACGGTAAGGTCGCAGTGTGGGTTATATCTGACTCAGGAAAACGCATAAAGTTCACTGACCGGTTTAACCCCTGCATCTATGTATCTGCAGCCAAACAAGACGACCTAGACCTACTACTGACCAAACTCTACAATAACCAAAAGATTGCTTCACTGCGGTTTACCGAAAAGTATGCTCAGCCAACGGACAGCCAAAAGTCAAGGGTGCTAGAGTTAACTGTTAAGGATTGCCGGCATATTTCCTCCTTGGAGCTGGAGCTGCTCCGTTTGGGTGACTACCTTAGATACGAAGTCTATAACTGTGATGTGCAGAGTGATAGATCTTACTTTTACAGTCGTGACCTCTTCCCATTGGCGTACTTGGAGGTTAGGGTTAGCAAAGATGGCTTGGAATATACTTTGCTGGATGATGTAAGAAGCACCAGCTATGCAATTCCAAAGTTGCGTGTGATGCACCTAGATGTGGATGTTGCCAAGAAAGATTTTATCCCCCGCTTTGAGGACCCCATCGATAGAATCCGTTTTCAAATCGACGGTCAGGAAGTTGCGATAGACTATGGGGATGAAGCCACCAAACTTCTCCAACTTGCCTATGCAGTAAAAGAGTTAGACCCCGACGTAATCGTAACCTCCGTAGGCGACTCATACCTCTTCCCATACCTAATACAGCGCGCCAACGCCAACGAAGTCCTCGACCAATTCATACTCAGCCGAGACCACAAACCCTTCAACCACAAAACCCCCACAGCGGCGGGTCATACATACTTCTCTTATGGCCACACATTTTACCGCGCCAGCCCGGTACGGTTGTATGGGCGAATACATATCGACAAAAGTAACACGTTCATTATGAAAGAGGCAGGGTTTGACGGCTTATTTGAAATTGCCCGCACTTGTCGGGTTCCACTTCATACGGCGGCTCGCTTCTCGATCGGCTCGAGTATGTCTTCTATTCAGTTCTATCAAGCTCTAAAAGATGATCGACTGCTGCCCCGTAACAAGAAAACTCCTGAGGTTTTCAAATCCGCACTGGACCTCTTAGTCGGCGACCGAGGCGGTTTCATCTTTGAACCCAGAGTGGGCGTTCATGACGCAGTAGGTGAAGTAGACTTCTCCTCCATGTACCCTTCACTTATGAAGAAATATAACATTTCAGCAGAAACCATTCTCTGTAACTGCTGCCCCGATTCAGACATACACATCCCAGACTTAAACTATCACATATGCAGAAAGCATCAGGGCATGGTGCCTAAAACAGTAGAGTTAGCGTTAACTAAACGTTTAACCTACAAACGCCTAAGAGACCAAGCCACCGATGAACGGCAAAAACAAATCTATGATCGGCGCCAGACGGCTCTAAAATGGATACTGGTTACCTGTTTTGGCTACTTGGGGTTTAGTAACTCCAAGTTTGGAACCGTTGACGGCCATATTGGTGTATGTGCGTTTGCTCGGGAGATCTTTCTAAAATCGACGCATCTTGCAGAAGAGCAGGGCTTTGAAGTGGTGCATGGCATTGTAGATTCGCTGTGGCTTAAAAAAGACGGCGCAACACATGAGGACTACCAGAAACTATGCCAGTTAATCTCTGATGAGACGGGTATACCAATTAATTTTGAGGGGCAATATAAGTGGATAATGTTTCTGCCCTCGCGGCTCCACCCCAAGATTGGCGTGTTGAACCGTTACCTAGGCGTTATGGATAGCGGTAAAATTAAGGTTCGCGGTTTAGAAGTACGGAAACGGGATTCACCCCGCTTTGTGTACAACGCCCAAACTGACATGATAAATGTTCTAGCCAATGCTAACAACGCCAAGGAGCTTTATGGGCAGATTCCTGAGGCAATTAAGGTTCTTCGAGAGTACCGCCAGCGCCTGCTGAATGGCAAGGTGCCGCTCTCAGAATTAGTGGTTTCAAAGCACATGTCAAAAGAGCCTAAACGTTACCGCCAACAGGTAAGCCAAGTCATAGTTGCAAAGCAGCTAGCCCCCCATGGTTTCGAAGTGCAGGCGGGAACCAACACCGCGTTCCTCTACACCAGCCACAGGCATAAGCGTTACGAGCGCAGGGTTAAGGCGGCGCAGTTAATCGAGAAAAACACTAACCCAGATACAAGAAATTATTTGATGTTGCTCTATGCGTCGGCTGCAAACCTGTTGAGTTTTGCTGGATATACAATAGAAAAAGTGTATGATTCAGTTAGAGGCCAACGGCAAGAATGCATCCTTCAAAAGTGGGAGAAAAGCGGGTAGTTATTCTTTCCAGTGCTGTAGAGCCAGCCGGAGTTCTTTGTGGGTTTTTGCGTAGTCTTCAAGCGTGCTATTCTGAAGCACCGCATCGACGGCTTGCCGCATGGCTTTAGCGCCATTAACTGTGCCCTCAGGGTGCCCATGAATACCGCCGCCAGCCTGCAACACTACATCGTTACCAAACGTCTCTATCAAGGCGGGAACAAGTTGGGGATGCAAGCCACCGGACGCCACAGGTAAAACGGGCGCTAAGTCCCCCATCTCCATTTTACAAGCAGCAATATTCTCAAGCACCTCATCTTTTGTTTCCGACATTTTCCCAACTACCGTACCCACATGTAGTTGGTCTACACCTATGACTCTGGCTACTTTCGCAATGGGTTTCATCGCGATGCCATGCAGCGGGTTTTTGGTGAATGCGGCGTGCCCAGCGCGGTGAGCATGAATAACCAGACGTAGATTCTGGTTCCGAAGCGTTTGCAGCGCTGACCAGCCACAAGTCAGTATGTCAACCATTACGTATTCGCCGCCCTGATCCACCACCATCTGTGCCCGCTCAAGCATCACATCGGTCTCGGCAGTGATGTTAACCATGTAAACTTTGCGTTCGCCAGTCTCATCTTGGGCTTTGTCGAGGGCGTCTAGGGTGTGGATAAGTCGGTCTTCGAAGGGGTTGAATTTTTGGCTGCTTAGGTTCTCGTCGTCTTTAACGATGTCGCAACCGCCTAGGCATGCTTCGTAGGCTACTTGGGCGTGGTCTTTGGTGTTTAAGCCAAGTTTAGGTTTTATGATGGTGCCTACAAGGGGGCGTTTTGGGACTTTTAGAAGTTTGCGGATGCCGTTGATGCCGTATTGGGGACCCTTAAAGCCACTGATTAGGGCTTTAGGGAACTCTACGTCTAGGAGCCGCAGGTTCTTTAGTGCTTTTAGTCCAAACACGTTTCCGGCGACGCTGGAGAGTATGTTTGGCATGCTGCCCTGCTCAAAAAGCTCAATGGGGTAGGCGATTTTAATTGTGTTGCCCTCTATGCTGTAGACGTGGGCAGCCAGCTTTTTCACGTAGGATTTCTCGGTGGTGAGTTCGGTCCAGGTGCCCACAGAGCTTTCTGCTGCTACGCCGCCGGCGGCCTCTTTTAGGCTGATGCCGTCGGGTTCCACGTAGAATGTGCAAAGCAGATCGGTTTCTTTGGGTTTGTAGGATTGATTAACGAAATCAAGGTACTTCAAAGCGCACCCTCCAAAGAATAATCGTGTCTGAAGCTATAAAACCTTTAACTAGCAAGTTCGCTTATTTTAGATTGATCGGGTATGGAGCTTGTTGTAGAGTTACTAAACATTACCACGGGCGGAAACCGCATAGCCCTCATAAACCAACAAACCGCAAACGAGCTGGGCGTCCACAGTTCTGACCGTATAAGAATCAGCTATGGCGGCAAAACCATGATAGCCATCGTCAACACCGCAGAGCATTTCCCCGCAGATCGCATTGGGCTCTTTGAAGAAACCGAAGCGGTGCTTAAAGGAGTAAAAGACGGCGACACAGTAGAGGTGATGTTGGCGTCTCTGCCTGAATCACTTTTTAACATTCGAGCAAAGCTGCGCGGCGAACGACTCAGAGATAGAGATATGGTTGCCATCGTGAAGGATGTTGTTGAGCACCATCTAAGTACGGTGGAGATCGCGGGGTTTCTGACCGCTTTGAGTTTTTACGGTTTAAGCACAGCGGAAACGGAAGCGCTATCAAGAGCCATGATTACAACAGGTCAAACAATAGACTTTGGACCCGGCCCCATCCTTGACAAGCACAGCGTGGGAGGAATTCCCGGTGACAAAACAAGTATGATGGTGGTTCCCATCGTTGCCGCAGCAGGCTTCACCATCCCAAAAACCTCCTCACGCGCCATAACCTCGCCTGCCGGAACAGCCGACCGAGTCGAGACACTTTGCCCAGTCAACCTGAGCATGGAAGAAATCAAAGCAGTAGTCAAGAAAACCGGGGGCTGCCTAGTCTGGGGCGGCGCCCTAGACCTTGCACCGGCAGATGATCTATTCATACAAGTTGAGTACCCCCTAGGAATTGACCCCATGCTTTTACCCTCCATTTTGAGTAAAAAGAAAGCCATGGGCGCAACACATGTCGCCATCGATATACCAACGGGTATGGCAGCGAAGATTAAAACAAGGCAAGAGGCCTACTCGCTTGCTTCGGATTTTGTGGATTTAGGTAAACGCTTAGGCATGAACATACAGTGCGCGTTAACCTTCGGTGACCAGCCGCTAGGCTGCAGCATGGGTCCAGCGTTAGAAGCAAAAGAAGCCCTAGAAACACTCATGGGCAAGGGTTCACCTGATTTACGTGAGAAAGCAGTTAGCCTTGCAGGTATGCTTTTTGAAATGGCCGGCGTGGAGAACCCGCGGGGTATGGCTGAGGAAATGGTGGATTCAGGTAAAGCCGTACAGAAACTACGTCAAATCATCGCTGAGCAAGGCGGCAACCCAGACGTTAAACCCGTAGATCTACCTGTCGGGCCTAAGCATGCCTCGGTTCGCTCTGACCGCGCCGGAAAAGTGCTCTGGTTAAGCACAGAAGACATTGTAAGAATCGCGCGGATGGCGGGTGCACCAAAAGATAAAGGTGCTGGAGTTGTGCTGCGTGCAAAGCTGGGAGAAGCCGTACGCAAGGACGGCGTACTGTTTGAGGTTTACGCTGAGCGTGCCAGCAAATTAGCCGCGGCACTAGAGTTAGCGAATTCTCTTAAGCCAATCGCGTTAAGCAGAAAGCCAGAAGAGAAGATGGTGATAGACACTATCCCCGAGAAGGTAACACATGAAAAAGAGTTCGTGATAGACCGATAAGACACGCAAACGCTACCCGGTGATGGCTCCCCCGATTAAGCCGCCGATAGCTGAAACAATACCTGCAAACAGCGCGAGCAAAATCGCCAGTAAACCAATCCCCAATCCCGCCAAGCCACCGAATAAGGCGCCGCCTAAACCTGAAGTGACACCGCCCAAAATCGTCAAGCCGACAAACGCCAAAACAGCAACAATTAGACCTCCGAAAATGCCCGCCAAGAAACCCGCAAGCAATCCTCTGCCGGTGCCCCGAGCGATTAAGCCAGCGATAATTCCTCCGATAAAGCCGCCTAGCAAATGACCAATCCCGGGGAAGAAGAAGGCAATTGCCACAGTAACCAAGAACCCAACGAATGCTCCAAGCCCAATACTAGCCAAAATTTTTCACCATTTATTTACCGAGTGGCTGGTTTGATATTGCTTTGTTGGTGTATGGCTACAGTAACTGTGCACCAGCTTCTGCGGTTACCGCTTTAAGAAGAAAAGAAACGGAACCTACTTGTTGCCTGTTCCCTTAGAGATGGAGGTTAGTGGCTGATTAGTCCGCCGAAAAATCCTGCGACGGCTGAGGCAACTGTGGCGACGATGCTGACAAGTATGCTAAGAGCAGTGCCCATGATACCCGCAAGGAAAGCCCCCAGCAGGCCGTAGCCTTCGCCGCCAGCCCATGCAAACCCCGTCAATGCGATGAGCCCTAAGAGCACGGCGCTTAAGATGCCAACTACTAAGCCAGCGAAGGCCCCTTTGAGGGCGCCTCTGACTATGAGGCCCGATATTAATCCGCCGAGTAAGCCGCCGCCTATGTGCCCGATGCCGGGGTACATAAGGCTAATGACAACTGTTACAACAAACCCTATGAATATGCCAAGTCCAAAGCGACCCATAGCCATCACAACAGTTACTTTCCAAAGGAAAAATAGAGAATAAAAAGATTGTTCCTATCTTGACCGCTCAGAGCGAACTTTAGGCGCAAGCAGCACCCAGAGCCACTCAGTAAACTCCTGAATGTTCTTGGTCTGAATATGCACCTCGCCGGGGCCAGTGATTTGGGTAACTAAGCCCTCGCCGCTTAGCAGAGTTTCTTTCATTCCGCCGATTCGGGTAACCTTGTAGCTGCAGGACTCGCTAAACCCAACAAGGTGAAAGTTATCCACAATCAACGTTTGGCCAGCTGCTAGACGGTGTGTATCGATGGCGCCGAACGTGTTGATGAACATTTGACCACTGCCAGTGGCTCGAATCATAAAAAGCCCGTTACCAAAAAGGCCTTTAGTAAAGCCTTCCCACTTAACATCCAAGTCTATGCCCTGTGTTGAGGCAATGTAGGCTGATTTCTGGATGATGTACCCGGCTCCCGGTGCGATGTCAAGTTGTTTGATGTCGCCGACAGGGGCAGCTACGAAACCTGCCTCGCCCGGTCCGTTTGCGGCGACAAAGTCGTTAACCCAAAAGGATTGACCGCCTATGAGGCTTAAGCCTAGGCTGCCCCAGAGACTTCTTTCTCGTTTGCGGGTGTGGACTTCTATGTTGGGGGTCATGTATGTCATGGCGCCAGATTCTGCGGTGATTTGTTCGCCTTGGTTTAGTTTGGCGACTAACATGGCGTATGAGGGTTGATATTTGATTTCAAAGTTCATGTTCTTTCCCAGACTTGTTATTTGCACTATGCGTTTAGTCGTATGCTTGCTTAAAAAATGTTACAACAAAAAAGAAGGGATAATTAGGTTGGTGGAGGCGGGGGCGGAGGCAGACCTGTGCCAGATCTACGTTTGCGCATTATCACCACTAACACAACCACTACTATCACAACAACAGCGATCGATACTGCTAGTAAGGTTAGATCACTAAAGGGTGATTGTGTCGTTGGGGCTATGGTTGGCGTTGAGGTGGGAGCGGGGGTTGCTGTAAGTGCAACTGTTGTTGGTTCAGGCGTTGCCGTGGCGTCTGTGCTAGGAGTTGGGGTCTCGGTTGGTGCGGGGGTAGGGGTTGGAAATGGGTCAAGCGTGTCGCTCATTGTTACGGTGTCAAGATAGACGTTACCTGTCGTGTATCCTAGATTTAATAAAGAGCCTAAGTTGATTGCTTTTGCAGCGTAAGGAAGCGCAAGATTAGAACCGGAGTATACCAATTTGCTGTCAATCCAAAGCTGACAGGCTCCGTTAGTTGCTCCTGTTTGGATTGTTTCGGTGATACGGTACCATACACCCTGCGTTATCCCTTCGGGAATGAATACATCCATGGCTGAACCATAGCCCACTAATCGCCAGCCTAAATCGCCTGTGCCATTGCAAGATAGAAATAGACGGGTTATTGGGCTACTGGTTTGGTCATCGACAATTTCAGTAATTTTAATCATTGCTCCCGCCGTCGCGTTAACGGTATCTATTTGAAAAAAGAAGTCCAGAGTTACGGCACTTGAAGGTGCAAAGCCATATTGAATGTATGCGGAGTTGTCGATGGGTAGCTGCGCTATGTGGCTTCCGTTTACGCTTGGAGGTGTTGAAACGATAGTGGGGTCACCACTGGTGAACCAGATTGAGAAGTCGGTTTCAAAGTCCTCCTGCAGTACAACACTGCCCTGTGCGTTAGATAATGTGCCTAATATGGCCGCTATGGCGAGCAACATAACTGCGATAAATGTGTTTAATTTTAGTTTATTGTTGACATAATTTTCACTTTAACTACCGGTAACACGCTATCAGGTATGTACTATAAATGTTTTTTATCCCCCATTGAACCATTGGTTACACCATCTTACCGATATACCGCCTGATTTACCCGTGGTTATTGCGGTAATTATAATAGACGCCGAATCAAACGATGTAACGCAAAAAAGAGCAATGGCACAGTTAAGGGCACGGCATCCACATGGGTCAGGTTTGGGTAATACTAAAGAAAACATTTAGCATGGCACTAATCTTCAACGCCTTAATCTCTGTCACCGCCGTTGCGGGTATGCTCTATGGGTTCTACACCTCTGACCCGCCATGGCACCCTTTTGCACCTTTTCTGTTTGATGGCAACCTATTCTGGTTGGCGCTTGCAGCAGGGGTTCTATGCATTTTTCCAGCCGCCGCAACAGGCAGATCACTCCATACCGGCAGATTCCTTTTCCATCACTATGTGTATGGTTTTATTGTTGTTGTGATAACAGCAGTTCTTGTCACGGTATTCACGCCTTACTCAGCAATCAGCATGTTCTTTGTTGACTCCAACGATGTAGGCGTTAATGCAGCTCGAACCTTCTTTCTGGCTGGATTAGCCCTATTCTTGGACGATATGCCCGATGTTTCTTTACACACCGAGAGGGGCTTAAACTGGTTAAAAACCAAATGCTGCTACATCAAAAGAACCCTCCACTACGCCACATTGGTCACGGGCATATTTGCAATATACACAGCACTCGCAATGACAGCATACACCATCACAGACAACTATTACAGGTGGCTACCTAACTCGTTTGGTATAGGCACCCTAATCATAACAGGCATAATGTGCATCGGGTTCTTTGTAAGAAAAGATTGGCTTAAGATAACTCCGCCCGAGCCTAAACAGCCTAAGCTTTTTGCTTAGTTATCTCTTTACCGATTAACTCTAGCTGGTTTCGGGATAAGCGCTTTGCCCCTCGGGATTTGAGGTAGTTAGGTAACTGTGGGAGCGTAAGAACAGGCACAGTGGGGTTGTTTAGGTGCAAGATGGCATGCTTGTTGGTTATAACTACGATGCCTTCAACCCAGACCCCCAGCGCGCGAAGGTTTGGCGAGTTATCGATTATGTTTCTGATTTTAGCTACGTTACGTTTGACTTGGCTGCTGGGGCTTGAGACCATAGTCTGGTTTCTGTCGCGCCGCCATTCATCGCCGTTGCATGTTATGTTGCCGCTCCAGTTCTTTGTCTCCAAGACAAATACGCCATTGGGCGCCAAGACGACATGGTCGATGTCTCCTCCACCGCCCTGTAGGTAGAGGTCATTTATGAGGTAGTAGTCGTCACTTAGGCTGCTTTGGAGTAGGTCAGCTACCTGTTTTTCACCCAGCCTGCCGCCGCTAAAAACACGGTACCTGCGCATGTAAATGTAAAAGCCTACCAACAGCCCTATCAACAGAATGAGGCCAGGGAGAAATACGAGTAGACCCTCTGTTGAAAAGATAGAGATTGAAAGAAACAAAAGCCCATACAACAATGCGGCCCCAACCGCTCCACAAGCGATGAGGCATAGCGATGCTTTGGCAAGGTTTTTCATTGTCTGGTTCTTGAGGTAACTGCTTGACGCTTTAATCCTACGCATACCAGAAGCATTAGCCGCCACCATATATTACACTATTCCAAACAAAGCCACATAGTTGGGTGTTCCTTTTGGGGAACGGGCTGTTCTTTGGGGAGAGCTATAAGCGCGTACCTGTCATCTTGTACACTCAGGTGACAAACGAATGGTCAACCAAAAATTCACAATAAAACTCGTAATTGTTTGTTTGCTGGCAGTAACCCTGCTAAGCCCATTTCTTCTCTCAACCGCTCAGGCCGAAAGCTCAGTAACTGTCGGCGAATGGAAACTAGACGAAACAAACATCAGCGGCACAACCGAAACCACGCCAGATCAAACTGGTGTTAATCATGGTATCCTTGCAGGCGCTGAGTATCCGGTGCTTGTCGAGGGTAAATATGGTAAAGCCATGAAATTCAGCGGAGAAAACGCCATCTATATCCCCGTTAAATTCATCGTCGGCTTCCCACCCATGGATGAACCCATGTACATCCCCATCAGCCCCAACCTAGACATCCAAGAATACTTCACCATATCCGCATGGATTAACGTCCCCAGCTACACAGACGCCACCTACAACAACATAGTCGTCAAATGCAATCACCCCGACCAAGCAGCCGCATGGCAAAACACCACCCGCGTTCTCGGCTTAGCTCTAAGAGCAGGTGCACCTGAGGGCGGCGAAGAATACGTTGAGGGAGCACTCAGCGGGTTTGTCTTGACCGAGACAGGCGGCTTAAACGAAATCGTAACCACCCAAGCTATTCCGCTAAACACTTGGATAGAAGTTCAATTCACCCGCGACGCAACCGGATTACACCTCTACATAGACAACCAAGAGCAACCCGTCAAAGTCCTCCACGGCACCCAGAATCCAACTGGAAAAATCCTAAACGGCACCGAATACTACCTTGGCCACGACAGCTACGCAACCATAGACAACGTGAAAATCGTTGACTTAGACCCAAGCGCCGAGAACAGCTTTGACATCGGGCCTAACCTGATGATAGTCGTCATCGTGGTCTCGCTAATCTTTGCGGTCGCATGGCTATTACGACGAGCAATCCAGCTCTGGATAATCAAACCAAAAATCTAAGGAGTGAAGCGGGATGGGAACCACCTTTAAACTGCTCGAGTTGCTGCTAAGACAAAAACTGCTAGGGCAGGGACTAAAAGGTGACCCCTACACCCCCCTAATAGTCTCCTATGCAGTTACCCGAGCATGCAACCTCAGATGCCTACACTGCCACGTATCCGCAAGAGAAGCCCTGCCTGATGAACTAAACCTCAAAGAAGCCATCCACACCATAGACGAGATGCACAGTTTAGGAACACAGGCGGTGATTTTCAGCGGAGGTGAACCCCTACTACGCAAAAACTTCGTTCTACAACTCATTGAGCACTGCGATGATTTAGGTATCATACCCGCAATGCTCTCAAACGGACTACTTATGACGCCTCAGACGGTACTTGAGCTTCAGGAAGCGGGACTTAAAGCGGTAGGGTTACCAATCGATTCAGTGGTTCCAGAAAAGCATGACCACCTACGCAACGTCCCAGGAACCTTCAACAAAACCGTACAAGCAATCAAAACCTGCTTGGAACTCGACTTAGAAGTCGTCATCACCACTATGGCACTAAAAGACACATACACGGAGATGCCAAAACGCATCGAATACCTAAACGGTTTAGGTGTAGACGAGGTTGCAGTTTATGATTTAGTTCCAGTGGGTCGAGGAAAAGACGTTATGGATAACGCTATGACCATGGACCAGCGTGTTAACTTGATAAAGTGGCTTCAACGCCAGCAGGAAGACACCGAAATGACATTCACCATGTCAGGCGGCACCCCACTCTACCCCGAAATCGCCTGTGAAATGCACCACAACCACGGCACCAAAGCAAAAGACCTACTCATAAAAGAGTTCTGGATCCATAACGGCATCGGCTGCCATGCAGGCAACATGTACTTCAGCCTAAGACCCAACGGCGACATCTACCCCTGCACCTTTCTACCAATCAAAGTTGGAAACATCCGCAACCAGAGCTTACGAGAAATTTGGCAAAAAGCCCCTCTCCTAAACGCTTTACGTCAGAGACAGAATTTGAAGGGAAAATGCGGCAGCTGTGAATACCGAGAAGGCTGCGGCGGCTGCAGGGGACGTGCTTATGCTTGTACAGGCGATTATTTGGAGACAGATCCTGTCTGCCTGAGAGATTTGTTGATAGAGGAAAAAATTTCGCCAGCGGATATTAAGCGGTTCGGCTGGTGCGTTGGCTAAATGCTTGGTTGACACGTTTTCTGTTTAATTTTAAATATAACTTCTGATAGAAAATGACTGGGGAACTGTCATTAGCAGCCTTGGGCCAGCACGTACTCGGCTTCTTCTTTTAGCTTTAGCTTTATCTTCCCTATCTACCTGTCTAGTAACCGTTGCCTTTCAGGTTCTCATGGTCGATGTAGCGGCAAGCTTTCAAGTTCAGGTGGGCACAGCAAGCATGGTCGCCTCAGTTGGCTCCATTTCAGGCATAACCTTTGGCTTGCTTATGGCCATCGTGAGCATACGCTACAACCACAAAAAACTACTTCTAGCCGGAATAGCATGCAACATCCTAGCCGCTTTAGGCTACTATTTGGCACCTACATTTCCATGGCTGCTAGCAGCTAACATCGCTGTCGGCGCTGGGCTCTCAATAGTTATCTCCATGGCATACTCGATAATCGGAAACGTTATCCCCCTTAAGAGTAGGGGAAGAGCAATCGGCATAATGGTTGCATCTACAACAATTGCTTTCGTCACAGGCGCCCTATTCGTAGGCGTGTTATCTTCATATTTTAATTGGCGCATGGTTACCATCATTTTATCGCTACCCGTAGCCCTTACCAGTCTAGTCCTGTCAGCAGTTTTTGTACCAAAAAATACCAACACAAACAACATAACCAAGGAGGAATCGTTCATGGTTGGCTGCAAACAAGCTTTCTCCCGCGTCTCCGGGATAGCAGCGTTGACAGTGACAACATTTATGTTCTGTGAAGGCGCCATCGGATACTACTCAGTTTCTTTCCTAAGAGAACATTTTTCGGTATCGATAGCTTTGGGCTCAACCTACTTCTTGGTGGCTAACATAGTGGCTGCGGTAGGCGGGGCGGTCTCGGGTTTGATGGTGAACAAGGTTGGACGCAAAAAACTGGGAACAATCGCGCTAATTGTAGCTTGCATATTAACATTGGGATTCACGTTGATGCCTACCGTTGAGCTCTCAATCGCGGTCAGTATTCTGCGTTATTGGTTTGGCGCGATGGCGGCAACCGCAGGTGGCAGCTTAATAATCGAGCAGCTACCCCGATTCCGAAGCACCATGAGCTCGCTAAATGCTGCTTTCATGAATGTCGGCATGCTTTTAGCTTCGATTATTGGCGGCTTAACGCTTAACAACTTTGGGTATCAAGCGTTAGGTTTGGTTTTAGGCGGTTTAGGCGTGCTGGGTGCGGTTGTATGGGTTGCCTTAGTTAAGGAACCCTGCCCAACAACTCTACCCTCTGACGTTCTCTCTGAATCATAACGATAAAAACTACAAAAAGTCCAAGTGGGGAAATGCGTTGTTTATGTGTGAAGTATTTTTAAGCCACCCACTCCATACCCCAAAGCGAAGAGGGCGAATGGTTTGGAACGCAGAGACTTTGACCGCGCAAACGTCATAAAAGAGGAAATTCGGCAGCAGGAGCACCGTTTCCTAGCTGTATATGTGGAGGCAAGAAACAGCATCATGATTATGCTTAGTGAAAGGGAAGATCGGCTTGGCACTATGGCTATTGCGGTTCCTAAACCCCGAGACATGGTGGGCGCCGTTACCTCTTCGGTGCTTGTTGGCGATAAACATGTTATCTCTGCGCGCATGTTCGCCGAGTACGTTGCTTCAAAGAAAGGCAAAATCGCCATGGTTTCAGTTTACCTTGACAAAGTCAGCGAGATACAGGCGCAGGAATTCTTTATGCACCTAATTGACAAAGTAATGAAAACAGACAGTAAAGAACCCACCACAGCATAACCGACTGGACCATTATGCACATCCAGAAATTATCTGATGCCGACTTAGAAGCCATTTACTCAATAATTAACGAAGCAGCAGAAGCCTACAAGGGCAAAATCCCCCCTGACTGCTACCATGAACCTTACATGTCCCAAATGGAACTCCAAAATGAAATATCTGCAGGCGTACAATTTTACGGCATTACTCACGAAGGGAAATTAGCTGCTGTTATGGGAATCCAACCCGTCGGCGACGTCACCCTAATCCGCCATGCCTACACCCTGCCTAAGTATCAGTCCCATGGGCTAGGAAGCCAACTCCTGCGTTACCTGCTTAGTTTAGCAAAAACAAGGTGCATTCTTGTCGGCACATGGCAAGTCGCATCCTGGGCAATTCGCTTCTACCAAAAACACGGGTTTATCCTGCTGTCTAGAGAAGAGACAAATAGGCTTCTTGGCAAATACTGGAACATCCCAAAGAGGCAAATCGAAACCTCCACGGTACTTGAACAGTGGCACAATCCATGAAAACCCTAATCCTCAAAGTAGACCCAAACAACCCCGACAAGACGCAAATCCAAATCGCAGCAGACATCATCCAAAGAGGCGGTTTAGTGGCTTTCCCAACCGAGACCGTGTATGGGTTAGGCGCAAATGCGCTGGATGGCGATGCAGTGCGGCGGCTCTTTGAAGCAAAAAAGCGCCCACTCGATAACCCACCCATAGTTCATGTCACTGAGGCCTCGGAAGTTTATTCACTTGTAGCAGAAGTCCCGCCGAAAGCTGAATTGCTCATGAAACAATTCTGGCCAGGTCCCCTTACGCTGGTTTTCAAGCGCTCAAATAATGTGCCCAAAGAGTCAACGGCGGGATTAGATACCATTGCCATCCGAATCCCAAAACACCCCATAGCACAAGCGCTCATCCGACAAAGCAAACGCCCAATCGCGGCGCCCAGCGCAAACCTCTCAGGCAGACCCAGCCCCACCACAGCCCAACACGTCTACAGCGACCTAAACGGACGCATAGACGCCATCATCGACGGTGGCGCCGCCAACATAGGCGTCGAATCCACCGTAGTCGATTTAAGCTGTGACCCACCAGTGCTGCTTCGGCCTGGCGGAACACCCTTTGAGGCACTTAAAGCTGTGTTGGGCGATTTGCGGCTGCATCCTTTTGTTGAATCCGAAATGGAAGTGCCGCTAGACCAAGCGCGCTCGCCAGGTATGAAGCATAAACATTACGCGCCAAACGCCCAAGTTATCCTAGTAGAAGGCAACGTGGAGGCAGTTATGTCCAAGATTAGGGAGCTTACGGTTGATTATAAAGCAAAAAAAGCCCAGGTCGGGGTCCTAGCTACAGACGAAACCATAGCAGCCTACACTGCTGATGTGGTTAAATCAATGGGCAGCCGCCAAAACCTGTCTACCGTCGCCGCGAGCCTTTTTGGACTGCTACGGGAAGTGGATGCTTTAGGCGTTGACGTAATCATCGCCGAAGGTGTCCCCTTGGAGGGGTTAGGCTTAGCTGTAATGAACCGCCTACGCAAAGCCTCCAACTACCACATCATAAAAGCATAGCTATTTGCGTAGGGAAGCCAGCAAGTCCTCGAGGTTGATTTTAGCTACTCCGACCACGCTGTCAGCGGCGCCGTAGTAAACAAATAAATCATCGCCGATGACGACGTTACCACAGCTAAACACTACGTTAGGTACCTTACCGAAGCGTTCATAGTCCCGTTTCGGCGCCAAAATTGCTTTCCTGGACCGATAAAGCACCCGCTCTGGGTGGTCTTCGTCAAGCAATATAATCCCCAGACTGTACAGTCGTTCTGTGCTTACGCCATGGTAAACAAGCAGCCAGTAATTGTCGATTTTAATGGGGGTGCCGCCTGCGCCGAGTTTCCAGTTATCCCAGCCCCGTGCACGTGGCAGCATCATGGATTTCAAATCACACCAATGCTCTAGATCCTCTGAGTAGGCGATGCAGATGTCGGGTTCGATGCGGTGTATCATCGCGTAGCGCCCGTCGAATTTCTGGGGAAAAATCACTGCGTCTTTATTTCGTATTCCTGGGAACGGGAGCTTGCGGGGCGTCCAGTTCCATCTTTTTGCCAGGAAATCGGCTTTTTTTATCGTTGTTAGTGCAATTTGGAAGACCATCAAGTGGCTGTATTCTCTTAGCGCCGTGTAGGTCATGACTAAGCGATCGTCGATTTCTGTTATGCGGGGGTCTTCTACGCCATCTTTTTCGCAGGCCGCTTTGGGCTCAAACACGGGCTCGGGTAACCGTTCGTCTATGTGGACGCCGTCTTTGGAAGTGGCATAGCCGATTCTTGAGATGTCATCGTTTCCTATAGCTCGATAGAGTAGGTGTACTTTGTTGTCTAGGTAGACGGCGGCGGGGTTGAATACTTCTCTGGATTCCCATGGGTGAGCTTCTATGGGTCGAAGGATTGGGTTACCGACGTAGCGCTGCATGGTTAATCCCTATAACGCAGTCGCTAAAGGTGTCTTGATTCCCAAGATCTCGTCGAAGAAGCCCCGTAGCGAGAATAATCCGATTAGTTTTCCTGTGGCGTCGGTCACTGGGAGGTGCCGTATGTCATGTGAAAGCATCAAGCGTTTGGCTTCGTCAAAGGAGGCGTCGTGAGAAATCGTCACAACGTGCCTGCTCATGACTTCACTAAGCGGGCGATCTACGGGGTGCTTGTTAGCCATCAATCGAATAGCGTCTCGCTCGGTAAATATGCCGATGCATTTCTGCTCGTCATCCACAACTACCACTGACCCCACATGGCGTTCGTATAGTAACGACAATGCTGCCTGTATAGAAACATCCTCTTTAGCGGTGACGATTTTTTTACACATCAAATCTTTGACTTTAAGCATGGGTTCACACATAATTAACCCTCACAAAAGCAGACTCTAACCAATATAACTCAGTGGCTACAGCTTAAATTCTCTTTTGGTTACGAATTTCCTCAAGCTTTAGCCGTGCCAGCAGATAAGAAATTGAGGATTCCGCTCCCTGATTTCTGTTAACCGCCTCCGCCCCTAATCCATCATAGCAGCCGCCAGTCTGCACGTTATACATGACAATTTTACGGCTGTTTTGACCCAAAAACCACCCAAACACCCTATCGGCCAATGTGAGATACTGTGTTTTGTTGGTGGCATAGTAAGCGTCGACTGTGGCGTCCACCATCGCTGCCGCCTCTAGGGGCTGTTGATCATATAGGGGTCGATTCCCGCCTCGTTTGAACCAGCCGTCGTTCCCGATTGGCACAAAATAACCGTCGATCATCTGGGTCTTAGTCAAGAAATCCATAGCGTCCTCTGCTACTTCTAGATATTCGGGTTTTTTAACTATCAAATAAGCCAAAAACAACGCTTGGGCTAGGCGAGCGTTGTCATATGTCAGGTGAGGTTCAAACCAGTGCCAGTCATCTTTGGTTTGGTCGCGGAAGTTCTGGACCATTAGATCTGCGAGTTTTTCAGCGGACTCTATGATTTCCTTATTTGGGGCAGCTTGATTGTACTCATATAAGCCTGATATAGTTGAGGAGTAGAAGCGCATGGAAATCGACTTGAAAACCCAAGGAAGTGCGCGGTCAAAGATGTCTTTTGCGACTAAACGCATGTCTTGGGGGAGTCTGCTGTTTATGGCGCATCCGCATGCCCAAAGAGTCCGTCCGGCTGAGTCTTCGGAGCCGTCTACGTCAAGGAAAGTGCGTTCGTAGCTTAGGTAGTTGTGGAAGTTGCCGTCTGGCTTCTGCATATGATTTAGAAACGACAAGTAGACTTTTGCCAGCCGCTCCATACTGGGGTCTGAGTAAAGTTTGTGGTATTTTACGGCTGCAATCAGGGCGCGGGCGTTGTCGTCGGTGGTGTAGCCTTCGCCTCTTTTGGGGATGCAGAATTTCGCATGCTGAAAGACCCCCGTATCGTCGGTGAAGTCTCTGAGGTAATCGATTTTTAAGTATGGTAAGCGGATTGTACCTTCATCTCCGATTGCGCTGTTAATTGATCGAAAAGTGTTAGGTACTTTTTTGCAACTATAGGCCAGGTGAAGTTTCGACTGTAGAAATAGGCCTTTTGCTCTAGGGATCGGCGGAGTTTTTGGTCTTCGATGATTTCTGTAACTTTTTCAGCGATGGATTGTGGGTCGTTGAATTTGCAGAATACTCCACGGCCTTCTCCAAGCGCTTCTTTTGCATGCAGATAGGGTGTGGATACTACCGCTTTTCCTGCGGCTAGTGCGTAGGATAAGGTGCCGCTGCTCACCTGATTAGGTGAAAGGTAAGGCGTAATATACACGTCAGTTGCTAGCAGGTAATTGTATATTTCCTGTTTTGAGAGGAAACGGTTTAGGAACCTAACATGGTTACGTAACCCGAGGTCTTTAGCCATCTTTAAGAGCGAGTTTCGGTAAGCTTCGCCCTCATGCTTCTTTACCTGTGGATGTGTTACGCCGAGCACATAATAGATAAGGTTAGGCTCTTTTTTTATTATCTCCGGGAGCGCTTGGATGACGTTTTCGATGCCTTTGCCTTTGCTTAGCAACCCAAACGTTGAGAGCACCACCTTGTTTTGTAAGCCTAAAGTGGGTTTTGCCTTGTAACTGGGCATAAAGGGCAAGTCTGGGCAACCATGCGGAATTATTGTAACTTTTTTTGACGGAACCCCATATTGTTTAACCAGATCACGCGTCGTCTGATTCAAAACAACGATTGCCGTGCTTTTTTCAACTACTTCATGAAACACCTCTTTTGCCCGATCCTCAAAATTCGGGAGCACGGTATGAAGTGTAGTGGCTACTGGCCTGTTTAGTTTATCAAGGAAACCGCAAATGTACTCTCCAGCTTCCCCTCCGAATATGCCGAATTCATGCTGGATATTAACCACATCTACGGAGGATTGATTAAGGAAATCTGCCATCAGCAGGTAATCTTCCAAGAAGTCGCGCCCGATTTTGTGTTCAAAGCCTTCAAATGTTGGTTTAAACAGGCGGCGACCATCGATGGATATCACTCTCTGATCGCGTAACTGGTTTAATTGGTTTATCGCATTTACTAAGTCGGCAGTAAACGTGGCTATCCCGCATTTTCGGGGCGGGAAAGTGCTTACATAAGCAACTTCCTTAACGCTAGCCAGCTTGGGGCTGCCTAGAACATACTTTGCCAATAACAAATCACGAACCAATTAGGAGGATTTATTGCGTTTAAGGACATGTGATTGTCATTTGACAGTCACAACAGGCGAAATTAGATCTATCCTCGCTAGAGGTTTATATTTTACCTGCACACAGTGGTGTTTCAAGAAGGGAGAGGGGTTTAATGAAACGTTTTGCACATAATCCCATATTAGAACCAATCAAGTCTAACCCTTGGGAAAACCGATGCGTGTTTAACGCTGCAGCAATTTACCATGACGGCTTAGTAAACATCGTTTACCGAGCACAAGGAACCGACATGGTCTCAAGACTAGGCTTAGCAACATCAAACGACGGTTTCACCATAAACGAACGCTTAGACACGCCAATCTTTACGCCGATACACCACGCTGAACGCGACGGCTGCGAAGATCCACGCTTAACCGTAATCGGCGACGAATGCATCATGGCCTACACAGCATACCGCAACCACGATTTCCCAGTCATTTTCCAAATCGCATTAACATCCATAAATCTCAAAGACTTTGCCAATCGCAACTGGAACTGGAAAGAACGCAGTCTTCCATTCCCAAACGTCCGCAACAAAGACGCAGTCATCCTACCTAACAAGGTAGACGGCAAATACATGATGTTCCACAGAATCGAACCCAGCATCTGCGTATCCTACTCAGAAGACCTCAAACGTTGGCACGATTTCAAATCCATCATGGAGCCACGCGACGGCATGTGGGACAGCAAAAAAATCGGTGCGGCAGGAACACCAATCGAACTCAACGAAGGCTACTTATTCATCTATCACGGCGTAGACGAACAGAAACGCTACTCACTTGGCGCAGCTCTGCTAGACAAGAGTAACCCGGAGAAGGTTCTTTTCCGCTCAGACGAACCCATCTTAACGCCATGCGAACAGTACGAATGCGTCGGTGACGTCCCAAACGTAGTGTTTAGCTGTGGTAACGTGCAACTTGATGATCAAGTTATCGTCTACTATGGCGGAGCAGACACGGTTCTCTGTGGCGCAAGCTACGAGTTAAACGAGTTGCTCCCCAAAAAATAGGCAACGTCTCTGCTTAAGGTATGGTTCCCTTAAGCAACCACCTTTTTGTTTTGTTCTATCTTTAGCGTATTCTGTTGGCATGGAATTGTAGCCACAAATTGTTAAATCAAGCCAGCAAATCCAGTTATAATGTAACCTATCATAAGTCACGACTAAACAAGCGCAGCTTTGAGTACTACGCCTACGGTTTTTGGTCATTCAATGGTGATTGATAGGGAGGTGAACCGAGATGTCAAAAGCTTACAAGTATGAAACAAGTGACGAAGGCACAACAGACTTCATTAAAGACTTGACGGCTAAAGCAAGCGTTAATGAAAAAGAATACCAGGAGAGAGTCTTGGAGGATGAAGCAATCATGGATTCAGATGAGCCCGATTGGTCGTCACAAAATCAATCGCCATTGACTGGCCATATGGCAGGCTCCATGGAGGAGCTTGAACGTATCCAGAGCTCCGAAAACATGGCTGCCGCTGAGGTTCACCAATGCCTTAAAGATTCTCTTGATTGCTACCAGACCTGTACAGAAACAATAATCCGATGCATCTCAATGGGCGGCAAACATGCTAAAGCTGAAAACATTAATTTGCTGATGGATTGCGCTAGAATCTGTAACACTAACGCCGACTTTATCATGAGGAATTCAACGTATTATCCTCAGATTTGCGGCATATGCGCTGATATCTGCGATGAATGCGGAGACGAATGTGACAAGTTCGATGACGACTTTATGAAGGAATGTGCAAGCGCATGCAGACGCTGCGCTGAGTCATGCCGTGAAATGGCAAGATAACCCAGTTATTGCTATTTTTGGTTGGTGGGAGGTGAAATATTTTATGCAAGAAGAGATTCGTAGAGAACAGGAAAAGTTGAGAGACAATGCAACAATCTATGACTTACTAAAACTTGAGCATAAAGACGTAAAGAGGCTTTTCAAACAGATTGTTGACGAGGAACGGTTCCAGGAAAACATTTACAGCCAAATCAAGACGGCGCTAAAGTTGCACATGTCTGGTGAGGAAAAGCTACTCTATCCAAAGCTCGAAAACAATGCAGAGACACGCACATTGACTTTGGAATCCTATGAGGAGCATGATGTCGGTAAAAAAGTCATGAATGACATTGATAGCTCAACAGATATGGAGGACAAGTTTGCCAAGTTGAAGGTTCTCAGTGAAGCCATCGATATGCATGTTGAGGAGGAGGAAGGTGAGCTTTTCAAGAAGGCAAAGCGGGTTCTTTCAATGGAAGAAGAGCGTGAGATTGCTCGTCAATTCATGGATATGAAGCTGGCGAATATGAATAACCGATGATGCAGGTAGACAGCTTCCCTAATTTTTTCTAAAGTCGCCCATATATTAATATTTTCATGACAGCCCAACCCTTTAGTGAAACCTACGCCAAAGCGTATCACTCAATAAAGAAAAAAACTTGCCACTAATCAACTGTGCAATCCTGCGTAAATCCCATATAAACATTGCATCATCCCGACGCTAAGCAGAACAGACCGCAGATATTGCTTCTGGCAAGTTATATATAAAGGGAGGGGGGTCCTTGGCAAAGCAAGAGCGTCCAGTGAATCTTTTTACTGTATCTTAAAGCGGAGGAAAGCAGCGATACCGCCAAACGCGTTAAGCAGCATCTGTCCCTCCTCTGTCTCAGTTGATATGACTTCCACCTCAGCGTTAGTCAGCTGCGACAAATCCGCGATGTCATCCACAATCTCTTTTTTGTCAACGATTGTATATGAGGGCGCTTTACATCCACCGCAGGGTTTTGTGCTAAGTCCCTGTTCGAAAGCCTGCATGTCTTTGCCCTTAACTGTGTGCTGCTCCTCAAAGTTGCACGCGCCACATCTGATGGTGACCCGATACAAGTCAAGCTCTTCAGAGAGCAACACGGTGCGTACGGCGCCGCTGTTCATGTATCGGCGTACCTCATTTTCGCCATAAGTTATGAAGCCGCTGTCATGGCCGACTTCATAGAGGAATTTCTGCATAAGCTGCTTCTCCTCTATATAGCGGACTTTTTTCATGATTTCAGGCGCTTTGTCAACAACCTCTTTAACGCCCTGCTCTTCCACATAGGCAGTGTCCACTACATCAAGGATCTTGTTTTGCAGTTGATAATTTAGAAATGCGCCCTTCTGGAAATCATACTTTGTCGGGCCCGGACCACCCAGAATGATGCCCTTTAGGTTCTCCATAGGCAAAAAGACGTCGTTAGCGTGACCCGCTACACGGGTAAAATACTCGGTAAGCTGCATTTCACGTAAACGCTCATAACGCCTCGCTGACTGACCACCCGCCCGTGTTTTGCCACCTACACCGCTATGCATCTGCATAACAATGTTTAGATGCTTACCCTGCAACGTAGCAATAGTGGCGTTGCTTGCATCCACAAGTAATATACCGTAGGCTTCTTTCTCGCGAAGCATCTCTTGCAGGTGCTCAGTATGGAAGCGGCTGTCACATCGATAAAGAAAAATCCTGATAGGCTCAGGCGGAATAATAACATAGGATTCCATACGTTCCGTTCCGGGTCCACCGCCGGGCTGCGGCAGGGCGCCAGTGAAGATTACGATGCCGTGTTCACCGGGGTCTTTGAAGAGTTTGAGTTTCTGTTGCGCCTTAACGATGGCGTCAAGAACGTTTTTGCGGGTGACGTTGGATTTAATGTTGCTTGCAGTACCATACTCGTTTCGAAGAAGGTTAAGGGCGTCGCTGATCTGCTTGTCAGGTGGCACATAGATGGTGATGAGTTCAGTATGGCTGCCTTCTTTGGCGGCTAATGCGTTGATGGTTTTTCTTAACCTGAATAGCTCAAGTGAGCTTCTTTTCTCTGTGGTACTCAAAGCGTCTTCACTGAAAGATGTTATAATTCAATACTCTACGTTAAGATGAGGAAAATAAAAGTTCCTACTCCAAGAAAGGAGGCGGGTTATGCTTTTGGTGCTTTAGCTGGCTTGTCAGCTTTGGGTGCAGGAGGGTCGGGTGGTAATCCGAGTGCTTCTTTGAGGTAGGCCTTGAATGGGCCGAGCTTGCCGCCATAGTTGCCTGCCGATATCTTGAGGATACCAGGACACATAAGTGATGCTTGGACGCCGACCGCCATAGCTTTCTTGACTGCGTCAAGGGTTAAGCCGTTAATGACGATTTCAAGCACACTTGTACAGCCCTCGGGGACAATGCTGTCAGGTACAATGGTTCGTAGGGTTGGGCAGTAAGTGTGGTTGGTGGAGGCTTTAAGCTTGTATTTCATGGAGCCAGCCTTGCTACCTGATCGGCACACGCCGCCTGGAAACGGCAAGATAACATCTGGAACTTGCGCGTGAATTGCATCTACTGCGGCTTCAGCTGCTGCAAGACACTCCTGGGGGGTCTTTGCAAATATCATATAGTTGCCGCCTGCTACTGCTTCGGTGGCGCCAAAGCCGTCTTCAACAAAAAAGTTGCCTTCCATCACGGGTATCTTCCAGACTTTACGTCCCCCAATCATGGCTTTACCTTGGAAGCCGTCGCCGAAGTAGCGGAGGCTGCTGCCGATAAGTAGCACACGTTTGCCTAAAAGTCCGTTGAAGGCTGCTGTGGTTGGGCAAGTCATGGTGCATTGACCGATGCGGCCCATTAGTGAGTGTTTGAGTTCAAAGCGGTCCTTGTTGTAAATTTGAATTAGGATGCCGGGTCGTTTGTCTGGGGTTTCACTGGCTGGAACGGTGCGTTCGATGGCTGCTTCAGCGGAAGCGGCGATGACGCTTGTGGCGTAGCCTGTTGTTATGGATGCAGCAGTCTGTGCCCATTTCTCGTTAGCTGCAGTGATGAGTACACGAGCTGCCCACAGCGGAAACATCTCTGCAAAGGTATCCTCAACCTTCACAACGCCATGAGGAGTATTCACTAGGTACATCTTTTCTTTTTCGTCATAACCTTGAATTTCCAGCTTGCTACTGTTCGATGACATGAACGAGACCTTGCCTCTTGAGTGGGCTTTTGTATAATTTAAGAGTTTTCATGTTTTTTCTGGTTTCAAGCTGTGTATTTTTATGGTATTAAACGTTGGTTTTCTTGGCATATTTAGAGTTTAGCAGGGAACGCCGAGTGCTTGCTGTTAGATTAGGGGTGTTGGATGTTGGATAGTGGTCTGTTGCTTTGCCGACCTACCCCCTCCCTTATATATAGAACCAACCACGGGTTCAACTTAGCCTTGAATGCGCATGTGATTTTGCGGCTATGGGTTGGCTTCTCATTTTTTATGTCCTTCTGTAGTCACTATCCTCTACATAGCAGACTCTAGGCAAACACCGCAAAGGGCTATGAAGCGCTTAATTTTTTAAGTCAGACAACCATATCAGAACCGCGAAGAGAGAGATATGCCGATTAAGTATTTTCCCGCCCCCGAAATCAAAAAACAAGTTGACCAGTTAGTGCAGGAATGCGAATTCCATCATGTGGTGCCACAGTTCGTTTTCTGTGTTCGAAGCAAAGGCAGCAAAGCAAAACGCACCATAGCCCGCATTCATGGACTGGGCAAAATCTGGCAGGGCGTACTTAACCTCCCACCCAGCTACACCATCGAGGTTATTAGCGAAATCTATGACAGGATGTCTCCCGAGGATAAGGAGCGCACGTTGATTCATGAGTTGATGCATATCCCTGGCGGCTTTAGCGGCGGCTTTAGGCCTCACAAGGGCTATGTTGAGAGGAAGAATGTTGAGGCAGTGTATAAGAAACTGCAGAGTGACCGCGCTGCGAGGCGGCAGAAGCGACTTTTTTCCTGAATAAAACGTGGCGGCATCGGTTAAAGTTTTTAAGCTTCTTTGCCGCGGTTGTGTTTATTGCAGCTTTAACAAAAGCCATATAAGCCTTAATGGGCAAAGTCACAAGAAAACTTTGCCGTAGAACGGGGTTAAACAGTTCAATGAAGCATGTTATGAAAAGTCTAAAGCACAACGGCGTATACGTTCCACCCTATGACCTAAAGGGGTTTAGTGTTAAAATCGCTGGACAACCAGTTAAATTAACACCTAAAAGCGAGCCTATGGCAGTAGCCTGGGTACGCCGAGTCCTTTCTACCACTATACCCCCACCCGATAACGTCTTCACCAAGAACTTTATGCAGGAATTTTTGCAACAACTACAAAAAGAAAACCCCAAAGCCACATTCCTCCAAGAGTTTACCCTCAAATACTTATCAAACATAGATAACCCAACCCTCAACAACGGCGGCGTCCAAGCCCTCGACATCGACTTCACCGACATAAAAGCATACATTCTTAACGAAAAGGCCAAAAAAGAAGCCATGACCAAAGAGGAGAAAAAGAAACTGGCTGAGGAACGCAAAGTCATACGCCAGGAGTTCCGCGACAAATACGGCTATGCCGAAGTGGACGGTCAACGCCTCGAAATCGCCAACTGGACCGCTGAACCCAGCTGCCTCTTTGCGGGACGCGGTGACCACCCCCAGCGCGGCAGATGGAAAGAAGGCCCAAGTGAAGAAGACATCACCCTCAACCTCTCCCCCGATGCCCCCAAACCCGAAGGCTGGAAGGGCAAAATCATCTGGGAACCCGAAAAGATGTATGTTGCCAAATGGGTTGACAAACTAACTGGCAAAGTCAAGTACGTCTGGTTCAGTGACACTGCGTTTCTTAAGCAGAACCGAGAGAAGGAAAAATTCAAAAAAGCTGAGGACCTGGGCAAACACATAGACGCCGTAGAGAAACATATTCTCAAAAACCTCTCCGCAAAAGACATCATGCGTCGGAAAACAGCAACTGTTGCCTGGTTGATTCTTGCAGTGAACATGAGGGTTGGCGATGAGAAGGACCCAGATGAAGCTGATACGGTGGGCGCCATTACCCTGCGTGATGAGCACATCAGCATTCAAGGTGACCAGGTTACCTTTGACTTCTTGGGTAAGGACAGCGTTAGATGGGTAAAAACCGTTCAAGCCCCGCCTCAAGTCATCAAGAACCTCACTGAGTTCAAGCAGGATAAAAAAGTCCAGTACCTCTTTGAGGGCATCGACAGCAAAACTGTCAGCCGATTCTTATCTGAAAAAGTACCCAAACTCACCGCAAAAGTGTTCCGTACCTGGAAATGCACTAAAACAGTCAAAGAAGAACTCGAAAAGAGCGGCGTAACCAAAAACGATCCCGACTACAAAAAGAACTTTGCAGCCAAAATGGCTAACCTCAAAGTAGCAGAAGTCGCTAACCACAAACGCAAAATCCCACCCACCTATGACCAGCGCATAGCGGAGAAGGAGCGGAAACTAAAGGAACTGGAAGAACAGCTCAAAGTTAAGAAAAAAGAGGGCAAAAAAATTGAGTCGCTGGAAGGCCGCATTGAGAAAGCCAAACTTGATTTGGAATTGGCTAAGCTTACCCGCGAATACAACTTGGGCACCTCGCTTAAGAGCTACATTGACCCACGGGCATACGTTAAGTGGGCTAAGAAAGTCAAGTTTGACGTTGAAAAGTTCTATCCCAAGACCCTGCGCAGCAAATTCAGTTGGGCGCTACAGGCAGGCAGCAAGAAGAGCACGGATGCCTGCGACTCCGAGTGTATAACTCCATGAGCGTCGTCGAAACCAAAGACGGCGCCAACCTCACAGTTTTTGTAAAACCCAACTCCCCAAAGTTCAAGATAGAATTTGACGGCACTGAAGTCATTGTTTACTCCACGGAGGAACCCGTCAAGGGCAAGGTGAATAAGGAGATTATGAAGGAGATGGGGAAGCTTTTGGGGTTGCGTGTGGAGATTGTTTCTGGGTTGACTTCTAAGCAGAAAGTGCTGCTCTTTAGGGGCATAAGCAAAGCTGAGGTTGAAGCACTGTTAGGTAGCTTACAGGGTTGAAGTGGTTGGTGGATTTGGAAAAACCATAAATTCTAAGACACCCTAACGCTTCCTTGGTGGGTACAGATGAAAGCAGACCAAGCAACCCAAAAGGGAGTTATACAGGCTTTTAAAGAAATGTTTGAGGCGTACAAAAAGAAAGACACCCAAGGCGTCCTTAACTGCTGGGCAAGCGACCCCGATATAGTAATGATTGGGTCAGGTAAGGATGAGAAAAGTGTTGGTGTAGAAAAATTTGTTGAGAGTCTAACAAGGGATTGGGAGCAAGCCAACATCACCGCCATCGACGTGAAGGATTTCAGCGTCTCAGTCTCGGGGAATGTCGCTTGGCTTAGTTCAGATTTAACCTTTAACTATACAGTAAAGGAAAAAGCCCTGCAGTTGGCTGGGCGCTTAACGGGAGTTATGGAGAAACGCAACGGAAAATGGCTCTGGATGCAGATGCATTACTCTGTTCCTAACGTTAATCAGAAACGCGGCCAATCGTGGCCCAAAAAGTAAGCTGCAAAAACTGTGGACATAACTGGGCTAGTTCAATGGAGAAGTACTAGCGCCTTTTCACCATTTCTCGACGGTTATTCTATCATTATTCTTTTGTGCTTTGCATGGTTTGATTTTAGAATTAAAATAAAGCGTTTATATCCCCCAAGGCTAAGCGTAACTTTGAGATGAAGGTTATGAGCAGCAGCGAAGAAAACCGAATCATTCCAAGAACCATGTCTACCCAGCATCCAGACAACGCAGTTACACCAGACTGGAGCCGAGACGAAGTAATCGGGGGCAACGCAGAGGTCTTGGAAGCCTTCTATGCATACAGCAGTCTAGGCTGCCAGGAAGTCATGTGGGACTCTGAAGGCAAAGACGCTGACACCCGCGTGGTTCGAAAGCTGCTCCAGAAGTACTGGGATTACTTTGCAAGCCACACAATCGGCGAAGATCTCTTCCTAACATATCGTGTTCCCAACCCAAAGATTGAAGGTGCCGAGAAGAAGATCATTGTTGAGACTCTACAGAATATCCCCGTGGCCTATGATGTGGCGACGTTGGTTTACAAGCGGGAGGTTTCGCCCCTCTTTGAAGTCATCTTGCCCATGACTACCGACGCTAAAGAAATCATCATGCTATACAACTATTACAAAAAAGCCATAGTTGAAGCAGAAGACGCCAAACTCTACGAGCAAACCACCGTCAAAGACTGGATGGGTCACTTTATGCCCAAAGCCATCAAAGTAATCCCGCTTGTGGAAGACTTTGACAGCATCCTAAACGTAGACCAAATCATTGCGCCATACATCAAGGCAGTGAAGCCCAAACAGCAACGCATCTTCGTCGCCCGCTCAGACCCCGCCCTAAACTACGGTCATATCTGCGCGGTGCTGCTCTCAAAAATCGCATTAAGCAAACTCAAAAAACTCGAAAAACAGACTGAACACACAGCGATACATCCAATCCTTGGGGTGGGCTCAAAACCCTTCCGAGGCCACCTCTCGCCAGATAACATCGACAACTTCTTACAAGAATACCAGGGCCTATCCACAGTCACCATCCAATCCGCCTTCAGATACGATTACCCCGCAGACCAAGTCAAAGAAGGCATCCAAACCCTCAACCAACGCCTACCCAACGGGGTCCCCGAATTCATCGACCCCGAAGAAGAATCCGTTCTCCGCGGCATTCTCTCAAAGTGCAGAAAAGAATACGAACACCAAATCGAAATCATGGCCCCCTTCATCAACGCAGTCGCAGCCTACGTTCCAGCAAGACGCACAAGAAAACTCCACATCGGACTCTTCGGCTACAGCCGATGCGTCGCAGGGGTATGCCTGCCAAGGGCCATCAGCTTTGCCAGCGCACTCTACAGCGTCGGTATCCCACCCGAATTCATCGGCCTTAAAGCACTAAACCAGCTAAGCGAACAGGAATGGCAAACCCTCACCAAGAACTACATAAAAATGCAGCATGACTTCAAAGTAGTCGGCGAATATGTCTCCTTAAACAACATAAACATGCTCACCGAGTTGAGTCAAATCACAGCTAAACGGTCAGGCATGAGTGAAGACCAACTAAAAGACGCCCTTGCAAGCTTAATCGAGGACCTAAACGCCGCCGAGCAGAAGCTAAACATCAAGCTGGGCCCCCGAGGATTCTCCCAGAGACGACACGAGAACTTTTCAAACAACTTTTTGCTCTCATTCCTGCAGAAGCAAGATGCAGAGGCAAAGGCGGCGCTGGTGGAATCAGCCAAGCTTAGAAGATGCCTAGGCTAACCCGCCAACCCACTTCTTGTTTCCAAACTCGTCTGCGGGTTTTGTGCGCTTTAGCCGAGTAGTTTTGCAAGGCTCGGAACTTTCTTTAACACAAACACAATCCCCGCAGATAGGGTAAACACGATTACCGCAAAAATGGGCACATCAATCAGGACTATGTCGGTTATCGAGTTCACCCAGAAACCAAACACTCCATTGGAAACCAACGTGACTAGTATTATCATGTGTATTAGGTAGATGGGGAGCGTGTTTTGGCTTACCCACTGTATGATTCCACCGAGGATTTTGCGGTTGCCCAGGCTGTTGAAGTCTAGCGAGATTAACGCAAAAAACAGAGCGGCGCTTGCCAGTATGATGGTGGGGCTGACGTAGCTATGGAAGAACCCCGTGTACTGCTCACCCAAGATACTCGTAAGCAGCCAGCTACTTGCGACGGTTCCCAGCAAGCCGCCTAGCATTAGAAGGAGCGCTCTGAGTTTTGGCATGCTGGTTTGCAGCAGATATAGGCCTAAGAGATAGTAACCGACCCAGTCTATGAGAATAAATGGGTAGGGATAATAGTTGAGTTGGGGCAAAAACACATGGATGGCAGGCGTTAGGGTGGTGCCGGCGAACCATATAATCAGCAGGTACAGGTAGAGTTTGCGGTCTAAATGCCTAACCAGCACACGGAGCACAGGAGTTAAAGCATACAGCCCCATGAGCAGGTAGAGGTACCAGAGGTGAGTGTATGCACCGCTTGCAAGTCCCTGCACCATACTCATGAGCGTGAGGGGCTGTCCCAGCACCCCAAAAGTCCATGCAAAGTAGATTACTGTCCAAAAGATGAAGGGCAACCCAATACGGTCTAGCCGCTTCTTGTAGAATACCTTAAGCGGCTCCTCTTCTCGATTGGGGTCAAGCAGCAGCACACCGGTTAACATGACAAATAGGGGGACCCCTAAAAGCCCTGCAGCGGCATAGGTGGTGGTTGATAGCCAATTAACAACATCCATACCTGTAACTGCGGGGTTCAAGAAGCGGTAAGGAAACCCAGAGCTATGAAGCAGGATAACCATGAAAATAGCGATGAAGCGGATTACATCAATGGTATAGTTAGCGGCAACTGGTTTCTCCCCCAGACTTCCCACCACAGCACCCCTGCCATGCTAACCCATCTATGAATAAGCTGCTAAATAAAATTAATCAAAAGGGTAACCTAGACTTTACCTGATAGTACCTTCTTTAGTTCAATCCAAAATGTCGCCAAAAACGACACCCCAACCACCAGCACCCAATCCGAAGCACCCAAACTCGTGATTTGGAGGGCAGCCTGAGTAGCGGACAGAGAGGTACCAACAGCTAACAAGAAAACCGCCAGCAAACCCCATAGCAGCATAATCCTGTTTGTTAGGATGCCATGTTTGAACAGCGGAGTGTTTCCGGTTCGGAGGTTTAGCGCCAAAAAGACCTGGCTAAACAGCAAAGTGGCGAAAGCGACGGTTCGGGCATGGGTTATTTCGGCAGTTGAGTAGTAGGTGAATAGGTAGGTGGCGGTGACGGCTAGAGTTAGGCTTAATGCGCCTATCAAGAGCGACCGAAGCATGCGTTCATCCATGAAGGTTGCGTAAGGCGCCTGCGGCTTGTTCATTGCGCCTCTCTCCTGAGGTTCCCCAACAAAGAGTACAGATGCAACTAAATCCACAAACAACACAAGCACCAAGACCTGGATGGGCGCAAACGGCAAAGGAACACCCAACAAGACCGGAACCATAAAAGTCAGTGCCAAAGCGGCTTTACTGGCAAGGTAAAACCGGATGCCCTTACGAATGTTACCGTTGAACCTTCGGCACTCACTTATTGCGTTTTCGATGGCGGCCAAATTATCATCCACTAAAACTATGTCTGCAGCTTCCCTAACATCAGCCCCATTGGTGCCCATAGCGATGCCAATGTGCGCTTTTTTAAGTGCGGGTACGTCGTCTATGTCGGTGCCGGTTACTGCAACGGTCTCGCCCGTTGCTCTTAGAAGCTGAATTATGCGCAGCTTATCCCCCGGAGCAATGTTAGCGAAAACAGGGGTAATCTTGAGGGCTTCTTTTAGGACTTCATCGGGCATGGTTGCCATTTCCTCGGCACTCAAGACATGGGTATTAGGGATTCCGATTTGACCTGCAAGGGTTTTGGCGGTTTGGGGGTGCTCGCCGGTAATCAATAGGATGCGTATGCCCGCTTTTTGGCAGTTGCGGATGGCGCTTGGTACCCCTAGGCGGGGAGGGTCTATGAAGCCGATGATGCCGACAAACACAATCTCCCTTTCAGCCTCATCGACCGACTCGTCTGGGTGTAGTCGGCGGTAGCCGAATGCTAAAAGACGCTCGCCCGCATGTGCCATCCGTGCCGCCGCCCTAGAGGCTTCCGCCCGTAGCTCGTCGGTTAGGGGTGTTTCTTGGCCTTCTAGGAGTATGCGGTTTGATGTTGCCAGTAGCTTTTCGGGTTCGCCGCTCGTTAAGGCAACAGTTGAGTTGCCGTACTGGTAAATGTATGTGACTAGTTTTTGTTTATTGTCTAAGCGTAGTTCGTCTTTGAGAATCCAGTTGCTTGTTACTGCAGTCTTGTCTATGCCCACCTGTTTGAGCCGCTCCAAAATGGCCTTAGCCATCGAGTTAGAGAGTTGGTTGTCGGGGGTGTCACTTGCTAAAAACCCTGTGCGTAGGGCGGATTTCTCGTTCTCCCCAAACTCCCTCGAAGCATGTATGGTACCGTCAAAGTAGAGGTGCTCAACACGCAGCTTGTCCTCTGTTAAAATGCCTGCTATGTCGGTGGCGATGATGCTTACATTGCCCAAGTTTTCTGCTGCATTCATCCGCTTTACGATGGCGCCTTTGCATGACAATGCCAAGCTACCTATCCCAAGAGCCGTAGCGATGATTAGCGGTAGCTCTCTAGGAACAAAGGCAAACGCTAAAGCAAGACCATAAAGCACTGCACCGGCGGGGTAATCTTGAAGTCCCGGTAAGCCTCGAATGTAACCTAGCAGGGGAATCAGTATAGCAAGGAATACTGCCATCCAAACCAGGGTTCTTGGCAGATGCTTCATAGCGATAGGTTCTCGGAGCTGCTCGCTCCTTAGAATTGTTGACGTTTGTGGTACCAGCCGATGCAGAGCCGAGATGGCCCGGTTAGTGCGGTACTCATTCCAGACGTTAACCAGCACCAAAAGAACAAACACCATTGCGACTGTAGCTATGGCAGTTAATCCGTCACCAGTAACTATGCCCAAAGCACTGTAGAGCACGCCTATAAAGAGCAGCAGAAGAGTCATGGGCTCAGTGGTTTTCTTCTTAAGAATGTCTAAGAGGCGGATTTTGGGTTCCTGAACCACCGTGTTCTTGCCATACTTACATGCCTCTTGCTCTGTACCCCTTTGGGTGTCTGAGCCTAAAGCTGCAGCACCATCTTCGGAGTGTTGGGTGTATGGCGGAGGATTCATCAGGCAGTCCCTAAATTAGTATAAGTCGTGTGCTAGTTGCGGGCTAAACACGCCCTAAAAGGTTTGCAACAGTAATCAATAGAATCCTGCTGGCAGCTGTTTTTAGTTTTTATCCGTTCATGTTTATTTGCCTGCTTTTCTTTTGACAGAAAGGTGCTAAATGAACCGCTACCACAGTTTTAGTATAAGAACAGCAACGATACATCTGGTAGTGTTTAGGTAGGTTCTGCAGGGTGGTTTCCAAACCAGAGTTCAACCTGTGGTTGGTTCTATATATAAGGGAGGGGGTCCCTCGGCAAAGCAACAGCAAAAATGCATAAGAACATAGACAGCATCTGGCGAGTGCCCGATAGAGGAGCGGCATAGTAGGGAGAACTGCTGCTACACCCTATACGTTTATGGGGATGTATATGCCTGAAAGGTGTTGTATTATGCGCATAAGCCTTATATTTTCAAAATCAACCTTCTCTGACTGAAGGACAAACGTATGCATAAAAAACTCTTGATTCCCGGTCCAACAGAAGTAAGTAAAGAAGTACTCAGTGAACAAAACCAATATTTAATCGGGCACAGAGAAAAAGAGTTCTCAACATTATACGGCGGAATCACCGATAAAATCGCCAAATTCTTCCAGTTACCCGCCGATTACAAACCCACCGTTACCACAGGCTCCGGAACGCTATGGTTTGACATAATCGGCCGAAGCATAGTAAAAGAAAAAGCACTCGCATGCGTCAACGGCGCCTTTAGCCAACGCTGCGCACAAACCCTCATCTCATGCGGCAAACAAACCGACATACTAGAAGTAGAAATGGGCAAAGCAATCAAACCCGAGATGGTCGCCGAGAAACTCGCCACCGGCAAATACGACACCTTAACTGTTTGCCACAACGAAACCAGCACGGGTGTAAGAAGTCCAATCGCCGAAATCGGCAAAATGGTCAAAAAAGAATATCCCGGCATAATCTTTGCCGTGGACGCGGTCTCGTCTATGGCAGGCGACAAAACGCTGCCCAATGAACTCAACTGCGACATCGTGTTTGGCAGCACACAGAAATGCTTCGCACTACCCCCCGGCTTAGCAGTAGCGCTAGTCTCTGATCGCGCAATCGAACGCGCTAAAACCGTTCCTAACCGAGGCGCCTACACCGATCTAGTTGACATGTTCGAGTTCGAAAAGAAACATCAAACACCCTTCACGCCAAACGTTAGCTTACTCTATGCACTCAACAAACGCATGGACCTTCTACTGGAGGAAACCTACGATAAAGTCTACCAGCGCCACCTCGACATGGCGCAGTATACTCAGGCGTGGGCAAAGAAGCACTTCAGCATGTTCCCCGAGGCAGGATATGAATCCATCACTGTTAGCTGCATAAACAGCAACGGCAAAGACGTTAACGCAATGAGCAAAAGGCTTGCTGAGGAAAAGGGCTACTTGATTTCTGCGGGTTACGGTAAACTTAAGGATAAAACCTTCCGCATCGGCCACATGGGCGAATGGAACCTAGACGGCATCAAAGACGTACTTGCTAGTATAGATGAGATTTGGGGATTGAAGTGACCGTAAAAATCCTTGTTAGCGACAGAATCGCTGACGAAGGCATAAAGATTCTTAGAGAACAAGGCTATGAGGTCACGGAGGGTTGGGATATTCCTAAACCTGACCTTCCCAAAATCATCGGAGAATACGACGTTTTAATTGTCCGCAGCGCAACCAAAGTTAGAGGCGAGCTTTTAGAGAACGCAAAAAAGCTCCGAGTTATCGGCCGAGCAGGCGAAGGCTTAGACAACATCGACTATGAGCGAGCCAAACAGTTAGGCATCACAATAGTCAATACTCCGCATATTTCATACATTAGCGTCTCAGAACTAACCATCGGTCACATGATTGCACTTGCACGCAACATCGTTCAGGGCACAACCTCTCTACGGGAGGGCAAATGGGAAAAAGAAAAACTCATGGGTACCGAACTCAACGGCAAGATGCTGGGTGTCATCGGCTGCGGCTACATCGGCAAAGACGTCGAACGCTTGGCGCTGGCGTTAGGCATGAAGGTTATTGCAGTTGAGGAATGTGTCTATGATCGGTTTGTGCCCCTTGCAGACATGTTGCCGCAGGCAGACTTCATAACCATCCATGTCCCCTTAACGCCCAAAACGCGTCATCTGCTTTCCGCCAAGGAATTCCAGTTGATGAAGCAGGGAGTACGCATAATCGACTGTAGCCGCGGAGGCGTCATTGATCAAGATGCGCTCTATGAAGCGTTGGTTAGCGGCAAAGTTGCAGGTGCAGCGCTTGATGTCTTTGAGGAGGAGCCGCCTAAGAATAACAAGCTGCTCACGCTCCCAAACGTGATTGCTACGCCGCATATGGGTGCTCAAACTCATGAGGCGCAACATCGGGCAAGCATACAAATAGCCAATAACGTTATAGATGCGCTTGAAAAACTGAAGCTGTGAGTTGACATCTGATTGGTTGATATTCGCCCTTTCAAAGCCATAACTTACACACCAAAAGCTGGCCCCGCCGAGGACCTCATAACCCAACCCTACGACAAAATAGATGCCGAAATGCAGAAACAGTACTATGAGCGCTCGCCCTACAATTTTTGTCGCTTGATTTTGCCAGTGGAGCAAGATAAGTACAACGTGGCTAACCAGAGGATAAACCTGTGGCTAAAGGAGGGCGTTATGGCCAAAGAAGCCCAGCCCGCGTTCTTCATTTCCCGCCAAGAATTCACCCTAAACGGTAAACGCATAGCTCGAACCGGCATCATAGCCGCCGTTAAACTTCACCCTTACAGTGAGAATGTGGTTTTTCCGCATGAAGCGACCTTTAAGGCGCCCAAAGCAGACCGCTTAAATATGCTTCGGACGGTGCAAAAAGACCTTGAGCCTGTCTTTTTGATGTATCAGGATCCAGAGGAGAAAACTATCACTTACATGGCGGAGGTCGCAAAGTCTGCGCCTGTGATTGAAGCCACGGACTCGTTAGGCGTTAAGCACACGGTTTGGAAGATATCCGATCCTGCAAAGGTTGAAGAACTGCGGGCACTGCTTGCACCCAAGGTTGTGGTCATAAATGATGGTCACCACCGCTATGAAAGCGCGATTCTATACCGTGATGAGATGCGGGCTAGGGGCAACTGGAGTGAGGATCAAGCTTTCAATTATTATATGTGCTATTTGGTTCCAGTTCAAGAGAAGGGGCTGGTGGTGCTTCCGACTCATCGGTTACTTAAGCAGCATAAGCTTACCCCCGACGTAATGGATGGGCTGAAATGCTTCTTTGACGTGGTGTCGCTTGAGCCAAGCATCGGTGCTTTGGAGGCTTTTTTGGCCAGCCATGTTGGGGAACATGCCTTTTGCGTCTATGACGGCAAGAAAGCTTGCGGTTTAATCCTCAAACATGACGATGCAGTCTACGAGTACGTGGAAAAAACGGTGTCTAAGGAGACCAAAGTTTTCGACGTGGTTATCCTTCGCGACATCGTGTTTAAGCAGGTGCTAAAAACCGGTCAATTAACCATAGATGACACCATACTGTATGAGCGCTTGACTAAAGACGCAATTACTAAAGTGGATCGCGGTGAAGCCAGTATCGCTTTTTTGGTGAACCCGATTAAGGCAGAGACGGTTGCTGAAGTTGCGGTGCAGCATGAGGTTTTGCCTGAGAAGAGCACCGACTTTTATCCTAAACTGGTTTCGGGTTTAGTGCTGATGGATATTTCTCCTTCAGAAAAACTCTAACTCCCCTTTTGGGGGTTTGTTGGGCGGCGAGTTAGCTAAGGCTGGTTGGAGAGTCTAAGCAACAGGTAGCCCTTCCTCGTTTGGTTGAGGATGGTTACTTTATGAATTTGGTGGGTTGACGCTTAAACCGTTTCTTGCAGACTAAGCTGCAGAAATGGTAGGTGTCTCCTTCGTAGGAAATTTTAAACTTGGCAGTGTTCTCGTCGAGCACTGCGCCACAGACTGGGTCTCTCATTGACATTTGGGGTACTAAAGCCTCACTGAATCATTTATGTCCATGCTTTTATGGTTAGTGGTGGCTTTAACTGGAATCTTCAATTTTATGGTTGCCTTTTTTGGGAAAAGCGCTGAAATTTGAGGCGATTTAACTGTTTTCAGCGTTTGCTTATTGCTTCTGTACAAGTGGTCGTGATTTGTTTATTTGCCCTTCAAAGAAGATGGGTCTTTCCAAGCCCAATTTCTAACTAAAAATAAGGAAGGGAGCTGATTTGGCGTAGGTTTATCTGAATTTACCTTCAATAAGTACTTTAAAGAGGTAAATGGCAGCTGGCAGGTTAATCGCGACCCGAATGGCGTTTAGCCAAACCTGATAGTAAATGATTATGCCTACGCTGGTGCTTAGCGTATAAACTAGGGTGAAAATGACAAACGCTATGCCCCATTTTTTGCCTGAAAGCACAGCTGGAACCGTGAGTGTCCAAAGCGCGATTTCTATGTAGTTATTTAGGTCCTCCACATCGCCGCTTAATAGTATCATGGCCATCAGTAGGATGTTGATTACTGCCCATGCAGCTAATGCATACTTTGTGATTGAGTGGCTTGATGCTTCCATATTACTTAGCCTCAGCTAACCATAGTTACAACTGTTTAATTACTTTTACAGTTAGTAAATTAATACTTACACCGTAAAAGTCACAGGGAAGAAAGCAAAGGTGAACCCCAAAACCATACAGCAACTAATAACCCAACATTACCCCCTGATCGCAATACTGATTGCTAGCTTCCTTGTCGCCGTCTCCATGGCAACCTACACTAACTGGGACGCCCAACTAGAATACGAAGCAGCCACAAACATCACCAGTAGCGGCTACCCCATTATCTGGACAGGGCACCTGATTAACCAGCCGCCCCTTGGCTTCTACACCTCCGCTGGCTTCTTCCAGGTCTTCGGCCAATCCTACAGCAATGCGGTCTTGTTTACGACCCTCTGGGGTGTTGCCGACGTTGGGTTAGTCTATGTTCTGGGGGTTTTGCTTTATGGTAAACGGACAGGGTTGGTTGCGTCTGCGCTTTTTGGGTTAATTCCTTGGCATGTCTATATGTCTAGGATTTTTCTGATTGATAATCAGTCGATTTTTTGGAGTTTACTCTTTTTAGTCGTCGGGGTTTTGGCGGTTAGGCGCAATTCAGATAGACTTATGGGCGTTGCGGGTGGTGTGTTTGCTTTGGCGATGTTAACCAAGCTTTACTGTGTGTTTGCCCTGCCTCCGCTGCTACTCATTCAGTGGGTAGAAAAGAAACGCGGCGTCTTTATGCCTTCAAACAGAAAGCTCCTCGCATTCGCCCTACCCATAATAGTTACACAGGTCATCTGGTATGGGCACTCCGCGTTGACTCATCAGAACTTTTTAGGCGTATACTTCAACACAGACTTCGTATCCCCACCAATCACAGACCCCAACGTGTTTTTCCTTCCGATTGTTCTCTCCAAAACCGCAGGCTACTTCCTTTATGGCGCCGTCGCGGTTTCTGTCGCCTTCGCGTTTGTTTATCGCAGGCGGTTAGCGGATTTTCTGCGCATGGACCTTATTTGCCTTGCCGCCATTGGGGTTATTGCGTCATTGAGTTCGGTTATGGTGTTGGGTTTGCATTTGACGGTTCCTTATGTGAGCGTTTTTAAGTATACCTACATGGCGTTGCCGTTTTTCTGTTTGCTTGCCGCTTCACTTGCAGATAAAGGCGCGGCTGTTCTTGGCGGTGCAGAGTGGAAGTGGAGGGCGCATTGGAAAAAGGTTGCTTTAGTTGCGGTTGGTTTTGCACTAATAGTGGGTTCATTGGTTGAGAGTGTGGTGTTTCTAAACGGTTGGGTTACTTATGCTTCGTTTGGCATTGACTCGGTTGTGTATTACCCGCTTAACCTCTATATGGATACTGCTTACCCGGGGCTGGTGACACAGATGCACTATGCAGCTTTAGGGTTGGTGTTGGCGACTTTTGGTTTAGTGTTCCTCTTAGATACAAGAAGGAAAAAGAGGCTGCCGCAGCTTAAGATGCCATAATTGACCTTTGTTTGATGAAAGGTTGCGTCTTTATTAGGCTTGTTTTGTATTCCTCTATCTGTTCAGGCGATAGTTTTGAGCAAGAACCAAAAAATGAACCGCAGCGAATACATTAAGTCAATAGCTGCAGTTGCAGTAATCGTTGTTGTGGTTCTTGGCTTCTTTTTTGGTTTAAGCTTCGCGTTGAACGCTGAAGTTCCAATCCGCGTGGTCGAGTCGGGAAGCATGTGTGTTCCCTATGGCGGTGCATGTGATGGGTTGAGTGACATCTTTGAGCAAACCCTGCATGTTGGTGACATCATAATCATCCAAGGTATAGACGCAGAAGCAATAAATGCGGATTATCCTAACAGCGACATAATTGTTTACCTTAACCCCACTAATCCCGCCGCCACCCCCATCGTCCATCGCGTAGTCTCCAAATATCAGGAGAACGGTGTGTGGTATTTCCAAACAAAGGGCGACGGCAATGGACATCCTTGGCCCGCTCCGGTTTCGTCTGGGGAGTATGATTCTAACTCGATTTGGCATACCGGGCAAGGTGTCCCCGAAGACCTAGTTCTGGGGAAGGTGGTGTTGCGTGTCCCTCTGTTTGGGCACATTACATTGTTTCTGCGCAGCAACAGTTGGGGGCTACCGCTGATAGTTGCGATAATACTTATCCTGTTAATTGTAGAGTTCGTTATTCCGATGCTTAGAACGAAAAAGAAGAATGTAGCCGCTGGAAGCGGCGGTGCTGAAGGGGTTACGCTGTTAAGCGGTTAATGAAGTCTTGGCATTGTGCGTCAACATCGCCGTCTGAAGCTACTTTTACAACTGCATTAACTGTCAAGCTGTTGTCTTCTGAAAGGTTGGCTACTTGTTTTAACACGGCAGAGTAATCCGAGTTGTCAACGCTTATCGTGCCGTATCCAAAGACGCCGATTTTCTGGTTTCCTGTCGGTGACAGGTTGGCAAGGTAATCCTGTACTGTTTTAGCCGGCGTGTCTGCATAGATTGGGCCCCCCACAATGATTAAGTCGTATCCGGAGATGTCGGCTGCAGCGGAGCTTTTGATGCCTGCTAACACTACGTTATAGCCCTTGTCCTGTAGGTTGTAGCCGATTTTTGTCGCCACATCCTTTGCTCCGCCCGATAAAGCGGGGCTGTATATAATGAGTGCTTGTCCGATGGGTTAGCCGTGGGGTAATGGCTGGGTGTCGGTTGCAAGGGTGCCTGCTAAGTCGAGGGCTATTGTTGCTGTGAATGCAATGAAAACCGCTAATATGATTACGAATATGCTGAGGATTATTTTGAAGAGTTTTCTCATAGGTCTCTCTCAGTAGCTTAGTTTGCGTTTGTTAATAATAAGCACTATCTATGGAAGGCATGCTCTAAACCGAAAAAGTGGCTGGCCATCGGGCTTAGAGATTGCTTAGCTGTTGATAGTCGATGCATTTCTGGTGTGGGAAGCTAACAATACATGCGTTCTTTTACGACCGCGACTTTATCCGCCTAGGAAACTCGCAAGCCGCGTCATACCAATAATCTCATCAAAATTCAAACCCAACGCATCCAAGACCTGCTCAAAGGTTGCCTGCAAATACGCGATGTACTTATCAACGTCTATCTCGTTGCGTGAAGCTAACTCGACTGGTTTAACGCCCGAGTAGTCTTCAGCTGAACCTCCCCGCGACGAGGACTTGATGACTTTTACAAAGCTAATTTGGTCGCCTGCGCGGATTTCTTTGCCATTGTTCTGTAGAATTCGGGCTGCTTTAACGTGTTGTGGCGTTGTTTTAGTATAGCTTGCAAGCTCATCGCCTAAAACCATGTGAAATGCCAAATCGGTGTTGTCTGCCCATTCTCTGCGTTTGAGGGTGTTATAGCGTTCGCGGACGATGGCGGCGATTTCTTTTTTGGCTTTCTCGAAGTCTTGTGGGTTCTTTACTTGTCCAAGTTTGGCTTTCATCTGGTTGAAGGCGTCTTTTATGAAGACGGGTATGTGCTTCTTTTTGCCTGTTAAGCCTTTAACGTCTACGGCGCCGTCTTCGAGTACGCCGAGGTAGTTCTTTTTGCGGCTGCTAAAAACGGCATAGCGGTAGGTTTTGTCTACGTCGATGCCCATGCCTAATTCGTGCTCTGTATAGTGGACCACGTCTTCGATTTGCTCTTTAGTTGGGTTTTTGAGGAATAAGCTGTCGGTGTCGCCGTAGAGCACCTGGATGCCTACGGTGTTACAGTGGTTTAAGATTTGGGTGATGCTGTAGCGTCCGATGGCTGCGGTGGCTTCTGCGACTGGCGGGCAGTAGAGGTCAAAGCTGTCGGCTCCAAACACGCCATAGCTTGCGTTTAAAATTACTTTAAGCGCGCCTTGGGTGATGCTATACCAGCTGCGCAGTTCGGGGGGTAGCGTTTTGTCTTTGGCTTTGTTCTTGTACCATCTGACACGGAGGTCTCGAAGTGAGCCTATGAGTAGGCTTTCGAGGGCGCGGTGCTCGGTGCAGACCCAGTGCTGGGTGTCAGGAATCGGTTTTTTATTTTTGCAGCCGGGGTGGTTGCAGCAAATCGACTGGTAGCCAAGGTTCCAGACTTTGATGATGGAGGGGTATAGGCTGGGGAAGTCCATGACGGAGACATTAAAGTGTACGCCGGGAACAGGCTCAACAACTATTGCGCCTTTGTATTTTTTGCCCTTGATGACGGCGGTGGTGCTGGTTTTGCCTTTTTTGGTTAGGATGTCTTCGGAGTTGGGGATTAGCATGCCGCGGTTGCGGTGTTCGCGTTGCATAAAGTTGCGTATCCAGCGGCTCACTCCCTGGCGGCTAACGTCCTCCATGGGCATGGAGGCGATTCTGGTGAGAACTAGCAGCAGCTTCATTGCTGCGTCATTGTCGTGGCTGGTCAGTTTGTAGGTGATCTCTGAGTCGCGCAGACAATAGGCGGATAGTTCGCTGTAATCTAATTCGCCAAACGCCTTCTCAAGATGAAGTTTCGGTGTACCAATAAGGGCGCAGCCGACGTCATCTAAGCTAACATCCTTGTACTTGCCGCCATAAGCGTAGACCTGCACGGAGCGGTTGAAAAAGAACTTGTATAGGTCGATATGTAGCCCGTAGTGGAGTGTGCAGACCCGTTTGCCGATATCAATGGGTATCTCGCTTCTTCGTAGCCCTAAGTTGTAGGCGCGGTGGGCGAGGTATCGTAGGTCAAAGTCGTCGCCGTTAAAGGTTAAGATAAAGGGGAAATCGTTTAGAATCCCGAAAACTTTGCGGATTAGTTCTTCTTCGGTTTCACAGAACTCAATCTCTAATCCGCTGATTAGGTTTGGGTCGCCGCTTTTTACGCCTTCCCGTTTTAGCACCAGGACTTTTTTGTCGCCATCGCTGCTATAAATTGAGCAGGCGATAACTGGGCAAGCGCCTTCTCGGGCGTCTGGAACGCGATTAGCAAGGGGGGAATAGACCTCTATGTCTATGGCTGCTCGTCTAAACTGAGGTGCAGGGTACTCGAGGAGCTTTGCCCACATTTCGGCGTAGCTGCGTTCCTCTTCACTGCATTCTTTGAAGGTGTCTCGGATTTTGGCCAGATTCTCTGACGCCGTGATATCGACGGCCTCGACGAGGTTGCCGTCTTTAACTTCATAAATCATGCCCGGCTGGAGCTTGCGGTCGAAAATGTATGACTGGTAATATTTGATTCTGGCTTCCCAAATCTTTGCCCCTGCATCTTGCATGCTTACCCCAAATATGCCTTTGTAATCCTCGGGGATTATGTCTCGAATTGAGCTTCCGGGGCGTCCGCCGACTGCCTGGGGGTCTTTGCAGACGATTTTGGTGACTTCTATTTCTTTGTCGTTTAAGGGGTCAAAGCGTTTGACCGTCTCAAAATGGTCAAAGCCCTCGTGATTTTTCACCCGCTCAAAAAGCTCCATCTCCTCTTTAGCGATGCTTGTTAAACAGTAGGGGAGATGCCCTGTGTTGTCATACCAGAAGTACATTTCTCCTGCTTGGGGCTCATAGAGCTTGATTACCGCCTTCCTCAGTTTGCCATCGTAGCCTGCGGATACAAAGTAGGACGGCGGCAGGTTAGGTGGTGCAACGGGGGGGTTTGCGTGTGGTTTGCGTTCACGCTTCTTTAGGGGTGCAGGTTCCGCAGTTACGGTTGGGGGCTGCGGTTGTTTTTCTTCCTCTTTGGGCTGCGCTGGTGCCGGTGGAGGTGCCTTCTGTGGTTTAGATGTTCCCCAGAAACTATCTAAACTCTGCTGTTTTGGCATCCTCTCTCTGAACCCTTTTTATCCACTATGAGTATGAGGCACTATAAACGTTTGCTGCATAACCTGCTTAAACCGCTGAGACGAAAACAAAACAATAAAGGGGTTAATTTAGGAGTTCAAGAAGCCTGTTCCATGACTCTTTAGCATCTTTAGCGTTTTGGTTGCGAGGAAAAAAGCTGCAGATAACACCTAAATCCCTACAGCTATCCAAGTTCCGCTTCAAATCATCCACAAACAACACCTGACCACCCGCGATCTGCGAAATCACGTATTGGACTTGTGCTCGTTTGCTTGGGAACCGTTCGCGACCCACAACCTCCTTGATGAAGCCGGCTAAGCCATGCTCTTCAAGATAGCCTTGGATTACCCGCTTAGTTTGCATGGAGACGATATAGATAGGGATTTTTTTCTGTCTAACTGCCTTGAGGAATCCTGCGATATAGGGTACCTGTGGGCTCCTCTTTAGCGCTTCAATCTCCATTTTCTCAATTTCTGCGCTGGCTTGTGCAAAAACTGGTGTGCCAAAGTATTGCTCATAAAACGTGAGGAGACTCTTAACCTCTTGTCCAGTGCATGTTGATGCTAACTTTAGTGCTTCTTTCCAGTTCACCTCAACGTTGACTACTATGCCGTCGAAGTCAAGCGCAACCGCCGCAACTTTTGGGTTTATGCTACTTGCCATGTTTTATCTTCATGCTCCAGAATTACTCCGGCGTCTAGTTGTCGTACCAGCAGATAATTGGCTGGGAATAGGTCGTAGGTGGGTAGTTTGCCGTCTGTTTCGCCTAAGAGCGCCAGTTTAAGGTATTGGTAGGCTAGGTTGAGTTCGGGTTTGTTAAATACCTTGGCAAACGCGTAGCCCCATAGTGGTGCGGTGGTGTGCCATTTGCCATCCACTTCGGTTACTACGGGGTTGCCGTCTGCGTCTTCTTTGATGTCGGTAGAGTAGAATCCATGTGGCTGCAGGTCAAGTGCTTTAACGGATTCTATTCCGATGCGGCTAATTTTCTGGTCCACTATGGTGCGGGCGATGGTTGGCGTTCCCGTTACCCCCGAGAGCGAGATATGCTTGAGGAAGTACTCTAAGCGTTCACGACAGTAAGACGTCACCAGTTTACCTTTATACCAAAGCGAGTCACATGCCAAGTCGCGGCCAGGCAGAAACTCTTGGATTACAAAATCGCTGACTCTACTTCTTCCCTGCGAAACGTTAAGTTCAACCCAAAGCCGCGCTTGCTGAGCGTCGGAGACTTTTAGGCCTAGTCTGCCGCCTGCGCCACGGCGCGCCCGTATCCAAAGCGGCGCCCCAATCCGGCTGAATGCTTGTTCTATATCTTGGAAGCTGCTTACTTCGATGGTTTTGGGGACGCGGACTCCTTTGGCCAGTAGGGCGTTGTGGATGAATAGTTTGTCTGGCATGATGGCGTTGGGTTGAGGTAGGTAGGTTTTTACGTTGTTGAATTGGGTCAGGTTTTGTGAGACGACTTGGGCTTCGCTTGAGGGGTGAGGGTGGAGGAAGTCGATTTTGTGGGTTTGGATGATTTTTTGTAGGAGTGGGATGAAGGTGGGGTCGTCGTGTCGGGGTGAGTGGTATCTTGTGTCGGTGTCTGGGAACCGTAGGAGGTGGGGGTTGTGGTCGGTGCAGGCGATGTAGATGGGGATGTTTTTCTGTTGCTGTGCGAGTCTGAGGGCTCGGATGAAGCTAATGCCGCCGGAGCCGCCAGAGCCTGTTACAAGTATGTTTGTCATTGCGTCTCACGTTTCTGTTCTTGTACTATCTGGTAAGCTTGGCTTCCAGTTAAAAACGTTATATCCAAAGCGGCGAGTTCCTCGACGAGTTTCGGGTAGACTCTGCCTCCCTTCATCATCACCGCATTGTCATGCCAAAGCAAAGTAAGCAACTCCGCGCCGCCCTCGTAGAGTTCTTTGGCGGTTTTTACGATGTAGGGCACGATGGATTCCTCGGTGTGCTTCATGTAGGTGAAGAGGTAGGCGTCCATGTAGGTGATGGGAAACACAGTAACGCCGTCCCGCTCAAAACAACCAGTGTTTCTAGGAGTTATGGTGTGTTTGTCGTATGAGATGGATGAGTCGTATTTGATGCTTGCTGCCTTAAAGTTGGGGTAGGTGTTTTCTTGGATTTTGAGACAGTGGATTCGGCAGCCCACGATGGGTGCACCTAAGGCTTGCTCAATTAGGCTTTTCTCTTTGTCTACGTCTTGTTGGTTGGCAGTATTGTTTGCGTGTAACCCAACCTCCCAGCCATGTGCCCTAAGATCACGGAGAGTTTCTGAGTACTCCATTACGGGGCTTCCATCATCATATATAGGGCGGAAGAAGAATGTTGAGCGAATCCCGTGTTTCCCTTCGATTTCACATATTCTTGGTACCCCAAAGTAGGGGTTAAAATTGCCCTCTTGCATTTTTTGGATGATGTCTGGGGTAAATCTGTCTTGCCTTGCCAGAACGTGCGCCTTGCCCGGACCGTTTAAGGGCCAGTCAACGTCGTGGGTTAAAACGAGTTTACGCTGACTTTTGGGCGTCGGTGACTTCAAGGCGGGTCTCCGCTTCTCTATTAGGCTTTGGGATATAAAGATTTACAGTAACCACTAACCCAGTTGCCGATTGTAGAGCTACCGAATGGGGTTTATTCGGCGATGTAGCCTTCTAAGCCGTTTAGAAGCGACTTCATGCGGGGTTTATGCTTCTTGTGGATGTGAACGTCCACTTCGTTTTTGGTATCGAAGATTCTTCCGCATTCAGCGCACATGTACTGTCCGGCTCTGGTTGTGGGGGTGCTTCTTCGCTTAACTACCTGACTCATCCTCTAACTCCTACTGGTTATTATAAAAATGGAAAATGGCTTAACTTGCTGTGTGCAGGCAAACAGTTACACACTATTCTTGCTCGTGTTCTTTTCCTTCCTCTATGAGTTCACGGACCCGTGGCCCACCTTTTGCGCCGCCTTTTCTACCGGCTTCCTCAACTGTCATTTTCCCTTTTCTTGCGCTTGTTTCCATGTCCTCTTCTCTTCGCCTTCTTGACAAACATGTCACCTCCATTGTCGGAGCTTGCCAATGAAACTCTAGCAGATTTGAATTCGACATAAAGCTATGTGGCTGTTATTACGCAGTAACATTCCATTTTGGGTTGTATTGCTTATTAGGGGCACCGCGTTGTTAGAACTGTGAACCGAAATTGTTGCGGGAAGCTTGGACAATCGCCATAGAAACCCTGAGTTGGATGGAGATTCGCAGACTAAACGAGCGCAGCGCCCTGCTACGCACTACTAAGCAGCTAAACATCAACAACCCCGGGGTCATGCGCTTAGCTTATGGCTTGGTTGTGGAGACAACCCGCCGCAAAAACCTCATCGACAAACTCATAAATGACGTAGTCTCGCCCAAAACTCTAAAGGAGTTCGATCAAGGCTTACAGGCGTTCCTGCGCCTCTACGTTTACCAGACCCGAGTTACCAAGAACTGGGGTAAATATAACCTCAAAGAAGCTAGCAACATTGCCAGCCTTGGACGCAGCATCCTGGGTTGGGAATCCATGCTGGAAATCGAGCCCTACCTCGGCTTCCTTTTAACCCGAAAAATTAGCCCCATAATCGAGGCGGCGCCGGTAGCAGAGAAAATCGCCCTTCAAACCTTCAACCCAACCTGGTTTGTGGAGTACTGCTTTAGCCACTTTGGCAAAGAAGAAGCCGTCGCGTTCCTTCAGGGCAGCCTCAATCCGCCTCCGACGTACATTCGTATAAACACGCTGGCCGGCTCAGAAGAAGAAATCCTCCCTAAGCTATCCGCGGAAGGAATTAGGCTCGAAAAGGCTGAACCCCTAAAGTATACCTACAAAGTCCTCGAAACCAAACAGCCATTGAACAATTCGCAGGCTCTTAGGGCAGGCCTCTTCTATGTGCAAGACAAAGCTAGTTGCTTTGCAACTCAAGCCGCAAACCCAAAGCCCGGCAGCGTGGTCTTTGATGTCTGCGCCGCACCGGGAGCCAAAACCACCTTCCTTGCCCAGCTTATGCAAAATCAAGGCAGAATAACCTCCGTCGACTTCTCTGCCAAACGCATGAAGACCTGGCAAAAGGAAACCCATCGCATGCAAGTCACAAATGCGGAGTCACTGGTTGCAGACGCAAGAGTCTCCATCCCCTTAGTTGGGCAAGCTGACCTTTTGGTTCTTGATCCGCCTTGCACAAGCAGCGGCGTCTTTGCTAAGCAGCCCTCGGCCAAATGGCGTCTTAGCCCAAAATCCATCCAGAACATGAGTGCGATTCAGCTGAAAATGATTAACAACTGCGCTGACAAAGTCAAAGCTGGCGGCACCTTAGTTTACTCTACTTGTAGCATTACGGTGGAGGAGAATGAGGGGGTCATAGAAGCTTTCCTGCAAGCCCACCCAGAGTTCAGTCTTGTAGAGATTGAGCCAAAAGCTGGGCTACCAGGACTTAAAGGCTTAACTCAGTGCCAACGCCTCTACCCGCACCTGCACCACTGCAATGGCTTCTTCATAGCCAAACTACAGAAGCAGTAATCAACCGCTACCAAAATCGCCCAGCGTCCTCTGCGGCGACTCCTTACTATAGAGCGGGTATGTCACTTTTGTGCCCTCTACATGTGCCAACTCGTTGAGCTCATGCCGCACCGTACCATCCTTGCTGATTATATGCAGCACTTGGATATGCCTGGCGACCAATGCGTCGCTAATCAGGTTGCGGTGGCACTTCCAGGGCAACGCCTCAGCACACATCAACGCCACCCGATTCTCCCTTGCCAAAGCAACAATTTTCAGAAGTGCTTCGGTGAATTCTTTGCTTTGCATATAGTCGGCGTATCCCCGGAAACTTGGATTTTTCAAGCCGAGGTTGATGCTGTTGGCTTTGGGGTGACGTAGGCCGCCGATTTCGGGCAGATGCACATATTTTATGTTATAGCGTTTGAGGGTGTTGGGTAGTGCTTCTTTGTTGAATTGGGGGTTGTGGCGGCTGTGCGGCGCTGTGCGGACGTCGATAACTAGGGTGACGGAATAGGTTTGCAGGAGTTCTAAGAATTCTTCTATGGTGCGTGTACTGTGCCCTATGGTGAGCACGGTCAAGTCTGGTTCTTTACTCAACTCAGATAATGCCCTCATCTGCTGATATGGGCGGTTTGGATATAAGAATTAACCCTCAAACTGCCCTAGCACAGATACCTTGACAAAAGTTAGGAGAGAGATGCAAAAAAATTCATTGAGTAAACAAATAATCCCTCCCTTTTGCTTCGAACGGTATGGGTAGATTCAGCAAAACTTAGGTGCTTTAGCGGCTGTTATCCCATCCTCTATGGCTCTACAGCAAGAGACTTAAAACCGTTAACTTGCCTCTGCCTTGAGAATTAACACTCTAAGGCTCGAAACACATCACTAAAGATGAAAGATAGGCCTCATTCATTTTTATGTGGCGTTCAGGTTTAGTTAGGTCTTGCACTTACAAGCCATTGTTGAACCCTTGGTTGATTCTATATATAAGGGGGGGTCTATGGCAGAGCAATAGACGCTGTTTATTTGTTGGGTGCCGGACTAATTGCAGAACCAAAAACAACAAACCGATTAATTCCCAGCTTTCACACTGGGTCCCTAGCAGGCGTTGGGTTGCTATCAAACCTGCCATTTTGTACCTAAAAATGTGCTAAACCGCCATTCCAGCGGCAGCTTTTGGGTTTTCCTTTTATAGGAAGGTTTTTAGTATAGTTATTGTATGAGTCTGTGAAAAAGTACAGAGTCTATAATGAGGTTAACATATTATGTCCGTATTTGCAGCACCTGGAGCATATGACCGTGCAATAACTGTATTCTCGCCTGATGGCCGACTATTTCAAGTCGAATACGCGATGGAGCTCGTAAATCGCGGGGCCACCATACTTGGCATCCAAACCTCAGAAGGATTAGTTCTAGGATCAGAAGAAAACATTGAAGTCCTCGAAGAAGCAGGCTACAGCTGGAAAATCTTCCGCGTCGACGATCACATCGGCGCAGCCATCGTCGGCTTATCAAGCGACGCCAGAATACTAATCGATCAAGCACGCATCTATGCTCAAAGTAATAAACTAACATACGACGAACCCATCGACGTAGAAGTCGTAACCAAACGCATCTGCGACATCCAACAAATGTACACCCAACACGCAGGTGTCCGACCCTTCGGCGTATCCATAATCTTCGGCGGAGTCGACAAAACCGGTCCACGCGTCTTCGGAACCCACCCAAGCGGCACATACCGCGGCTACAAAGCCACCGCCTTGGGAGCAGGACGCGAAACCGTACTAAACATCCTAAAAGAAGAATACAAAGACGACATGACCATTGACAACACCATAAAATTAGCGGTAAAATGCCTAGTCAAAGCACTCGAAGCACGCCAGCTACCACCCAGAATCAAAATCGCAATCATCCCAGCAGCAACAAAGAAAATGGAAATGCTAAACGACAACACAGTCGAAGGATACATCAAAGAGCTGGGCCAAAGCAAGTGACAAACTGATGAGCGAAAAGTTCACAGTCGCACGCTTAACCAGAGAAAACGAACACTTTGAAATCCTCGTAAAACCAGCAAAAGCGCTCTACTACCGCAACGGCAAAATCGCAGGGATAACTGAGGTTTTAGCCGCCGACATCATTTTTTCTGACGCTAACAAGGGCACCCGAGTCTCAGAGGAGGCTATGAAAAAAGCCTTCAAAACCACAGACACCCTAAAAATCGCAGATGAAATCCTCAAAAAAGGCACCCTTCAACTCACAACTGAACAACGCAGAAAAATGGTCGAGGACAAAAAACGGCAAGTGATTGACTTTATCGCTCGACAGGCAGTTGACCCCAAAACCAACCTGCCTCATCCGCCCATGCGCATCGAAAACGCCATGGAGCAAATCCGTTACTCCATAGACCCATACAAGTCCGTGGAGGAGCAAGCAAAAGACATCGTTAAACTCTTACGACCTATCCTGCCGCTTAAAGTCGAGCAGGTCAAGGTTGCAGTAAAAATCCCCGCACAATACGCCTCCAGAGCCTACGGCACCGTTAAAACGTTGGGCACCATAAAACGTGAAGAATGGCGCGGCGACGGCTCTTGGTACGGCGAACTTGAATTACCCGCAGGCGCCTATGCTTCGCTTCTAAACAAGCTTGGCGACGCCACAAAGGGAAGCGGAGAAGCAAAAATAATCTAAGTAATATGAAAAATGGTGATTTTATGCCAACATTCTTTGAAAAAAAACAACTCGTAACGCCCGGAGAATTACTCGCAGAAGGCGACTACTTACCTGGCGAAAACACGTATATTGAAAACGGCAAGATATTCGCCGAAAGAATTGGACTCGTAGACAGCGATAACAAAAAAGTTAACGTGGTGGCACTTAGAGCATTTTACGTGCCAAAAGTCGGTGACATAGTAATCGGAACAGTTACTGAAGTAGGCTTCAACGGCTGGACCGTCGACATCAAATCCCCCTACACCGCCATGCTACGCGCATCCGATGTGCTTAGCAGGCCCTTTAAGCCCCAAAACGACGAGTTATCAGCAGTCCTAAACACAGGCGACCTCATCGTAGCCAAAATCGCCTCATACGACCGCGCACACGACCCACAATTAACCGTGGGCGAGCCAGGATTGGGAAAAATTACTCGCGGCCAACTCCTCAGAGTAACCCCAACAAAGATTCCTCGTATCATCGGACGCAAGGGCTCGATGATATCTATGATTAAGCAGGAAACCAACTGTCAAATCATCCTTGGACTCAACGGCGTCGTTCTAGTCACAGGCAAGACCCCTGAAGAGGAAGCAATAGCCATCGGCGCAATCCGCAAAATTGAAGAAGAATCCCACACAAGCGGCTTAACCGATCGCATCACACAGTTATTGAAAGAAAAGAAAACACCAGCCCAACTGGAGGAAATACAACAATGAACGAAAAAACTGAAAAACTAATCGACAAGAAAGGCATCCGCGGCGACGGAAGAAAAGCGGATGAACTTCGCCCCCTAAAACTACAGGTCGGCGTACTTCCAAACGCTGATGGATCAGCATACATTGAACACGGCAAAAACAAAATCTTAGCCGCAGCATACGGCCCAAGAGAAATGCACCCCAAGCACCTCGCACAAGCAGATCGCATGGTGCTCAGATGCAGATATCACATGGCGCCCTTTAGCGTGCAAGAACGCAAATCTCCCGCACCCTCACGCAGAGAAGTTGAATTAAGCAAAGTAATCAAAGAATCCCTTGAACCAGCCCTATTCCTTGAACTCTACCCCCGCACAGGCGTCGACGTCTTTGTGGAGGTTTTACAGGCAGACGGCGGAACCCGCTGCGCAAGCATTACCGCTGCAGCTCTAGCTATTGCTGATGCGGGTGTTCCGATGCGTGATTTAGTTGTGGCATGCGCCGCAGGCAAAGTTGAGGACCAAGTCGTCTTAGACCTCTACGACGCCGAGGACAAATTAGGCTCTGCCGATGTCCCCGTTGCTTACATGCCTAATCTAAACGCAATCACGTTACTGCAGATGGATGGTGTTCTTTCTCCAGCTGAATTCGAGAAAGCAGTCACTATGGCTATGGATGGCTGCAAAAAGATCTACCAAATGCAGAAAGAAGCACTTAAGACCAAATATATGGCTATTAAAGAAACTGAGAAGGAGACTGAAGAGTAATGTCATCACTTGTAACTAAAGTCAAAGTAAAGCAAATCGAAGCCCTACTAGAGAAAGGCACACGTATGGATGGTAGAGGCTTACTTGATACCCGCGAAATCAAAATCGAACAAGGCCTCATAGAGAAAGCCGAGGGCTCAGCTCGTGTGCTTTTGGGCAAAACCGAGGTGCTTGTCGGGGTTAAAGTCGAAACAGGCGAACCCTTCCCAGACACACCAAAAGAGGGCGTCATGACTGTTAACGCGGAACTTGTACCGCTTGCGTCGCCCCACTTTGAGCCAGGTCCACCTGACGAAAACAGTATTGAACTTGCTCGTGTTGTTGACCGAGGCATTAGAGAATCGCATGCTGTTGATACAGAGAAGCTGTGCATCGAGGAAGGCAAAAAAGTCTTTGTTGTGTTTGTCGATGTCTATGTCCTTAACCATGACGGCAACCTAATTGACGCTTCTGCAATCGCGGCTATGGCGGCGCTCATGAACACCAAAATGCCTAACTATGAAATCAAAGACGGCGAACTAAAGATCAAGCAAGGCTACACACCGCTACCCATGAAGAGCCACCCCGTTACAGTCACCATCGGCAAAATCAATGGTAAACTCGTTGTTGACCCTGCATTGGAAGAGGAATCCGTTATGGATTCGCGCATAACCTTTGCATCTAATGAGGACGGAAACATCTGTGCTATCCAGAAGGGTCTGTCAGGCTTTTTCTCACCGCAACAGATTTTAGATGCCTCAAAGATTGCTCTGGACAAAGCAGTCGAATTAAGAAAGAAACTAAACTGGTGAAAATAGTTGCCCAAGACAAAAAAAGTTGGTCCAACTCGAGGGTTCGGTCCTCGATACGGTTCCACTGTAAGAAAACGCTACGTCAAAGTCATAACTGAACTCAAAAAGCCACACAGATGCCCCCAATGCGGGTTTGTCCGTGTTAAACGCGAAAGCGTTGGCATCTGGGTATGCGGCAAATGCGCCTACACCTTCTCTGGCGGAGCGTACACTCCACACACGAAACTCGGCGCCGTTGCAAAACGTGCAGCTAAAGGCGGTCTAGAAGTTGAAGCGGCCCAAGCGCAGGTACCAGTAGTGGAAGCCGAAGAAGTTGAAGCCGCTGAAGAGGCAACTGAAGAAACCACCGAGTAAACCTCTCTTCTTTTAACCTATTTTTATTAACTCATTCTATACTTAGGGTACGTTATGTCAATTAGAACCTCAACCGCTGTCAATTTGCAGTTCACCGACGCAAAACAAATCGATATACTCCTATCCGCGTTATCTCCCGAAGCAATGGCGCCGGCGACTCGACGATCATGTGTCACCTTGAATAGGGATGGTGTGTGTTTGAGGTTAACTGTTGAAGCCGAAGACACTGTTGCGTTAAGGGCTACTCTAAACACTTATCTGCGCTGGATAAACTCCGCCCTAAACGTCCTTGAAGCGATTAAGAAAGCTTAACTGTAATGGCGAGGGTTCTGTTGCTCTTGCGACCTACCCTCTCCCTTATATATAACCAACCATGGGTTTAACCTATGATTCGGGTATTTTGGCAAAATTTTAATATGTACTAAGCTAACGGCTGGCGGTAGCTAATCACAGGTTACCCCGTTTCCACACCTTTACTGTCTCATAGGCGAGAAACACAACAATGACCGACGTAGCAACCAAAGAAAAAACATATGCCTGATACAACACTGACGGCCGAAGAACCGTTAATTCAATCAATAAAACTGCGACTGCAAACATTGTATAAAAGAAGTATCTTGGAACTAAGAATCGGCTAATCTTTACACTGTTCTCCAGTAGGTATTTATTGACTGTGAATCCGCCTGTTTCCCTTTTGAGTAACCCTGCATCCTCCAGCTTGGAAAGATGGTAGGTGGCAACTGAAGAACTGCTGAAATTCATCGCCCTCTGTAACTCGCGGGTACCGACGGGTTTGCGACTTTTAAGGAGAAACCGATACACTTCAAGAGTCGTACCCTTTAGCACTTCTTTTGATTCATCGGTAACCTCAGAGTTCATAATGCCAACAATACACTTTAAAAGATTTAAGACCTATCCCTTTCACTCCTCAGGGCTTGATGTTCGAGAATTAGAACACTTTTTCTAAAAAATACGATTAAATAAACGTCTGCGCCTTCAATATGGTAAGGTTCAGATAGATTGAACTATAAGACTCTGCTAGCTCCATTGTTCGGGGTTGTTTTGGCTTTGTTGATAGCAATGGCTGTGATTCCGTATTGGCCTCAAGACCAACCCCAAGTTGCGCCGAGCCCAACTCCGCTACCTATCACGGGAACCCCTCCTCCGATCCAAGTTCCTTCTGCGGCAAACCTCTACTATTTTCCACCAATGATGCTCCTGCTAATTGCGGTAATCGTCGTCGCCTTGATTATTCTTCTATATTTCCGAAAAGAACCATAGTGGCAGCTCTTTCTTGCTGTGCTAAAAAGAGAACACTCTGCACTAAAGCATTGCATTAAGTACTGCACTTTCCCTAGAAGTAATAGAAGTGGCAAAATGTCAACCGCTGCCTCGTACCCCATAATTCAACTCTACATCATGCTGTTGAGCATCTGTGTAATTGTCGCGATAGCAGTGTTTTGGAAATACCCTTCATTGAGGGTTTACCGCCGAAAACGCAATGTAGCAATTTACACTATTGTCCTTCTTGTATTCGGCCTAATAGCATATCAAGCCTACAATGCATCTCTGGGGCCAAATTTTATCTCGTTTAGTATACAAAAAACCCAAAACATCATCTACGTTGGAGAACAAAACCATTTCTTTGTAACCTGCCGTAGTGAAGGTGCCAGAGAAGTCCACTTTTATATGACCATCAATGCGAAAAATGCAACGCTCCAAACAAATGGGCATGAGGGCTATATACAGCTAAACGAAACAGCGATAAAAATTCCATTCACTTTTCACGGAAACGGAGAACAAGCGCAGCCTGTATTCTTCACTGTTAACCCAAACGTTAGTAGTATCTCATTCTATCCTCGCATTGAACGCCTAGACGGTGCTAAGATAGCTGTCATGACATATCTAAGCGAAATCCAATGCACCTTTGACCCCTCATCAAATAGTTATGTGATGGCTGCTTCAGTTTCTCAGCCGACTGCTGTTCCCTAATGGAGTAAGAATGGCATGGCTGTTTGGGTTGTTTCTATGTTGATTGCCGCAATACCTTTTGTGATACTTAGACTATCTTGTTCGTTAACCACCGACGGATTACAAAGGAATTTAGGGCTATCCCGAGTTTTTGGAACGTTTGTTCTGGGTGGGCCTTATTGTCATGTTTGCTTCTGTCTCATTTGTTGGCTGGCTGGGCGGGGGTATTCTTAGTTATCATCTGCTTCCCCACTCTCTCCCTTTGAGCTGTTGTATATCCCCGTTCAGCTTCTTGGGCTATGTATAGGCTCGCTTAGCATCGCCATACTATTGACTGTTATAGGTGCCAGAAACAAAAAGAAAAAACAAGGCCATTAATTCACCAAGTTACAGCTTCCCAATTACTGTCCCGTTCCAGTAAATCAACCGATCATAGCGCGACTTTTGCATCCGTGCGGGGTCATCATAAACTATGTCAAAATCAGCGCCGTACTGCATAGTCAGATTCTGGACGTCACCATATATGCCTGCGGATAGGCTGTCGGAGCCCCAGAGTCCCCAGATGGTGTCAGTTGCGCTTCCAAACTTGTAACCATAGTTGGCGGGCAAAACATAGGCTGTCTTGACGTTTTCATGGTTCCTGTTGGCTGGGGGGTGGGTTTGTATGTGATTCCAGAATGTTTTCAGCGTGTCTAGGTGTTCGGTGGTTAGGATGCCATATTGGGCTGAGGGTATCTCTGGATAGTTAAAGACGATGGCAAACTTGGCGCCGTTGTTGTAGGCAAGTAGTAGGTCATTGTACATTGAGGCGCCGTCTTGTAGGTAGGGTGAACCGCTATGGTTGGTGTAGGTCCAGGTTATAATGGCGCCCCAATCCCTCTCAAACGCCCGTGCCGCACCCCTAACAAACGCGATCTGCTGTTGTCGGCTATTGTTCCATCCAAATTCAGCTAAGACGGCATCGTAGCCTGCTTGGTAATCAAACCAGTACAAGCCATAATCAGCCGTTAAAACACGCTGCCCCGCATCCTGATAGTACCTTATCTCGGGGCTCAGAACGCTAACGTACTTTTCTGCGGCTTCTTTGTGGCTTTCTGCACTGGTGACCTCTTGATAGCGGCTACGGTCTAGCTGATCTCCGCCCGGTTCGTCCCACCGATAAACAGCTACAAACTTGTCGCCATACCTTGCCTTTGCGTCTGAGACCCACTGTGCTGGCGTATAGTCCTCCCAACCACTGTACTGGGTGAGGTTAGTGAATAGCACTACAAAGTTTAGACCCGCTTCGATTATGTAGTTGCAGCTTAAATCAAGCAGAGTTCGGTTTATAGAAACCTCCGGCAACCCCAGAACAACTATGTTAGTGTAGCCTTTGACTTCGTTGACAACGGCTTCTAGGTCTTCAAAGTTTCCGTATGCAACCTCAACGCCCACAAAAAACTCAGACAACCCACCCCCTGCATCAAACCGCAAAGAAAAAAACATCGCCAAAAAGACTGTAAATATAAGTATTCCTGACAAGGCGATTTTTTGTTTTCCCAAGAACTCTCTTGATTTAGCTCGCATGCAAAGAAATATGCGCTAGATTCAAGAAAAGCTTTGTCGAAAACCGCTTGTAGCAGCTTATTCGAGGGGGGGCTATGGAAACTTTGCGCATTGAAAAGCGGTGCTGTTGATGGATTGCTTATCGGCTGATTGTTTATCTTGGTTGTTAGCCCTCAAATAATATGTCCTTGGTACATATGTTGTGCCCATTAGGTTTGGCTAATTGTATTTTTGCTAAAATATACGGGTTCCTTGTCTAGGGAAGGTTTAAATAAACACCAAGTCATTTCGTATATGCTTCAAAGTTAAAAAACGGATGAAAATTCAGCATGTCACAGGAATACCGCTATATTGTTCGTATCATGGGTACAGACGTTCAAGGTACCTTAAAGACTTCCTACGCAGTCGCGCATGTCAAAGGGATAAGCAATAGCCTTGCTAACGCAGTCATCAAAAAAGCAGGCGTAAATCCAGACCTGCGCGTTGGCTTAATTACTGAATCAGACATCGCAAAAATTGAGGATGTCATCCGGGACCCCGTAAGATACGGCATACCCGGCTGGATGTTTAACCGCCGAAAAGACATAGAAACCGGCAAAGACCAACACGTTCTAAGCGCAGACTTAGCATTCAAAATTAAAACAGATATTGACTTAGCCAAAGAAATCAGGTCCTGGCGTGGATACCGCCATGCATACAGCCTGAAAGTAAGGGGCCAAAGAACCAAGACCACCGGACGCCAAGGCAAATCTCTCGGAGTTAAGAAAAAGGCCGTCCAAGGAAAGCCTGGCGCTGAAGGAGGCAAATAAGCATGGGAGATCCAAAGAAGCAGCGTAAGAAATTCGAGACGCCACGGTTCCAATGGCGCAAAGACGTTCTCCAAGAAGAACTTAAACTCCTCGGACAATATGGCTTACGAAACAAACATGAACTCTGGCGCCACAAAACCACCCTATCCAAAGCCAGAGGCATCGCACGTTCACTCATCAGCAAATCAACCGAAGAACGCGCAAAAATGGAAAACGAACTCCTCAGCCAACTTAAAAAGAAAGGCATCCTACAGGAAACCGCAGTACTCGACAATGTACTCGACTTAACCATCGAGGACATACTCGAACGCAGGCTACAAACAATTGTTTTCCGCAAAGGCTTAGCACGTACAAGCTTCCAAGCGCGTCAACTAATCACACACGGCCATGTTAGCATCGATGGTCGCAGAGTAACAATCCCAGGCTACATCGTACAAAAAGACGAAGAAGCAAAGATCGCATACACGGCTGATAGCCCGGTAGCAAATCAGGAACACGCATTACGTGTCGGCTTAACAGTAGTTGCCAAACAACCCGAACTAAGGCAGCAAGGTAGAGGCCGAAGAGGCGGACGCGGAGGCGGCAGATTTTGAGCATCAACCCAAACAGCAAACGTAACGACAAGTGGGCAATCGTCCACATATACAGCTCCTACAACAACACCCTAATCCACATAACCGACATATCCGGCGCAGAAACTATCGCACGCACAACCGGCGGCATGTTCGTCAAAGCCGACCGCATGGAATCCTCACCCTATGCAGCCATGCGTGCAGCAACAGGCGCAGCAGAAATCGCCCGCGACAAAGGCATCACCGCAATCCACATCAAAGTCCGCGCACCAGGCGGATCAGGACCCCGAACACCTGGCCCCGGTGCACAAGCAGCAATCAGAGCCCTAGCAAGATTTGGCTTCCGTATTGAACGAATCGAAGAAGTCACCCCGGTCCCACACGACGGCACAAGACGCCCCGGTGGCAGAAGAGGAAGAAGAGTCTAACTCTCCTTATCCCCAATTTGTTAAGGCGAAAAATACAAATAATGCACCGAAATATCGTATTGACCGCAACGGCAATTATAGTAACCTTATTGGAGTGTCCCAGCAAGTGAAGATAGAAATCTTGGAAAAAAACGATACTAATCTCCGTATAGTCGTAAAAGACGCGGACGTTCCCCTAATGAATGCTCTGCGTCGCTTAGCACTTGCTGAAGTCCCCTGCATGGCAATCGAAGAAGTTGTCATGATAGAAAACAGCTCAATTCTACAAGACGAAATAATTGCACATCGCCTCGGCTTAACGCCGCTCCGCACCGATCTTGACGCATACAACCTGCCCGAGGAATGCGAATGCCAAAGCGAATTCGGCTGCCCCCAATGCCGAGTAACCCTAACACTTGACGCTGAGGCAAAAGACGGAACAAGAACCGTATACAGCGGCGAAATCGTCTCTGAAAACCCCGAAATTCTACCGGTATCAGACAAAATCCCAATTATCAAACTGGCCAAGAACCAAAAGCTAAAGCTCGAAGCCTACGCACGGCTCGGTAAAGGCAAAACCCACGCAAAGTGGCAGCCAGTTTCCATGTGCACATACAAGTACTATCCAAAAATCACGGTTCCAGAAGAGAACTGTGAAGACTGCACAAAATGCGCGGACATATGCCCCAAACGGGTCTATGCGGTGAAAGACGGCAAAGTTGACGTCCGAGACCTATTGGCCTGCAATTTATGTATGGACTGCGTTGAAGCATGCCCAAAGAAGCCTTCCCCAATAAAGGTCGAATGGGAAAAGAACCAATTCATCATGAATGTTGAATCTACAGGTGCGCTTCCACCCGAGCGAGTGCTCAAAGAAGCCACTAAACTGTTAGGTAAACAATTAAACGAGTTTAAAGAACAAATCAAGGCGACACAACAATGAGAAAAACAAAATCAACCAACCCACAACTAGTCGAACTTATCAGTCTTCTACGTAAAACCAGCAAAGAGCAAGAAGCTCCAATCTGGGCTGACGTAGCTGACACACTTGCACACACACGCCGCCAACGAACCGTCATAAACCTCAGCAACATCAACCGATGCACCGAGCAAGCAGACGTCGTCGTTGTTCCAGGCAAAGTTTTAGCTTCAGGCGCCCTAGATCACACTGTAACCGTCGCCGCCTTCGAGGCTTCTGGCGCAGCAAAAGCCAAGCTTGAAGCATCAAAAGGAAAACTAATCTCAATCCCAGAGCTCCTATCGCAAAATCCAAAGGGCTCTAAAGTAAAAATCGTCCGGTGAAAATAAAATGGCACAAACAACAAATAAATCCACAGTTACCTTGGTGAACGCTGAAGGCCAAATTGTAGGCCGCATGTGCAGCAAAATCGCCAAACTGCTCCTAAACGGCGAAGAAGTCATCATACTTAACGCTGAAAAGGCAGTGTTTTCCGGTAAGAAAAAGAGCAAAATCGCTGAAGCACACCTATTCCTAGAAGTAGGTGCGCCCTCCCGTGGTCCATTTCACTACCGTAGACCCGACCGTTTCCTACGTAAAACAGTTCGCGGTATGCTGCCCTTTAAGCAGCCTAAGGGCGTAGCCGCCTATAAGCGTCTAAAAGCCTTCATGGGTGTGCCCCCAGAGTTTGCAGGTAAAAAAATGATCTCTTTCGATGACGCCCAATCAACAGATTTGAAAGGGCCACACTTTACCTTAGCCGAACTCGCCAAAGAGATCGGCTGGAGAAACAGGATGGAATAATTATGCCAACAACACCAGCAAAGAAAGTCCTCGTAGTAAGTGGGAAAAGAAAAACAGCTGTAGCCCGAGCAATCATAAAGCAGGGCGCAGGCAAAGTCCGCATAAACATGACTCCAGTTGAAATATACTCGCCAGAGATTGCAAAAGCAAAAATCATGGAGCCACTCCTCCAAGCTGGCGGAGATGTCTGGACACAGCTAGACATGGACGTTAAAACCAGCGGTGGCGGCTATATGGGTCAAGCAGAGGCAGCCCGTATGGCAATCGCAAACGGCATCCTCAAATGGACCAAGAGCACGCATCTACGCACTGTCTTCAACGAATATGATCGCACAATGGTTGCGGGTGACTCTCGTACAAAAGAGACAAAGAAGGTTGGCGGAGCAGGCGCAAGGGCTAAAGAACAGAAATCATACCGATAAGGAGAGAAAGAAATAGTGATTATTCCCGTAAGATGCTTCACCTGCGGCAAGTTGGTTGGAGACCGATGGGACGAATTCACACGCCGAATCAAGACCGGCGAAAACGCAAGCGACGTACTAGACAGCCTTGGCCTTAAGCGCTACTGTTGCCGTCGTATGCTTCTCTCTAACGTCGAGATTATCGACGAAGTTCTGCGCTTCTATGAAGAAGCAGAGAAACGTAAAGAAGCCCGAAACTTCTACTAAACTACAGTAAACCCTCCTTTAGGGTTACTATTTTTATTAATTCTGTTTTGTCGCTGTTACTGTAGCGTGCTGTACTGGGTCTCCAGTAGACAACCTTGTTGCTATATCATGCGACCCTCCATTAGATAGAGGCGGCTTGAGTGGGACCTAGGAAGCCGTTCTGTTGGCATTAAAAATTGCTTTAATGTTTGTACTTTTATGGAAAATAGTTTAGAAGAAATTTGTCAGGGACATATTTGGGCTTGGCGGCTCAGCTGTACCCAGCATGTAGGTTGGGTGTTTTTCAAGGTTGAGTTCTGCTGTGTAGGGTGCTTTTTGGTAGGATAGGACGGTGTTGGCTTTTGATAGAGCCATTTCTTTTAGGGCGATGTTTCTGATGCTGCCCTCACGGTTTAGGTAGGTTGCCACGATTATTATTTGATGTTTCTCTGCGAGGTAAACGAGATAGTTGATTATTTGGGTGTAGACTCGCTGGATTTCTTCTTTTGGGAAGGCACTGATGAGGAATAAGTTTGCAATGTCTGAGACAACTACGAGTTTAGCGTTGCATGCCTTAATTTTTTCCTCTAACTTTTCTGTTATGAATGAGGTTAGTTGGTATAAGGTAAAGGCGCTGAAGTTGAGGATGCGTTGGCGTGCAATCTGAGCGTTTATGTGGTTTTGTTTTGCGAATTGGGCAATTTCTTCTGGTCTAAAGGTGCTTGCGGTGTCAATGTAGATGACGTTGCTTGATAGGCCGCCGAGCTGTGTCGGTAGTTGCGCTCGTACGCAAAGCAGTGAAACTAAGGAAGACATTGATGGTGACCCGTAGATGACGGCGAATTCTCCTGGCGTGAAGCCTGGGAAGAGGTAGTCGACTTCTGGTGTGTTGAATGTGAATTTCTGTTGCGCCGTTTGGGGCTTTACCATCATTTTCTGCATCATTGTTTATTCACCGTATGTTATGGAACATGGTAACCCCTGTTTTGCCTATTTAAATCATCGAAGAAGAGACAAACCCATACAGGGGGGAGGTGCCTGAAAGTAAAAGTAAAAATAGGTATCTTATGCTTGGTTAATTTGCCGTTTGCGTAGCTCTTTTTGTTGTTGAATAATCACGTTCGCTAACGAAGCTAAGAATATTACTGCAAACGCAAAGATGGCGATGCCTATTTTGTAGCTAAAATCGATGTCTAAGGCGAAAAGCGCCAGCACCGTAATAAGCGTCAAGGCTAAAACAAGCGCTTCTTGAACGGTACCAAACACCCTGGTTGTACTACCAAAACTCAAGCCCAATCACCATTTACTCATGTTGAGCTCCTGCGCGAAATATTAATTTATTGCAAAAAATAATCCCTTCTGCCGGTTATCTTTATAGAATGAAAAGTGAAGTAGCTGAAAAGAGAGTGTTTGTTGGTTTAGAAGCCGTTTACAGCTGCTTCTTTGACTCGGCTTTCAATGAATTGGGGCCACTTTTTCTTCGCTGCAATTCCGTTCGTTTTCTTGATCGATGAGTTGCTGTTTCACGGTGCAAGTAGTTTCTCGACATCTACTGGTTTTAGGAGGTGTGCGTCTGCGTTTTTATTTAGGGATAGCGTTTTGAGGGATTCAAGTTTCTTGTTCAGGTCGTTGGAAGTCATGAAAGAAACCTCTACCTCCCCGTTTTTACCTGACCCTCGATAGCCATCACTGCGAGTTTAACGTATTTTTCAAAGGTTAAGTCGGGTACGAGCCATTTAGGTCCCGTCCATTCATAGTTGCATTGGACCTTGTCGTATAGGTACTTCATGATTAAGATTTCAAGTTGTTTTACTGCTTGGCCGAAAAAAGCTTCTATAGCTTGCTTGAAGTCTTCTATTCTATCAGGGATTCCTTTTTTTGGTAAGCCTAATTTCGTTCGACGATTAAAGTATAGAAAATTTCATGTTTTTGGCCTAGTCGGTGAAGGCTAAGTCTATGGCATCTAGCAGCGCTGCTTCGAATTTATTTCATTTTTGTTTTTGCCAATGCTTCCATCACGACTTGATCTGTACTTTCAGCCATCCAGTCGACTTACTACCCATAGAATGCTGGTTGGAATAAAAGCTTATGAATCCAAAATCAACACTATCGGTGTGTCCACAGGGCTCAGGATAGGCTCGATTAATTCCTTTGGGTCGCCTGGTGATGTTGTTTTTGTGCTCCCAGAGGGGTTAAAGCCTGCAAAAGTTGCCAGTGATTGGTAAATCGGGGCATAGTTGATCCATTAAAGTATAAGCTTTTATACGTAGGTTACTGATGGATGTTCAAAACAAGGGTATTCGCTTACGTGAGAGGGGTGAGAAGACTAAATGCCGTATATCAAAAAAATCGAGTTAAAAGGCTTTAAGTCTTTTGGGCCGCAAACCGTTAAGGTTAACTTTGACAAGGGTTTCACAGCGATTACTGGCCCCAACGGAAGCGGAAAATCTAACATCATGGACTCACTGCTCTTTGCGCTAGGAGAGCTATCTACTCGCCGACTCAGGGCAGAAAACTCGGCGAAACTAATTTTCCATGGTTCTGAAAGGTCGAACCTAGATAAGGCGAAGATGGCTAAAGTCGTGGTGCAATTTGATAATTCTGATGGCTTGATGCCTGTTGATACTAACACCGTCACCATCAGCAGAGAAGTTTACCGTAACGGTCAAAGCGTCTACCGCCTCAACGGGCGCCGCATGAGCCGCGCCATGGTAACTGAGACGCTGTCAATGGCTGCGGTTAGCACTATGAGTAACAACATCCTCCCCCAGGGCACCATCACCCGACTTACCGATCTAACTTCGCTTGAGCGCCGAAAAATTATCGAGGACCTCATTGGTATTGCTCAATATGACAGTGAGAAAACTGAGGCAGAAGAGAAGCTTCGGGCCGCAGACATTTCGATCCGCACGGCAATGGGCCGCATCGACGAAGTGCAAAAACGCCTCGATGATTTGGAGCGTGAGCGTAACCAGTTACTGCGCTATAACTTTATTCAGGCTGAGACGAAAAAGTTCCAGGCGATCAAAGTTTCCGCAGATATAGCGGTACAGAACCAAAAGGTTGCCGAGGGCGCTAAGCAGGCTGAAATTGTTACGTCTCGCCTAGACAAGTTGCGTGAGGAGCGTGACCTGCGCCGTAATCGTCGGCATGAGATCGAGGGAGACTGGCGTAAACTTAGCGGCGAAGGCTTAGAACAGGGTGGCTCGGAAGTTCTGAAAGTTCAAATCCGCATAGGTGAATTAAAATCCAAACTCACAGAGCTTAATTCCAAGATTAACTCTGGCCAGGCCAGCATAGACAGCTTCAAACGGGTTAGAGAGAACAACTTAGCCCAGCATGAAGCCTTGCATAATGAAATCCGCGAGAACCGTCTCAAGATTCGTCAGCTCAACGCTGAATTGGTAAAGATAAACGGCGAATTAGCTCAAAAGCAAGCTCAGCATGAAGCGCTTGCCAAGGAAACTTCGGCGCTTTGGGAGAACCTTGACGGTAACAACCAGCAGATCCGCCAATTAGAGGGTCAAATAGAGGGTTATGTTAAGCGGTTGGCTTTCTTGCGTTCTGAGTATAAGCAGGATAAGGCTGCCTTGCGGCTTTGTGTTGGCAGAATCAAGAACCTCTCTGCTCGTAAGGAGAAATTTATTGCTTCACAAGCTGAAATCGAGAAATCCCTCTCCGAGCTTGAAGCTGTTCAGCGTGACCAAAAAGCCCAACTCAAGAGCCTTGAGCATTTAATTGAGAAGAAAAAGATTCAGAAGGAAACGGTTCAACGGGAGATTGAGGAGGCTGAAAAAATCGCTACCTCGGCTAAGGAGGCAGTGGTTGAGTTTGCGACTCAACGTGACTTGGCGGCTACGATTGCTGCAGAGGAGAAGGCGCTGCGGGGCATCGAAGAGATGGGAAACGTCGGCGCAATCGATGGCATTCATGGTCGGCTGCGGAGCCTTGTCAAGATTGATAAGAGCTTCAAGAAAGCAATCGATGCAGCATCCGCTGGCTGGCTTGATGCCCTTGTCGTTAAAGACATTGACGTCGCGTTTACCTGTACTGAGACGCTTCGTCGTATGAAACTGGGTCGGGTTAAAATCATCCCCTTGCAGGGTGTAAACAAAGCCAAGAATAAGCCGGCGCCTAAACGTGAAGGTGTCCTAGGGCCCCTAAGTAGTTTTATGAAGTATGACGCTGCTTACGAGTTGGCGGTGAACTATGTCTTCGGCGACACCATAGTTGTCTCCAACGACAAAACCGGGTTTGCGCTCTCAAACGAGGGTTACCGCGCTGTCACAGTCAACGGCGACGTCTATGAGCCGGGTGCATTTGAAAGCGGCTATTACCGGGCACCCATCGATTTCAGCACAATTATCCCAAGCGAAAACGCCCTAAAAAGCCTCGACGAAGCCGTTAAGGCACTTCAAACCCACCTATCGCAGCGCGGCACAGACATCGCCAGCATCGAAGAGGATCTGGATCGATCTAAAATCGAGATGGCTCGCCTGGCAGAGGGTATTGCAACCCTTGACCGTGAAATCATTCGCATACGCCGAGGCATCAAGCGCACCCAACTCAACATTCGTCACATCGAAAAATACGGCGGCAAACTAGAGCGTGAGGCAGCCGCATTTAAGGGTCGCATGACCGTCTATAAGAATGAACGGAACAACATCAAGAGTAGCCTCAAGAAGTTACATACCCAGATCGCTGAACTCAGGCTAAAGACTGACGTAGCTCACATTCAAGAGCTTGAAGTCCAACGCGAAAAATATGGCGAAGAAGCCAACACACTGCGCCAACGTTTAGGTTCGCTGCAGACGGAGATTAACACAAACCAGTCTCAATTTGACCACGTGCTCCGAGTTGGCTACAAGAATGCCAAAATCCAACTTACCAAAATCGATCAACAGCAAGAAAAACTGCAAAAAGAAGTCTCTGACGCCATAGCCGAACGCGATGCAATAAACACTGAGGTAGCTGCGTTAGAGAAGAGCCGTATTGAGTTATCCAATGCGGTTTTGTCTGCTAAGGAGGAGGCTAAAAAGTTTACCTCCCAAATCGATCAAATTGATGCTGAACTGCGAACGCTTGATGCGGAGTATGAGCAGGCAGACAAATTAGCTAACCAATTGCATCTGAGTATGGAGACTGCGCAGATTCGTTTGCAGCAACTGCAGGCTCAGCTTAAGCAGTACGGCTATGATCAGCCGCTGGAGACCAACCTGCAGCAGGTTACAGACGCTGAAACAACCATTCGTATGATGCAGTTCGAGATGGATCGCATCGGCGCCGTAAACCAGCTTGCGGCTCAGCACTATGTTGAGCAAATTAGTCGTTACAAAGAGCTCTCGGTTAGGTTAAACGAGCTTGAACGTGAGAAGCAGGCTATAGTTGCGTTTATGGATGAAATCGAAGCCAAAAAACGGCGGGTTTTCATGACGGCGTTCGATAAAATCAATGCCAGCTTGTCGGTATACTTTAAAAAGATGACTGGCGGCGGTAGCGCAACGCTTAAACTCGAGAATCCAGAGGAGCCATTCACTGGCGGCATCGACATGATTGTGCAGTTCCCCAACAAACCCAGCATCGTCGTGAGCGGCGCCTCAGGTGGGGAGCGCTCTATTTCAGCGGTTGCATTCATTTTTGCATTAAAAGAGTTCTCGCCAGCAGCGTTCTATGTGCTAGACGAAGTTGACGCCCACTTGGACGCCTTCCATACCACTCGGCTGGCAGAAACTCTGCTTGAAGAAGCGCAGCAGGGTAAAACGCAGTTTATTGTTATCAGTCTGCGTCCAGAAATGGTCAATAAGGCCCAGAAAGTCTACGGTGTCTATGAACGTAACGGTGTTTCTGCAGTGGTCACCGCCAAGTTCCCCCCTGAGGAGGCGGCTGCCTAATGTCATCGACTACTACACAGACCACCAGCGTTATGCGGCGACCTTTCTATTTGCGTCCGCCTTGGAACGTCCTCTTTGAGCTTAGCAAGCTTGAGAAGCTTACCCCTTGGAATGTCAACATAGCATATTTGCTGCGTACGTTTCTTGCTGAAATGGAGAAGCATGTGGGTCCTGAGACGGTGGACTTCCGTGCATCAGGTGTAGCGTTGGATTCTTCAGCTTTAATTTATCTTATGAAATCCAAGTTACTGCTTACCCTCCAAGAACCTCCTGCTCCGCCTCCGCGTGTACCAACCGATTTCGTGCCGCCGCCACTCTTTCTGCCTCTAAGGCATGAACTCACCTCAACTACCATTCAGCACTTACTCGAAGTATTAGATGAGGTCTTAAAGGGCGAAAAGCTCCTCAACCTAGGCCATAAAATAGAGCCGCACCCTATCCTGCCAGCAGTCACCGACTTACTGCCAAAATTTGACAAGTTCATAGCTGAGCTTGAAATTGAGGTCGATAAACTCTACAGTTATCTTATTGAGTGCACGGGCGGACAGGGCATCATTGACTTCACAACATTAATCAAGGGCAAAACACGCATTGAAGCCTTAAGGTTGTTCATCTACCTGTTGTTCCTTGCACAGGACGGAATGGTTAGCCTCTGGCAGAACGAGGAAACCGAGGAACTCTATATAGCTGTGGGGAAATTAAAAGTTGGAAAACCAACCGCTTAATCAAGACCAAACCACACAGGGCATACCAGCCGATACCAAAGCGCCAGCTACCGATGAACCTGCACAAGCAGAAGCGCCAAAAGACGCCCGAGCACCCCAAACTCCATTGCCCTCTCAATCCACTCAAAAGGCTGCTTCTGAGGCTGACTCTGGCGTAGAAACTCCCGAACGCCAGGCTCGCGCACTTAATCTGCTTGAAGCCGCGCTCTACATTGCAGGTCGCCCACTTGATATAAACGAAATGTGCCAAGCCGTCGGCAGCCGAAGCAAAAAACGGGTCATCGGCTACGCTGAGGCTCTTATGGAGCAGTATAAAGCTCGAAACAGTCCTATGGAGATTTTAGCGCTCAAAGATGAGCGTTACGTAATGCAGGTTAAGGCGGAGTATACGCCGCTGATCAAGAAGCTGGTTAATAGGCCTCTTCTGTCTTCGGGTCCACTCAAAACCCTCTCCTATATTGCTTATCGTCAGCCTATTACTCAGAAGCGTGTCATTGAGGTGCGCGGTCAGCATGCCTATGGGCACGTTAAGCTGCTAAAGGACATGGGCCTAATCATGACAGAGCGCAGTGGCCGGTCGCTGGCATTGAAGACCACCGAGTACTTTGCGGACTATTTTGGTTTGACGATGGATACTTCAGGTCTAAAAAAAGACCTGCGCAAGATTTTCGGTGAAGCAATCAAGGAAGATATGGCTGCGCGGGAACGTAAAGAGGCTGAGGAAGAGAAGCAGGCACTGGCTGAGATTGAGGAATCCGATAAGCAGGAGACCCCCCAGAGGCCAAGGGCGCCGCTTAGTTTCGAGGGGCCAAATCAACCCTAACCATCCCCCACCCATTTTACCGATAAGTAGAGATGCGTATAGAAATTCTATTATCCCAGAATTAACGATAACTATCTTGTGCCCAAAATGATAACCATACCTCTGGATGATTTAGATAAAAAAATCTTGCGTGAACTGCAACAGGATGGTCGCATATCTTTTGCTGATTTGGGCCGCAAACTAGATGTTCCAGAGGCAACCATACGGTTCCGTGTTAAGCGGCTAGAAGATCATCGGGTTATTACTCGGTTTACTGCTTTGGTTGATCCTTCCAAGGTTGGTATAGTGGTGAGTGGGGCGATTTTGTTAAAGATTGATCCTGCTCATTTGGATGATGCATGTAAGCGGTTGACTGATTTTTGTGAGGTTGGGTATTTGTTCCAGAGTACGGGGGAGTATGACATTGTGTCGGTTGTGTTTGCGCATGATTTAGAGGAGTTTAATGATGTGGTTAGGCGAGTGAAGTTGATTGTGGGTGTTAAAGATGCGCGTGTTTCGGTTACTACTCGGTTTTTGAAGAATAATCAGGAATTAACCTTCTAGCAGTTAATGTTGCTGCATTCGCAGTATAATGCATCATAGTTGTTTGTTCCATAACATTAATAGGATTATTTGCCAAAATAGTGATAACCCCTAAGCTAAATTGATCTAACGTTAACCTTACAGCATTTGGTGAAATATTGACTGCCCAACCTCGCCCCCTAACCGACGAAACTGACAGAAAAATACTCCAAATCCTCCAAGACAACTTCCCCCTAGTTGAACAACCCTACGAGCACCTCGCCCAGCAACTCAACTTAAATGAAACCCAAGTCATAGAACGACTAACCCGCCTAAGCCAACAGGGCATCACCCGAAAAATCGGCGCAGTTATCGACATAACCAAACTCGGATTAAACGCAACCACCCTCATAGCAGCAAAAGTTCCCCCAGAAAGAATAGACGTCGTCGCCGACGTAATCAACCAATACCCCCAAGCATCCCACAATTACCAACGCGAGAACGAATACAGCGTCTGGTTTACCCTCAAAGCAAACAACCTAGCCGAACTAAACGCACTCCTTGAGGAGATAGTGCAAAAGGCCTCTCTAAGCAGAGAAGACCTGCTTAATCTACCCACCAAGACCTGCTTTAAAATTGACGTAAGATTTGATGTGACCTGAGGCACAGCTTTATGGATGAAATCGATCGTAAACTTTTAGCTCAAACCGAAAAAGGCATACCGTTAACTTCTCGCCCTTTTGACCAAATAGCCCAAGAAGCTGGGATCTCTCCCCCAGAGGCTATTAGTAGGCTGCAGCGGCTCCAGAAAAGCGGCATAATCCGGCGATTTGGAGTTTCACTTATGCCCAATGGGGTGGGTTATTTGGCTAATGCATTGGTAGCTTGGAAAGTTCCCCCGCAACGCATTGCTTTGGTGGGAGAGTATTTTTGTAAGTGCAAGGAAGTGTCTCACTGTTACGAACGCGAAGTAGTGCAGGGTAGGTGGGATTATAACTTTTATACAGTCATACACGCCCAGCAACGTTCCACAGTGGAAGAAATGGTGCAGCGATTCGCCGCTGAAACATCCCTGAGTGAATACGCGATTCTTTTCAGTACAAGAAACCTCAAGCTAAAGGAGAAAACGAAATGTTAAACATAACAAAACTCTGGTGCGGCACCCCCAGCTCAATGGATAACCTGCGCTACGGCAATCATGTACACAAAAAACCCGTCGTTGTCTGGAACAGCACCCAACGCTGCAACCTCCAATGCATCCACTGCTACTCCAACTCAGAAAACAAAACCTACCCCAACGAGTTAACAACCCAGCAGGCAAAAGACATGGTTATGGACCTGGCTAGCTTCGGTGCGCCTGTTCTGCTTTTTTCAGGCGGCGAACCTCTCCTTCGGCAGGACCTCTTTGAAGTTGCCAAGATCGCCACAAGTAACGGTATACGCGCTGTACTCTCCACAAATGGCACACTAATCACCCCCGAAATCGCTGGGCAACTAAAAGATGCCGGGTTCTCATACGTTGGCGTAAGCATCGACGGCACCGAGCAGACCAACGACAGGTTCCGCGGCAGTCCCGGCGCCTTTAAAAAAGCAATTCAGGGAATTCGCAACTGCAAAGCTGCAGGCGTAAAACCGGGTTTACGTTTCACGGTAACCAAATACAATTATCCCGACCTGCTTGGCGTCTTTGATGTAATCGAGAAAGAACAAATCCCCCGTGTGTGCTTCTATCATTTGGCATATGCTGGCCGGGGCTCCTCGATTAGCAACGACGATTTAACCCACAGCCAAACCCGCGAATTCATGGATACAATTCTTGAGAAAGCAGAAGAATTGCAGCAGAAAAATATAGACACTGAAATACTAACCGTCGATAACCACGCGGACGCTGTTTACCTTTACCTTAAACTCAAACAGAAAAACCCCCAGCAAGCACAGAGCGCTCTAGCGCTGCTTAGGCAGAATGGCGGTAACAGTTCAGGCGCTGGCATTGGTTGCATAGACGCCCAAGGAAACGTTCACATCGACCAGTTCTGGCGCCACTATACCCTTGGCAATATTCTCGAGCGGAAGTTCAGCGATATCTGGACTGACAACCAGGAGCCAATGCTCCAAGCACTCAGAAACCGAAAACCCCACCTTCAAGGCAGATGTGCTAGCTGCCGTTTCCTTGACCTATGCAACGGGAACCTTCGAGTCAGAGCCGAAGCCATCTACGGCGACATCTGGGCACCAGACCCAGCCTGCTACCTAACCGACAAAGAAATCACCCAAGCAGGCATCTAAATGGAAACCCACCCCAAACCGGCATCTCTGGCTCCACGGGTTATAGCTTGGGAATCCACCCGAGCCTGCAACTATGCCTGTGTCCACTGCCGCGCAGAAGCACAAAAGCAAGCTGACCCCAACCAGTTAACCACCCAAGAAGCACTCCGACTAATGGATGAGATTGCAGAGGTATGCAAGCCCATTCTGATTATCAGCGGCGGAGACCCGCTAAAAAGAGAAGATATCTTTACGGTGGCTTCCTATGCCGATAAGCTGGGGTTTAGGGTAGTTATGTCCCCAAGCGGTAGCAACATAACCCCCGAAGTCATCTCCAACATGAAATCATCAGGCGTAAAGATGATCTCACTAAGCCTCGATGGCTCAAACGCAGTGGTGCATGATTCTTTTAGGAAAGTTCAGGGCGCGTTCGATTTAGTCCTAAAAAACATCCACACCGCAAAAGAAGTCGGTATGCCTTTTCGCATAAATACAACAGTAACCAAACACAACGCCAACGACTTACCCGCCATTCACGATTTAGTTGTGTCTTTGGGTTCGGTTGAATGGGATGTTTTCATGCTTGTGCCCACAGGAAGAGGAAAAGTAACCATGGAAATAACCCCCCAAGAATACGAAGCCACGCTACAGCAGATTCATGCACTTAGCCAGAAATCGCTCATTCATATCAAAATGACCTGCGCCCCGCAATACATTCGCATAGCCGCCCAACAGGGCAAAGCCACTGGGGAAGCGCCTCATGGTCGCGGTTGCATGGCGGGCAACGGCTTCTGCTTCATATCCCACGTCGGAGAGGTATTCGGCTGTGGATTTTTACCGGTTGCCGCTGGAAACGTCAGAAAGGAAAAATTCGGCGACGTCTATCAGAAGGCACCCCTGTTTGCGGCACTGCGGAATCACAACCTGTTAACTGGGCACTGTGGCCTGTGTGAATTCAAGGTTGGGTGTGGCGGTTGTCGGGCTAGGGCATTATCGGTTTACGGCGATATGTTTGCTGGGGAACCCTATTGTACCTATAGACCTGCAGCTCAAAAAACAAAAAGTTAGACACCTCAAGCTACTTTGGACATCAAGGAGAAAACTGGAGGCCAATTCTGACCCATAGTCGGGTTCCTTTCTTGCGTTCTTAATGGGCGAGTGTTGCCCTGAAAATAGATTCATATTGGGTTTTGACGTGTCAATTCGGTCTGATGCATATGGAATACGTTACATTCATCGGCTTACTCGCCGCGTTTCTAACAACAATTTCACTGTTGCCCCAAGTGATTAAAGTGTGGAAGACAAAATCCGCCAAGGACGTTTCGAGCGGTATGTTTTCGATACAATGCGGCTCAGTTTCAACTTGGGTTGTGTACGGCTTTCTAATGCATGACCTTCCCATCATAGCTGCAAACTTGCTGGTCTTTATTCAGGCAGCAACAATCTTGCTATTCAAGAAACGGTTCCGCTAAACCCTACCTAAGCCCTTCAAGTGCAAGTTGAACCATGGGTTGACTCTATTTATGAGGGAGGAGATCCCTCGGCAGAGCAACAGGCCGCCGCCATGACACCTCCAAGATGTTAGCAAAAAGAGTCCAAACGATGCCCTGCGTCCTCTGTGGAAACCAGCGTTAAATCCTAAAAGGGACCAAAATTATTTAATTCCACCGCCGACACTTCTCAAAGCAATTAGTCGTTAGTCATTTGGAGACACAAAAGTTGGCACACCAAGAATGCATAAACTGCAAAACAACCTACAGCATAGACGAAATTGTTTACTTCTGCAGAAAATGCGGAGACATCCTAGAAATCAAATATGACCCCCAAGAGCTTGCGGAGGCGGCAAAGACTAGCGACTGGAAGACCAAGCCGCTCTCTGTCTGGCGCTACCGCCCCTTTATGCCAATCCATGACAGCACCAAACTCGTCACTTTAGGCGAAGGCGGCACAGGCCTACACCACTCAATCCACCTAGGCAAAGAGTTAGGCGTCACAAACCTCTACGTAAAAAATGAAGGCGAAAACCCCACAGGCAGCTTTAAAGACCGAGGCATGACCGTTGGCGTAACCAAAGCCGTTGAACTCGGCGTCCGCCATGTAATCTGTGCATCCACAGGTAACACGAGTGCAGCCCTCGCAGCCTACGCAGCACGCGCCGGCACAAAATGTACCGTACTGATTCCCTCAGGCAAAATCGCCTACGGTAAACTCAGCCAAGCCATGATTCATGGCGCTAAAGTACTGCAGGTGCGCGGAAACTTTGACGAAGCTCTAGAATTCGTGCTCAAGCTGGGCGAAACGCATAGAGACATTTACTTGCTTAACTCGATTAACCCCTTCCGTATCGAAGGCCAAAAATCCCTCGGATACGAAATCTGTGAGCAACTAAACTATGATGCTCCAGACCGCATAATTATCCCAGTCGGCAACGCAGGCAACATCAGCGCCGTCTGGAAAGGCCTCAAAGAATTCTACGAACTAGGCCTAATCAAAAAACTCCCAAAAATGACCGGTATCCAAGCAGCGGGGTCTGCTCCCATCGCGCAAGCCATCAAAGTCAACAGTGAAAAAATCGTCCCCGTCGAACATCCCGAAACCATCGCGACCGCCATCCGCATCGGCGCACCCGTAAGCTGGAAAAAAGCCGTCAACGCCATCCGCGAATCAGGCGGCACAGCCGAGACAGTAACAGATGACGAAATCCTTGACGCCCAAAAAACATTAGCACAAACCGAGGGTATCTTTGTGGAGCCTGCATCTGCCTCGTCACTGGCAGGCCTCAAAAAACTAGTCAATAACGGAACCATACAGCGAGATGAGCGTGTCGTCTGCATCACTACAGGTCACGGCCTAAAAGATCCAGACACCGCCATCAAACAATGCGAAAAACCCATCGAGGTAGACGCACAAATCGAAGCAATCGAGGCGGCTCTTGGCCTAAAAAAGAGCATAATTGCCCCTGCAAGGTAGATAGACATGAGAATAATACTGATTGGTTATGGAGTAGTCGGAAAAGGCGTAACAACAATTCTAACACGCCGATATGCCCAACAAATCAAAGACGGCTTTAACCCCAAAATCGTCGCCATAGCCGACATAGACGGCGCAATCATAAACCCCCGTGGATTGAGCCCCGAGAAACTAGAAGAAATCAAGCAGCGTGGCTACCCGATTTCTGCCGATAAAGACTTTGGTGTTCAAGGCATCAAAGCGCTTGATGTCATCAAAGAGGTTGAGGCAGAAGTCGTCGTCGAAGTCACCCCCGTAAACATTCAAACCGCAGAACCCGCCCTCTCCCACATCACAACCGCCTTCAAAACAGGCAAACACGTCGTCACCACCAACAAAGGCCCCCTAGCACTTGCCATGCCCGCCCTAACCGAACTAGCTGAATACAATAATGTGTATTTCCGCTTCAGTGGCACAGTCGGCGGCGGAACCCCGATGCTTGAATTCGCCAAACGCTGTCTGGCGGGCGATCGAATCTTGGGCATAAAGGGTATCCTAAACGGCACAACCAACTACATCCTAACCGAGATGGCGCAGAACCGCGTCTCCTTCCAAGACGCTCTATCTCAAGCACAAAAACTTGGATACGCAGAACGCGAGCCCTCCATGGATATCGACGGGTTTGATACATCATGCAAGACAGTTATTCTTGCTAACTGGATACTAAACCAGAAAGTCACCCTCAAAGACGTGGACCGCACAGGCATCCGCTACGTAACCCTCCAAGACCTTGATGAAGCAGCCAAACGGGGCAACACCATCAAACTCATAGGTTCAGTGGATGACAAGAGCAAGCCTACAGTCAAACCCATGGAGGTCCCAAAGACCAGCCCTATGTGTGTTAGCGGCGTTCTTAACGCAGTGACTTATCAATGTGAGTTCGCCGCTGAGCAGACAATCATCGGTCGGGGTGCCGGTTCGATTGAGACGGCAGGTGCAGTTTTAAGAGACCTCTTAGACATAAGACATAAGTTAGCATCTAGACTACTAACGTAGAGAAAGGCGAAAAGAAATCATGAAAATTGTTATGAAGTTCGGTGGAACCAGCGTAGGCACAGGCGAGAACATACGCCACGTGGCCGACTTAGTTGCACAGTACAGCAAAGAACACAAAATCGCCGTCGTCGTCTCGGCACTTGCAGGCGTCACTAACAGCCTAATCGAAACCGGCTGCAAGGCACAGAAAAGCGACCAAAAAAACATCGAAGCATTCACCTCTAGCCTGCTAAAGAAGCACACAGACGCCATAGCCACGGCGATTACAAGTAAAAGCATCCAAAAAGAAGTAACCGAAATAACACAAAAAAGCATCGCCGAACTAGAAAAAGTCCTAACAGGCATCTGCTATGTGGGCGAATTAACCCCGAAATCAAAAGACTACGTAATGTCGTTTGGCGAACGCCTCTCTGCACCAATAGTTTGGGGAGCAATCAAAGACCACAACATACAGAGCCAATTCTTCACCGGCAAAGAATCAGGCATAGTTACCGACTCCAACTTTGGCGAAGCAGAACCCCTCATGAACTACACAACCCACCTACTACGTGAACGATTGGAGCCTTTGATGGAGCAAGGCACTATCCCAGTTGTCACAGGCTTCATAGCCGCAAACCAAGACGGCATCGTAACCACCGTCGGCCGCGGAGGCAGCGACTACACAGCCACCATACTCGGCGTAGCCCTAAAAGCCGACGAGGTATGGATATGGACAGACGTAGACGGCATCATGACCACCGATCCCAAACTTGTCCCAGCTGCACGCATGCTACCCCAACTAAGCTATCAAGAGGCAGCCGAAATGGCTATCTTCGGCGCCAAAGCCATGCATCCACGAGCTCTCGGCCCAGTATCTAAAGAAAACATACCTGTGCGCATAAGAAACACCCAAAACCCATCCAATATGGGCACACTAATCACAAAGGCGCCGGCGGCTAACGAGACTAAACCCGTAAAGGCAGTTGCCATGATTAAAGACGTCGGTATGCTAAACGTCTATGGCGCTGGCATGGTGGGTGCGCCGGGTAGCTATGCAAAGGTCTTTGATGTGCTTGGCAGAAATAACATAAACGTCATGATGATTTCCGCCGCTGCATCCGAAGCCAACATATCCATGATAGTGAAACGCTCAGTGCTGGGCAGAGCCGTAAGCAATATCGAAATCGCATTGCAGGAAAGAGGCGGCATAGTCAGTGAAGTCACAACCGAAGATGACGTTGCAGTTATCGCGGTTATGGGTGCTCACATGAAAGGTACGCTGGGTGTGGCGTCGAAAATCTTTAGCATCGTAGCCAAGATGGGTATAAACATCCGCATGATCGCACAAGGCAGCTCCGAACTCAACATCAGCTTTGTTGTGAAGGAGAAGGATGGCGCTGCCGTCGTTAGAGCAATCCATGAAGAGTTTAACCTCGACAAAGCCTAACTTTTCCATTTTTGTTTCTGTGTGCTTGCAGGCACAACTATTTTTATTTCTTGAATATCTGAACCCTTTAGTTTTAGCAGTAGAATACTGGGAGTTATGAATGCGTAACTTACTTCGTAACCGGAAAGGCTCTGGGAAGATTATTGCTTTAGTTCTCATCATAATCGTTGTCTTTGCGTTGGTGAGTTTGGCTATCTACTATTATTATGCGTACAATAACCTGACTTTCAATTTAAACCAAGTTAGGTTAGGCGAGGTAAGCTCGAATTCTCTAACGCTAAATGTCCAGATCGCCATTAACAACACGTATCTGCTACCAGTTTACATCCCAAGCGGCAGCTTCACGCTGTACCTTAATGATCAACGGCTGGGAACGGGCACGTTTAACTCGATAACAGTCGGAGGAAACAATCAAGGCATAGTTACAGTGCCAGTTACAATTAATGCTGCTGACGTTCCGTCTGCTGCTTTCGGTGTGCCAACAGGCGGCGGCACGGTGACTTTAACTGTTCAGGGCTCGGCTAATCTGGTGGTGTTTAGTGTACCATTCAATGCTACTCTCTACAATGCACAATTAACTTAGGCAACTGCCCAGCAGCCGTAAGTATCCTCTATGATGTATCTGAAAAAGATTACTTGTCCACTGAAGACTTGCTGTTTTGGGTGACGTAGTGGTAATTCGGCTGCTGTTCTGTTGCTTTGCCGAGCTACCCTTCCCTTATATATAGAACCAACCAAGGGTTGAACCTGTGCTTGGTAAAAATCGTGAGGAAAGAATACCTATGGCGCGGGGTGTTTAGTTATTGGTCATCTTGGAAGCTATAGTCCAAAAAATTGAAATAAAGAAAAGAGTGAACCGCTCAGTTTGCGGTTACTGTTATATCGTCGATGTAGTAGGTCATCTCTGTTTCCCAAACAGCCGAGATGCCTAATGCTACTTTGACGTTGCCTGACTCGTCAGTTTTCACCTCTGCGGAGTAACTGTAGCTCTTCCAGCCCTCTGCTTGGTTTGCCGCACCTATTACCTGGAAGTCGCCTTCGGATGCGGCGTTCTTGGTACCGATGTAGGCGACTACATTTGCTAGAGTGTTGAAGCTCTCACTGTTGCTCCATAATTGGAATGTTACAGTCACATCTCTTGTAGTGTTTGGGGTCAATGCAAGATTGCGTGTTAGCCAGATGGTTCCGTCGTCCTGACTGCCGTCAATGTAGAACTGCGCTGACCTGTTACCAGCGAAAGATTGGTTTGAGACGACGTTGATTGTCCAGTTAACGGTTTGTCCGGGGTGGTTTGGGTCTGCTGGTACGTCTGCGCCAGTCACCCAGTCGCCAAGTCCATCCTCGAAGCCTTGGTTGATTGTGGTTGTCTGGGGTTTCTGGGATGGTTGAATTAAGATGATTCCTGTTAGAACTGCAGCTATGATTACAACCGCTGCAATGATATAGATTGTCTTCTTCATGGTTTGTACTTCCTTTCAGACTGGATGGACTGCGTTTGGTTTAATACTACACTTTCGTACATTGTGTCTAGAGAGTGGTACATGGCTTTTTGTGGTGTACTAAATTCTGTCTCTCCCCTAACTTGATAGTAATGGGCGCTTTCTTTCTGCGGTTTTTGCTGGCTACTGCTTCTGCAGTTGAAGTCTGTTGCTTTTGAGCTAAAATTTTTGGTTTATCCTACCAAGTTCGATAGAACCTCGTATGCTTTGAGGCTGTCCTTCTTTTCAACTACCATTATGGTTTCTGTCCAGCAAGAGATGAATTCAACAATGTTCACGTTCTGCTCAGCAAGCAACGTGGCAAGGAACGCAACGACACCCGGCGTGTTTTCCAGTTCTTCGGGAGAATGAACAACAATCATAGTGCAGTTCTCGTGTTTGATCAGAGAAGTTGTGCGTTCTGGCATGTCGCTTCGATCCATGAGGTAAACGAATTTGTCCAGTAAGTCGACTTTCATGCCTTTTTGGTTGAGTTCTTTGGCGGTGATCATGACAGCTTTGCGGTCGTAGACTGCGATGCTGCTTTTCCGTAGCAGATGGAGGACTTTTTCTTCTCTTTTTTGGCGGTGCTTTTGGAGTTCTTCGGCATAGCGGCGGAGGGCGGCTTTGATGGCGCTTGTGTCGCTGACTTTTAGTTCCGCCTGGAGTTGCCGTGAGAGTTCGCTTAGGTTCACGATTCCCTTCTCGAGTGCTTCTAGTAGGTAGGGTTTGTTGCGTAGGTGGTTACGGACGTTTTGAGCGACGGTCATGTTAAAATGGAATGTATCAAATGGGACATTTAAACCTTATTAAGTAACAAAAAAGTCGCAACCTTTAAAAATACAGCCCTTAAGGTAAGGGAAACAAATCACAAATAAAAATGGGGAAGCAAAGTGGCAGACAAATATGTATTAGCTTACTCCGGCGGATTAGACACATCCGTGTTAATCAAATACCTTCAACAGAAGTGTAATGCTCAAGTAATCACCGTCACCGTCGATGTAGGCCAAGGCGATGACTTAAAAGCAATCGGCGAAAAAGCAAAAAAACTCGGTGTGCTAAAAAATGTCGCCATAGACGCCAAAGAAGAATTCGTCCAAGACTACATTTTCCCCGCTATCAAAGCCAATGCCCTCTATGAAGGCAAATACCCCATCAGCACCAGTCTAAGCCGTCCCTTAATCGCAAAAAAGATGGTGGAAGTCGCAGAGAAAGAAGACGCAAACGGCTTAGTGCATGGCTGCACCGGACGCGGAAACGATCAGGTCCGCTTCGACATCACCCTAGCATCGCTTGCTCCCGGAAAACAAATTCTCGCCCCCGTACGTGACTGGGGCCTAACACGCGAGGAAGAAATCGCTTATGCCAAAGAAAACAATATCCCAATTTCGGAAGGTGCAAAAAAGTACAGTATAGACGCAAGCCTCTGGGGACGTGCAATCGAATGCGGTTTGCTTGAGGATGCAAATAATGAGCCGCCAGAAGACGCCTATGAGTGGACTGCCTCACCCGACAAAGCACCCGACGTACCCGAGGTTATCACAATCGGTTTTGAGGCAGGCGTACCTGTATCAGTCAATGGCAAAAAAATGAAGCCCCTCACACTTATCGAGGAAGTAAACAAGATCGCAGGTAAGCATGGCGTAGGACGAATTGACCACATCGAAGACCGTGTGGTCGGTTTGAAATCACGCGAAGTCTATGAATGCCCCGCAGCATTAGTCATTTTGGATGCTCACCATGACCTTGAAAAGATGGTTATGACACGCAACCAAGTGCTATTCAAACAGATAATTGATGCTCAATGGGTAAACCTAGCATATAGCGGTCTATGGGTTGACCCATTAAAGGACGACCTCGACGCATACATTAACAAGTCGCAGGAAAACGTCACCGGCGAAGTCAAAATCAAACTATTCAAAGGTAGCATGCAGATTATCGGCCGCAACTCACCCAATAGCCTCTACAACAAAAACCTCGCCAACTATAACATCAAAACCAGCTTCAACCAGTCATACAGCAAAGGCTTCATTGAACTCTACGGCTTACAGACCGTTATGTACAACAATCTCAAAGCCGCCGAGGAAGCTGCCAAACAAAAGCCTAAATCCAAGGCCAAAAAGGCCTAACTTTTTAAAACTTGGGGGAGGGAAAGGAAACGTCAAAGATGCTGCATGGGGGCAGATTGGGCAATATCCGACAAGACGTCGCTGTATTCTGTTCCTCACGCAAAGACGACGCCCGCTTAGCTGATGCGGTTTTAGCCATCAACAAGGCACACGTCGCCATGCTTATCGAGCAAAAAATCATCAAAGCCGAAAGCGGCGCCATGATCCTTGCCTCCCTACAGAAACAAAACAGCAAGCAACTTGACCCCAACGCCGAAGACGTACACATGGCCATCGAAGAAGCAGTCCTTTCTGAAACAGGTCCAGAAGTCGGAGGTAACCTGCACATTGCAAAAAGCCGCAACGACCAAGTAGCCACAGCCATCCGCATGGCACTCCGACGCGAAATCCTCACAATCATGGGGCAAATCGTCGAGATGCAGCAGGCTCTACTGGAAGCAGCCGCCAAACACACCCAAACAATCATCCTAGAATACACTCATCTACAGGCAGCCCAACCAGTCACCTATGCACATTACCTCCTCTATCAGGCAGATGTGTTAGAACGAGACCTACAGCGGCTAAAAAACGCTTACAGCCATGTTAACTTATGCCCATTAGGCGCAGGGGCTTTAGCAACCACCAGTTTTCCGATTAACCGCAAACAAACCGCCGCGTATTTGGGTTTTGATGATGTATTGGAGAACTCGCTTGATGCTGTGGGTAGCCGCGACTTTATAGTTGAAACTCAATCGGCATTGGCCCTGCTTGCTATTAACTTGAGCCGGTTCGCTGAGGACCTCATCATCTGGAGCTCAGCCGAATTTGGAACCATCGAACTCCCCGATGAGTTCACTTCAACAAGTAGCATTATGCCCCAGAAAAAGAACCCCGAAGTTCTCGAAGTTATCCGGGCAAGAGCAAGTTATGCACTGGGTGACTTTCTAGCTGCCGCTGCAGCAATCAAGAGTTTACCGACTACTTACAACTTGGACTTCCAAGAAGTAACCCCCAAACTCTGGGCAGTCACCGACAACTTGGAAGCTTCACTAAATATCTTCGCCGCGCTAGTTCCAAACATTAAAGTCGTGGGCAACGTTGAAGACAAAGCAGCCTCGGGTTTTGTAGCGGCAACCGAAGTCGCTAACATGCTTGTAAGCAAATACGGTATCGCGTTTCGTACCGCACACAAGATCGTGGGTGCACTCGTTAAGGCGCTCATCGACTCCAAGCAGACACTCAACGACGCTACCCCTGCTTTGCTGGAGAAAGTGGCTCTAGAAGCTGCAGGCGTTAAAATAACAGTTAAAAGTGATGACATTAATTCATGCACGGATTTGCGGAAAATAATCGAAACATATAAAGTACAAGGCGGACCATCACCGAAAGAAACCACACGAATGCTCACTGCAAGAACAAAAGCTGTCGCGGCAAACCAGAAACTCGTAACAGAACTCAAAGATAAACTCTCAAACGCCGACAACACACTCAACAAAGTAGTAAAAGAGTACTCACAGCTAAAAAATCAAAAAGCGTAACGCTTAAAAATTTAAACTGATAGGTTGAATAGGGCTTTGGCTCCACAAGATAGCACGTTCAAAAAATGCAAAAAAGCGGTTCTGCTTCTCGAAGACGGAACGTCATTTATCGGTAAAGGTTTTGGTGCAACAGCAAAAATCTCTGGGGAGGTTGTTTTCTCCACTCAGATGGTGGGGTACCCTGAAGCCTTGACTGATCCGTCCTATAAGGGACAGGTTTTAACTTTCACTTATCCAATGGTTGGCAACTATGGTGTTCCCGATAAAGTCATGGATTTGGGGTTGCCGCTTTATTTTGAGTCAGATCATATTCAGCCTCAAGGCTTAATCATCCATGAACTCTGCCACGAACCCTTCCACTGGGCATCAACACGCACGCTGGACCAGTGGCTTGCAGACGAAGGTGTCCCCGGTATCTATGGTGTAGACACTAGGCGCTTAACAAAGAAGCTGCGAACCCACGGTGTAATGCTTGGTATATTGCAGGTCTTCGAGGAAGGCGATGAACCAGACATGGAGGCGCTGCTTAAGAACTGTAAAAGTATCGCTGATCCAAACGAAACTGACCTTGTTAAGCAAGTCTCGGTTAAAAAACCTGTAACTTACAGTGTAGACGGCAAAAAAACTGCGGTGCTCATCGATTGCGGCGTTAAATTCAGCATCATACGAAACCTCCTAAAACGAGGCATAAATGTAATACGGGTACCGTATGATACGTCTGCAAAAGACATCCTCTCATACAACCCCGACGGAGTCTTCTTAAGCAACGGACCCGGCGACCCCAAAAAATGCGTTAAAACAATCGCTGCCATACGTGAGTTGAGTGAAAAGAAACCGCTTATGGGTATTTGTCTTGGTGCACAAATTCTTGCTTTGGCACTTGGCGGCGATACTTACAAACTAAAATTCGGCCACCGTGCCCAGAATCAGCCTGCACTCGACTTATACGATAGCCGCTGCTACATCACCACACAGAATCACGGTTACGCTATCAATATGGATTCGCTCCAAAAGACCCCGCTGGAGCCATGGTTTATCAATCCAAACGACAAAACCGTTGAGGGTATCCGTCACAAGAGCAAACCTGTTTTTGCTGTACAGTGGCACCCTGAAGCTTCACCTGGTCCCTATGACACTGAACTCTTATTTGATAAATTCGCAAAAGCCTTGGAGGTTAACTAAGCATGCCAAAGTTCGATTGGATAAAGAAAGTTCTAGTTCTCGGTAGCGGCGCCATTAAGATCGGGGAAGCTGCTGAATTCGACTATAGCGGCAGCCAATGCCTAAAAGCGCTCCGCGAGGACGGTATCGAGACTGTTATCATTAACCCAAACATTGCAACTATCCAAACCGATCCACGCCTCAGCGGCAAAGTCTACCTGCTTCCAGTCACACCAGAATTTGTAGAGAAAGTCATTGCTAAAGAACGCCCCGACGGCATCTTGCTAGGTTTTGGCGGGCAAACCGCCCTTAACTGTGGTTTAGAACTTGAAAAGAAGGGTATACTCCAGAAGTATAACGTGAAAGTCCTTGGCACCCCTGTAAAGGCCATTGAGGACACTGGGGATCGCGAGAGGTTCCGTCAAGCCATGGAAAAAGCAGGTGTACCCTTCCTAAAGAGCCAAGCTGCCACCAGTGTCAAGCAGGCTCTTGATATCGCTGACCAAATCGGTTATCCTGTTATGGTTCGTGTAGCTTACACACTGGGCGGCAAAGGCGCAGGTGTTGCTCACAACCCTAAGGAGCTCAAAGAGATTACAACGGTCGGCCTTGCCCAGAGCCGTATCAACCAGGTCCTCGTTGAGGAGTATGTGGGGCACTGGAAGGAGGTTGAGTACGAAGTTATGCGTGACTACAGCGATAACTGTCTCACCGTTTGTAACATGGAAAACTTTGACCCCATGGGCATCCATACTGGCGATAGCATCGTTGTGGCGCCGTCTCAGACCATGACTAACCGAGAGTATCACCATATTCGTTCTATATCTATTAACGCCATTCGCAGTCTCGGCATAGTTGGTGAATGTAACATACAGTGGGCACTTCACCCCCGGTCCGAGGAGTGCCGCGTTATTGAAGTAAACAGCAGGATGTCGCGTAGTAGTGCGCTTGCCAGCAAAGTCACGGGTTATCCGCTCGCCTATATCGCGACTAAACTTACTTTGGGCTATACCCTGCCAGAGCTCATTAACAAAGTCACTGCAACCACAACCGCCTGCTTTGAGCCTGCCCTCGACTATATTACTGTAAAAATCCCCCGTTGGGACCTTCAGAAGTTCCGCAATGCAGACAGACATGTCGGGCCTCAGATGCGTAGCGTCGGCGAAGTCATGGCTATCGGTCGCTGCTTTGAAGAGGCGCTCCAGAAGGCTGTTCGCATGCTAGATACCGGTAAAATCGGCTTGGTTTGCAACCCGGAAGATGAAGAACCCGAATCTGAAGCGCACCTGCGCGACGAGATGGCGCATCCCACCGATGAGCGTCTCTACAAGGTTGCTAAAGCGCTTAAAATCGGCATCCCCGTTAAGGAGATTTACCGTTTAAGTGGTGTTGACCCCTTCTTCTTGTACAAGATCCAAAACATCGTTAACATGGAGGCTCAGCTTAAGAAACTCAACTTAGCTGAGGAAGGTGCCGCAGAAGTCATCCGTGAAGCTAAACGTCTTGGTTTCTCTGATGCGCAGATAGCGGTTTGCCAGAAGACTGACGAGATGACTATCCGTAACTTCCGTAAATCTGCAGGTATAGTTCCGGTTGTAAAGCAGATTGATACTTTGGCTGCAGAGTGGCCCGCTAAAACCAATTACCTCTACATGACCTATGGTGGCGACGAAGACGATATAGAATTTGTTAAAACAAAAAGCAAAGTCGTTGTCTTAGGTGCAGGTGTATTTCGTATAGGTAGTAGTGTAGAGTTTGATTGGTGCGGTGTCAACACAGTTTGGGCGCTAAAGAAGAATGGTGTCGAAGAAGCCATCATGGTCAACTATAACCCTGAAACCGTCAGCACAGACTACGACATATCTGACAAATTGTACTTTGAAGAATTAACCGTTGAACGCATCCTAGACATCTATGATAAGGAAGACCCGATGGGTGTTATCACAAGCGTCGGTGGCCAAATCCCCAACAACCTCTCTATGCCCCTCTCTGAGGCAGGCGCTACCATACTTGGCACCTCCGCCCAAGATGTAGACCTTGCAGAAGACAGAAGCAAATTCAGCGCACTCCTTGACCAACTGGGTATTTCGCAGCCGAGTTGGAGTAAACTTCAATCCATCGAGGAGGCAAAGCGGTTTGCTACCAAAATCGGTTACCCCGTGCTGGTGCGTCCCAGCTATGTGCTCTCGGGCTCTGCAATGCGAGTTGCCTACAATGAAGTCGCACTTGAGAACTTCCTTAACTTAGCAGCAAAGGTAAGCCGCGATCACCCCGTTGTGATTAGCAAATTCATTACGCGCGCTAAAGAGGTTGAGGTGGATGGTGTCTCTGATGGCGACAACGTCTTTATCGGTGCAATCATGGAGCACGTTGAGAATGCTGGCGTCCATAGTGGCGATGCAACTATGACTATTCCTCCGCAGGCGCTAAAACCTGAGGTTCAAAAGGACATCGAAACTGCAACCATAAAAATTGTTAAGGCACTAAGGATCCATGGACCCTATAACATCCAGTACCTCGTCAAAGACGACGTTGTCCACGTTATCGAATGCAACCTCCGCGCTTCGCGATCTATGCCGTTTGTTAGCAAATGCCGTGGAATTAACCTCATCGAGCTTGCCACTCTTGCGATGCTGGGCAAAAAGATTGATGGCACCAAGTTGTCCCCCATGAAGGTGGCTCCTCACGTCGGGGTTAAGGTGCCTCAGTTTAGCTTTATGCGATTGAGCGGCGCTGATCCAGTTTTGGGTGTTGAGATGCTTAGCACAGGCGAAGTTGCCTGTATCGGAGAGAGTTTTGCCGACGCATTCAGCAAAGCCTTGCAATCAGCAGAGTTCACTATACCACCCCGAGGCGGCTCAGTATTAATCAGCGTCGGCGGCGACGATGAACGCAAAGCCCGTGTGGTCCCGATAGCTAAAGCGTTCCAAGAGATGTGCTTCAAAATTTACGCTACCCGCAACACTTCTAAGGTCCTTGAAGCTCACAGCATCGCTAACACAGTGCTGCACAAAGTCAAGGATCCCGACGTTACACCAAACATACTAGACTACTTGCAGGAGCGAAAAATCGACCTCGTCATCAACGTGCCCATGGCTAACCGCAGAAGCAATATGAGCGACATAATCACCGATGGCTACATTATCCGTCGGCAAGCTGTGGAATTCAACGTGCCAGTCATCACTAACTTGCAGTTGGCGCAGGCGCTGGTTGATGTGATGCGTCAGAAGAACCAGAATGGTAACAGTATCCGCTCGCTAAATGAGTATATGGATGAGTTACCTTGGAAGAAATGGTAAATGGGGCTTTTGCCTCCCCTTTTTCGGGGTAGTGGTATGAAAAATAGTGTGTTGGGTTTTGGTGGTTTAGTTCTGTTTCTCTCACACTAGACCCCCTCTCTTATATATAGAGTCAACCCTTGGTTGAACCTGTGCTTGAAGCAGCCTCTATCTCTGAGGTGCCCCTTGTTTCTCTTTGATGTGTGTGCCTTCTTAAGTGGGTACCCGTCAATTATTCTTTTATAGCTCCCAGAGGCATATCTTACGGGGGATTGAAGCGTCTTTTAGCAAAGAATTTTTCAACAACCTCTCCTTTGACACATTACAGACCATTTTCGAAGTTTTTCCCTCAGCGGTAGTCATTACTGACGTGCAAGGAAGCTTTCTCTATGTGAATCAGCGGGCGAAAGATATTCTTGGGTTTGATTTCGGCGGCTTAACTTTCAGTGAGTTCTCAAAGCAGGTGAAATTGCTCAAACCCGACGGGTCGCCTCTGCCCGCACAGGAAATGCCTCTGACAGACTCGCTTGTTCGCGGTAAAATCGTTAGGAACGCCGAGGTTGCAGTTGAGTTGCCGACTGGGCGCCGTTTGGATTTGCTTATCGGTTCCGCTCCGATTTTTGGCGCCGGTGTCGGTGTGGCTGCTGCGGTTTTGATATTTGAGGATATGAGTCAGCAGAAGAGCGCCGAGGTAGCTCTTAAGGAAAGTGAGGAAAAGTATCGTGCACTTGTCGATAATCTGGTTGATGCCATAGTGGTTCATCGTAATGGGGAGTTCCTTTTTGCTAATAAAGCAGCCCTAAAACTGTATGGCGTCAAGAGTTTTGATGAGTTGAAGCTTAAGCGGATTTTTGATTACACGTTGTCTCCGGAGCAAAACGGTGTTGAGGAAAGGGTAAGCCAGCTATCTCCAGAGGGGGTAAGGATGCAATCCGTGGAGGAGTATCTTGTTTTGCGATCAGATGGGACACGTATTCCTGTGGATGCGGTGGGGGTGCCGATTCATTACTCGGGCAAAGAAGCTGTGCTTGTAATTTTAAGGGATATAACACAGAGAAAAGAGATGAGCCAAAAACTCAGGGAATACGCCACTAACCTAGAGAAGCTTGTGGAGGCACGGACGGATGAAATCAGGCGTAATGAAAAAGCTTACCATGAAATCTATGATAGCTTCGGAGAGGCATTGATTGCGATAGACTGGGAGCTCAACGTTATTCATTGGAATAAAGCGGCTGAGCGTGTAACAACCGTTAAGGCGTCTGATGCGGTTGGGAAAAAAGTCTACGAGGTTCTCCCCGAAACATTAACGGTTGATATTGCCCCGTATTTTGAGTCTTTGCGAGAAAGCAGACCTGCCCGTTTTATGATGAATACGGTTAGTCGAGAAACCAAAAAGCCCTCGATTTTTGAAATATCCACTTACCCCTCTTCTCAAGGAATCATAATCATTATCGAGGACAAAACTGAGGAGGAAGAAAACAAGCGGCTCTCCGCTATTGGGGCAACAGCGGGGATGGTGGGCCATGACATCCGTAACCCCTTGCAGGCGATGCTAAGCGATATTTACCTGCTAAAAGAGGAACTTGCATCTACACCTGAATGTAGGGATAAGGATGAGATAAATGAAAGCATAGAGAGCCTTGAGCAGAACATCGCTTATATCAACAAAATCGTGGCTGACCTCCAAGACTACGCCAGACCCATAAACCCCGAATACGTAACGGTTAGCTTCTCAGACGTTTTACAGAGGATATTTGAGAACATAAAAATCCCAGACACAATCAAACTATCCATCCACGTGTCACACCTTGAAAAAATAAAAACTGATCCCCTGCTGCTACAGCGGTCAATAGCCAACCTGGTTAACAACGCAATCCAAGCCATGCCAAACGGCGGCGTACTAGAAGTAACAGGCACCCGCGAGGGCAACATAACAACCATCACGGTGTCGGATACGGGGGTTGGAATTCCCGAGGAAGTCAAAAACCACCTGTTTAAGCCTATGATGACGACTAAATCGAAAGGTCAAGGGTTCGGGTTGGCAGTGTCAAAGCGGTTAATTGAAGCGATGAAGGGCAGCATCGGCTTTGAAAGCGAAGAGGGCAAGGGGACAAAGTTCACCATTAAACTGCCTGAATCCTAGACGGCGAAGTTGAGGGTGGATGCTCAAGAGAGGATAGTCTACGTCAACCAATAGCAAACCTACCGCTAAAACCACAACCGTCACCACCAACCCAACAATGCCAATTTGTTCCATACTAAGCTGAGGCAGCATAGTCTCCTGCTGGTTGCCGGTTTCTTTTTGTGTGCTCGTATTGTTTACTAAGTCAGGCAGTGAGATGGTTGGTTGGCTGGTTGGCATTTCGTCGCTCCCAACGATTATTGTCTTTGGGGTGCTCCAGTCGCTTGCCGCTATAAGGTCAAATCCGTCACCTATCCGTGCCATACTTCTACCTCGACTAAGAACAGGGTAGCTGGTACCTAGAGCTGCTTGAACTCTGATATCCATCTGTTGCCCTATTGGATCCCCAATGGTAAAAGAAACAGTAGTATACTCAGAAGTTGAGGCAAGAACCCCGTTTTGTTATAGTCATCTGAATACTGGCTTGACCACTCTTCGTTGGATTGCTTTAGTTGCACATGTAATGTAACCCTGTTGTATTGAGCCCCACTGTAGCAGGCGGTGGAGCCCATTGGTTTTTGATAATCACTTCGATTGTAAATTGCTTGACATAGCGGCCTTGACTAGGTATTGCTTCTCCCGTGAAGGGATGCGTTATATTCTTGGGGTTGATCTCATAAGAACTGTCTATCTGTCTTACCGTGAATTGGGGTGTTGGGGGACGAGGGGTAGCATCGGCTGTTTGAATTAGGAATGCGCTTGAAGCCATTAGGATACTGATGAGTGCTACTGTGGTTATTTTGTTCACGTCTTTTACCCGTTAGGGACATCTACGGCGTTTTGCAATAAAGGTTTCTTGTAAAGAATCCCTGACCAAGCCTTGTCCAGAAACCTTGACAACAAAACTCTGTACCCGATTGTTATATTCAAGTTATGGTTATACCGTAATCTTTTTATTCGCTCACTGTGTACGTTTTAAAATACGTGGAGTACCAAGAGGCATGAATATGAGGGATCGTCACCTCCCTAGCTGGGATCGTCGGGTATACTTCTACTAAACAGCCCAGATATACCTCTAAGTTAACCACGGAAATCTTGCATTACATTTTTCGATCAGACGAGAGTATATTAAAGAACCATACAGGAGACCATGAGAGATATGACTAAAATGACTGGTGCACAGGCACTACTACAATCCCTTGAAAGACAAAAAGTTGACACAATCTTTGGCATCTTAGGCGGCGCCATCCTTCCAGTATACGATGCACTCTGCGGCAACTCCAAAATCCGCCACATCCTAGCCCGACATGAACAGTGTGCAGCCCACGAAGCTGAAGGATACGCCCGGGCCAGCGGACGCGTCGGCGTATGCATGGCAACATCCGGCCCCGGAGCAACCAACCTCGTAACGGGCATCGCAGACGCCTACATGGACTCCGTCCCCATCGTCGCATTAACCGGGCAAGTTCCCTCACAGGGTACAAACACCTCATACATGATCGGTCGAGATGCTTTCCAAGAAGCAGACATCATAGGCATCGTCACCGCCGTCACCAAATACAGCTACCAACCTCGAAACATCAGCGAAATCCCCGCAATGGTCAATAACGCCTTCTACCTCGCCAACACCGGCCGACCTGGCCCAGTCCTAATTGACCTACCAAAAAACATCCAAACAGGCACCGGAGACATTCAATTCACCAACAAAATCAGCCTAAGAGGCTACAAACTAATCACCGAACCCAAACCATCCAAAATCAGCCAAGCCGCCGATCTCTTAGCCAAAGCTGAGTGCCCAATCATCCTTGCAGGCGGCGGAGTCATCACCGCAGCCGCATCTGACGAACTCACGGAGATGTCCGACCTATTGATGGCGCCAGTCGCAACCACCTTTATGGGTAAAGGCGCATTCCCCGAGACTCATCCTCTCTCCTTGGGCAGCATCGGTATGCATGGCAACCCTGCAGCAAACCGCCTAATGGGCGAAGCCGACGTCTTACTGGCCGTCGGCACACGCTTCAGCGACCGCGCAACCACAAACTTAGACACATTTGCCCCCAACGCCAAAAAGATCCACATAGAAATCGACAACGCAGAAATCAACAAAAACGTCGATGTCGATGTGGCGATATTAGCGGATGCAAAGATTGCACTCAAGGCACTGCTGGCTGCCACCAAAGAGAAGCTGCAGAAAGGCGAAGGCAAAGCATGGACTAAACGCGTCAAGGAAGCGAAAGAGCAGTTAAGCCCGCTGCTAAAGGACCGGCCCCGAGACGTTACCCCCAAGCACTTGCTAGCGGCTCTACGTGAGTTACTACCCGAGAACGGTATAGTCACCACTGAGGTCGGTCAGAACCAGATGTGGAGCGCACTGTACTTTAAAGCCATAAAACCCCGCACATTCATCAGCAGCGGGGGCCTTGGAACCATGGGGTTTGGTTTCCCAGCAGCCATAGGCGCCAAAGTTGCCTGCCCAGATCGACCCGTCGTGGACATCGCAGGAGACGGCAGCTTTATCATGAGCGAACAGGAGCTAGCATGTAGCGTCACTGAAAACATCCCAGTCACAGTCATAGTCCTAAACAATTCCGTGTTAGGTATGGTGGCACAGTGGCAACGCACACTCTACGATCGCCGCTACAACGCCATAAACTTAGGCAAAACACCTGACTTTGTCAAATTAGCCGAGGCTTATGGGGCACAGGGATTCCGCGTAGGAAGCATCGAGGAATTCCAAAAAGCAGTTAAGACAGCACTGACCAGTAAGGTTACAACAGTCATCGACGTGCCAATAGGTTCCGAAACCGATGTGGTTCCGTTTGTGCCGCCGGGCTGTGGCTTACCAGAACAAAGAGGGGACTACTAATGGAAGCAGGAAGAACCAAAGTCATATCCATCCTAGTCGAAAACCGACCTGGTGTCCTACACATGATCTCAAACCTGTTTAGGCGCCGAAACTTTAACATCGAAAGCATCACCGTCGGCCCAACCCAGGAGCCAGACATCTCACGCATGACCATAACCGTCAACGAAGACGACAAAACCGTTGAGCAAGTCGTCAAGCAAGTCGCCAAACAAATCGACGTACTCAAAGTCGCCGAACTTGAACCAGGCGGCTTTGTCATGCGCGAACTCGCCCTCATCAAGGTTGCAGTAGCAGACTCCAAACAACGCAGCGACATCATGAACTTCGTCACCGTATTCCGCGGACGCATCATCGACGTCTCCACAGACAGCATAACCGTAGAGATCACTGGAGCCCCTGACAAGATCGATGCCTTCCTGAATCTCATGAAGACCTTCGGCATTATCGAACTAGCACGAACCGGCATTACAGCGTTAGCTCGAGGCGCAAAATCCATCAGAATAGACCAATAAAGTATTCCGCTAAGGTGGAAATACTTAAACGTCTCTTCTTTTAAAATTGCCCTATCCATAGGCTAATTTGAAGTTAATAGTAGGAAAAGATGTACCAATGAATATTACTGAAAAAATCTTGGCTAAAGCAGCCGGCAAGAAAGTTGTACATCCTGGCGAAATCGTCGATGCAGACCTCGATATGGTCATGATACACGACTTAACTGGACCTTTAGCAGTGGAATCCTTCAAAAAAATAGGAACCCCCCGCGTGTGGGATAACAAAAAGGTAATAATAATTCTGGATCACCAAGTCCCCGCTGAATCCGTCAAGGCAGCGGAACTTCACAAAACAATGCGCAACTTCGCAAAAGAACAAGGCATCAAAATCTACGATGTAGGCCGAGGCGGCATATGCCACCAAGTCATGCCCGAACAGGGACACGTAACCCCCGGTGACGTTATCATCGGCGCAGACAGCCACACCTGCACCTACGGCGCATTCGGCGCATTCGCTACAGGCGTAGGCTCAACCGAGGCAGCCGCAGCCATGGCAACCGGCAAAATCTGGTTCAAAGTGCCCCCAACCATCAAAATCGACGTCAAAGGCCAATTCAAAGAGTACGTTGCCCCAAAAGACCTGATCTTAAACGTCATCGGCACCTTAAGTGTAGACGGCGCAATCTACAAGGCCGCTGAATTCACAGGCCCCACCATAAAAGCCATGAGCATAGCCGGCAGAATGACGCTGTGCAACATGGCAGTTGAGTTCGGAGCCAAAAACGGCATAATCGCCCCCGACGAAGTCACCACCGAATTCCTAAAGAGCAGAATCCCCCAGATACCAAACATTAACGCCCTGCAAAGCGACAAAGATGCCGAATACGAACGAACCGCAGAATTCGACGTCACCAACCTAGAGCCCCAGGTAGCTTGCCCAAGCAGCGTCGACAACGTTAAACCCGTCAGCGAAATCGGCAACGTACCAGTAGAGCAAGCCTTCATCGGCAGCTGCACAAACGGCCGCCTAGAAGACTTGCGCCTAGCTGCAAAGGTTATGAAGGGTAAAAAAGTCAAAGACGGCGTACGCGCCCTAGTTATCCCAGCTTCGCAAGAGGTTTGGAAGCAAGCTAACGAGGAAGGTTTACTGCAAATCTTTACCGAGGCAGGTGCAGTCGTGTGCGGCTCCGCTTGTGGTCCATGCTTAGGCGGCCACATCGGGTTACTGGCAGCAGGTGAGACCTGTGTTTCTTCGAGCAACCGTAACTTCATCGGCAGAATGGGTAGCCCCAAAGCAAACGTCTACTTAGCTTCTCCCGCAACAGTTGCCGCTTCAGCTATTGCAGGCAGAATCATATCTCCAGCGGAGGTTAAAGCCTAATGGAATCGAAAATAAAAGCAAAAGCCGCAGTCCTAGGAAACAATATCGACACAGACGTCATCTTACCCGGCAAATACCTGATCCTAGTCGACCCCTATGATCTAGCGAAACATGCATTGGCCGGTTTAGATGAGCACTTTGTTGACAAAGCCAAAGACGGAATCATACTCATCGGCGGCAAAAACTTTGGATGCGGATCAAGCCGCGAACAGGCACCGCTAGCCCTGAAGTACTCAGGCGTCAAATGCGTCATCGCGGAATCTTTTGCACGTATCTTCTACCGCAACAGCATAAACATCGGTTTACCAGTTATCGAATGCAAAGGCATCCATGATGCGGTCAAAGAAGGCGACGAAATCCTGGTTGACTTAGAAGCAGGCAAAATCACCAATCTAACCACAAAGCAGCCGCTAGAGGGAACCAAGCTGCCCCCCTCCATTATGGAGATCCTAGCTGACGGCGGCTTAATTGAGAACTTACGTAAGAGGATGAAGAAATGACCGAATACAAGATAGCCCTGATGCCCGGCGACGGCATCGGCCCAGAATTAACCGAAGCAACCCTGAAAGTCTTAGCAGTAGCTCAGCAAAAGTTTGGGTTCAAACTTGATTTTGTTAAGGCTGAGGCAGGCGACGCTGTCCTCAAAGCACGCGGTGCAGCCCTACCCGTCGAGAGCCTACAAGCTATCCAAAGCTCACAAGCCTGCCTTAAAGGCCCCGTCGGCGAAACCGCAGCAGACGTCATAGTCAAACTACGCCTGCTCTTTGACCTATATGCAAACATACGCCCACTAAAAGCATACCCCCATGTTCCAGTAGCATCCCCAAACATCGACATGGTCTTTGTGCGTGAAAACACCGAAGACGTTTACAAAGGCCAAGAATTCACCATAGGCAACGACACAACCATCTGCCTTAGAGTCATAACACGCAAAAACTGCGAACGTATAGCCAAACGCGCGTTTGAAACCGCCCGCCTACGTAATGGAAAAAAGAAAGTCACCGCCATCCACAAGGCCAATGTCATGCGAGTCACCGACGGCTTATTCAAGAAAGTCTGCGCAGAAGTCGCCAAACAGTACCCCGACATCACATACAACGAAATGTATGTTGACGCTGCATCCATGCATCTAATTCGCAAACCCGATGAATTCGACGTGTTATGTACCTGTAACATGTTCGGCGACATATTAAGTGACGAAGCGGCGCAGCTCATCGGCGGTTTAGGTATGGCTCCGGGCGCAAACATCGGCGATAACTTTGCTCTGTTTGAACCCATTCATGGCTGTGCACCAGACATAGTGGGAAAACACATCGCTAACCCCATCAGCATGATTCTCTCAGCAAAGATGATGCTAGACTGGCTAGGTGAACGTTACAGCCATCAGAACTGCATCAAGGCAGCCGCCGCCATCGAAGCTGCAGTCATCAAAACCTTAGCCAGCGGTATAGTTGTTCCAGACTTAGGCGGCAAAGCCACCACCATGCAGATGGCTGAAGCAATAGCAACCAATCTAAGCCCATAGAGCCGTGAAAGTATGAGTAACCAAACCCCTCGATCTATCAGAATACTAGACACAACCTTAAGAGACGGGGAACAAACCCCTGGTGTCTCCTTAACAGCGGAAGATAAGATTGAGATAGCGCAGCAACTAAGCAAGCTGGGCGTTGATATTATCGAAGCGGGTTTCCCAAGCAGTTCCGAGGGCGAACGCAAAATTGTCAAAGAAATCGCAAAGCTTGGCTTAAAATCCAAGGTCTGCGCATTATCGCGCTGCACCAAAAAAGACATTGACGCAGCACTGGCATGTGATGTTGACTTAATCCACGTTTTCATCCCTACCTCGCCAGTGCAGATGAAATACGCAGTAAACATGACTCCCGAGCAGGTCTTAGCTTCCGCGGTGGACTCTATTGGATATGTTAAGAAGCATGGTGTAGCCTGCGAGTTTTCGCCTATGGATGCTACACGCACCGAGAAACCGTTTTTGCATCAAATCTGCAAAGCGGCGCAAGACGCAGGCATGGATAGTCTCAACGTTCCTGACACCGTGGGCTGCATGATTCCCCGAACAACCTACGAGCTATTCAAAGACCTAAAAAACTTCGTCAAGGTTCCACTCAGCGCTCACTGCCATAACGACTTCGGATTAGCAGTAGCAAACAGTCTTGCGGCTGTGGAAGCAGGCGCAGACCAAGTGCACGTCGCAATCAACGGCTTAGGCGAAAGGGCAGGCAATGCGGCGCTCGAAGAAGTAGTCACAACCCTACATGTGGCCTACGGCTACAAAACCAACATCAACACTCGCTTACTGTATAGTACCTCAAGAATGGTTGCCTCGCTAAGCGGCGTCTCCGTACAGATCAACAAAGCCATCGTTGGCGAAAACGCGTTTGCTCACGAATCAGGCATCCACACCCGAGGCGTAACTGAGCAGCCCTTAACGTTTGAGCCTATCAGCCCAGAGTTGGTTGGCAGAACCAGAAAGCTGGTGGCAGGTAAACTCGCTGGCACACGAGGCATACAGGCGGAGCTAAACGAAATCGGGATCCACCCCAATGAAGCTCAATTAGCCGACATCGTAAAACGGGTCAAAGAGCTAGGCGATAAAGGCAAACTGGTTACTGATGCAGACTTGATTGCGATTACTAGCGCTGTTATGGGGCAAGTGGTTGGCGAGGAGAAAATCGTTGACCTATGCGATATGGCAGTTATCACGGGCATAAAAGTCATCCCAACCGCGTCTGTCCGATTGATGCTTGATGGCAAGGAATACGTGGCGGCAGAAACCGGCGTTGGCCCAGTCGATGCAGTGCTCAAAGCCATTCAGAAACTAACCAACAACGTAGAAAAAATCCGACTAAGCGAATACCGCCTAGAAGCAATCACAGGTGGCTCTAACGCTGTGGCTGAAGTCGTCATAAAAGTCGAAGACGAAAAAGGCAACATAGTATCTGCACGTGCCGCCAGAGAAGACATCGTTATGGCATCTGTTGAGGCAATGATAAACGGTATTAACAAGTGTCTGCTAAAGAATCGTAATCAAGGCCAGAAACAATGAAGGTAACCTATCAGGGAGAAAGCGGCGCATACAGCGAAATGGCCGTCTTCAAGTTCTTCGGCAGCAAAGCCGAGCCCATCCCCTGCAAAGACTTCCGCGACGTATTCGAATCCGTAAAAATCGGCGCTGTTCCCCACGGGGTGGTTCCGATTGAGAACTCGATCGAGGGCAGCGTAAACCAGAACTACGATCTATTTCTGGTTTATGACCTTAAAGTATGCGGGGAAGTAGCCGTTAAACTCGCCCATGTCCTGATTGGTAACCCGCAAACTAAACTTGAAGAAGTGGAAACCGTTTATTCACATCCTCAGGCGCTTGGTCAATGCCGTAGCTACCTCGAGCAGCACAAGTGGGAAATCATCCCAGCCTACGACACCGCCGGCTCCGTCAAAATCATCAAGGAACGCAAACTCTACAACGCCGCAGCCATCGCCAGCGAAAAAGCCGCTGAACTCTACGGCATGAAAATCCTCGCACGCGACATCGCCGATAACCTAAACAACTACACCCGCTTCCTCGTCCTCTCACACGAAGACGCAGCACCCACAGGAGACGACAAAACCTCAATCATCTTCCAGACCAAACACGTGCCTGGTGCACTTTACCATGCGCTTGGTGAATTTGCCTGCCGAAACATCAACCTAACCCGAATTGAGTCCAGACCCACCAAGACCACTGCGTGGCAGTACAATTTTTACCTTGACTTTGAGGGACACCGAACAGAGAAACGATGTGCAGAAGCGTTGCAGGCATTGGAGAAGTATGCCTCTTTTGTAAAGATTCTGGGCTCTTATCCTAGAGTCATTTAACCCCCATTTCTTAACGGCAAAACCATCTTTTCTGGCTGCCAATCGGTAGTAACAAACCCTGAAATACCCTACCCTCCAAGAATAGATTGGCGATTTTTATGAAAGCCTTTGTCATGAAAGAAATCAGCTCGGTAGGTTTCATGGAAAAGCCTATTCCTGAAGCTGGACCAAACGATGCCATCATAAAGACCACAGCAGCGCTGGTTTGCACTTCTGACTCCCACACAGTCCGCGGCGCAATCGGGCCACGTAAGAACATCACACTTGGGCATGAAGCAGTAGGCACCGTGTATAAGGTCGGTAGCCAAGTAAAGCTATTTAAGCCCGGCGATAGGGTTGCGGTTGGCGCCATCACCCCCGACTGGGGCGACCTGGCATCCCAAGCGGGCCACCCTTCACAGTCAGGTCAACCGTTGGGCGGCTGGAAGTTTTCTAACACCAAAGACGGCGTCTTTGCAGAATACTTCCACGTAAACGAGGCAGACGCTAACATGGCTAAAATCCCCGACCATGTACCCGATGAGGCCGCCGTTTATGTGTGTGATATGATGTCTACGGGGTTTGCGGGTGCAGAAGCCGCAGACATCCCCATCGGTGGGATTGCGGCGGTGTTTGCTTTGGGGCCGGTTGGTTTAATGGCGGTGGCTGGCTCTAAATTGCGGGGTGCTGGCACAATCATAGGCATAGATACGGTGCCTGCTCGGAGGGAAATTGCGAAGTTCTATGGGGCAGACATAACAATCAACCCAGCTAAGGAGGATGCAGTTGAGCGAATTATGGAGCTCACAGGCGGAAGCGGCGTAGACAGCGCCATTGAAGCATTAGGCGCCGAGGTTACCTTCCAGAACGCAATCAAAGTCACCAAGGCGGGCGGAACCATCTCAAACATCGGATACCATGGCGAGGGTGAGTTTGTGGGGATTCCTCGAATTGCTGGGGGGTGGGTATGGCTGAGAAAACCATAAAGACCTCTCTTTGCCCCGGCGGCCGTTTAAGGTTGACACGGTTGTTGTGGATGCTTGAGAACAAAAAGCTGGACCCCACCAAGATGACGACGCACACCTTTAGCTTCGATGAGGCAGACAAGGCTTTTGAGGTTATGGATAAGAAGCTGGATGGTGTAATTAAGCCACTCATAAAATTCTAAACATCAATCCCCTGTTAGCTTTGCTGTGCTCGACTGTTCCAGCGTATGATGCGGCGATTTATCTTAAACTGATGTGCAGTCAGATAGCCATAAAATACACCACAGACCATTTATCCCTCAGGTGAACCAGAATGAATTGCCCCCGATGCGCAAACCCAGTAACCGAAGGCTCAGTGTTCTGCACACAATGCGGAGGCCCACTCACATCTACCCCAAACAGCCAATTCCTAATCGTAACCACACCCACCGTACCAGGTTTTAGGATTAAGCGGGTTATTGGTATAGTGACGGGTCTTACTCCACGCACCCGGGGAATACTAGGCCAATTTGTTGCAGGTTGGCAATCTCTGGCTGGCGGGGAAGTAACAGCGTTTACCTCAGAGGTTGAGAAGGCCCGCTGGGAAGCCATCGAACGTGCCAAAGCCAGCGCCATTGCACTTGGCGCAAACGCCATTGTCGGTATGGATATCGAAACTTCGGATATGGGAACTCAGAATGGGATAATGCTGTTCTCAGCCACAGGCACCGCTGTAGTTATCGAACCTGAAAGCAGCCCCGTCGCTGAAAGTCAATGACTCAGCCAATTTTCCCCAAATCGCTATCGTATCCTGCCGTGCCGCTACATGCACTTCTTGAAAAAACCGCCCAAATCCTCCTCGAAAAACCCGCGCTCATCTGCGGCACGCAAGAACTCAGCTACACCCAGCTAAACCGGCTATCTAACCGATTTGCCAACGCCCTGCTACGGTTGGATGTGCAGAGGGGAGACCGTGTGGCACTCTACCTGCCGAATACTCCGCAGTTTGTCGTCGCTTGCTTTGGTGCACTAAAGGCAGGCTGCGTGGTTACAGCGGTTAGTCCGCTGCATAAGGAGCGTGTGCTTCAAGCTCAACTCTGCGATTCAGGCGCCAAAGTCCTAGTGGCATTCGACGGACAGCAACCAATCATAGATAGCTTAAAAGAGAAACCGCTTCATGTCATAACCGCTGACTTTGCAGACTCCACTTTTAGTGGCTTACTTTCGGGGTTATCCGAAGCTGAGCCGGGAGCTGAGGTTTCACCCGCTACCTTGGCAGCGCTACAATACACAGGAGGCACCACGGGAACCCCCAAAGCAGCCATGCTAACCCACAAAAACCTCGTCAGCAACGCCACCCAATTCGCAGCTGCAATAAACGCAACACAAGACGATGTCTTTTTGGCTGCGCTGCCGCTTTTTCACATATATGGCTTTACCACCAGCCTCACGGTGCCACTCAGCGTGGGCGCAAAAATTGTGCTGCTACCAAAGTTTGAACCAACCGCGGTGCTTTGCGCTATTGAGCGGCATAGGGTTACGGTTTTCTGCGGCGTGCCAACAATGTATCAACTGCTAACGGCACAACCTGACTTGGGGAATTATGATTTGGCTTCGATTAGGGTTTGCGTTTCGGGGGCTTCGGCGTTGCCGCCTCAAACACAAAAGCAGTTTATGGCTGTCACCGACGGTGTACTGGTTGAGGGCTATGGTTTGTCGGAGGCTTCGCCTGTTACCCACTGCAACCCCCCTGATAGGGCGACGCTTCATGTAGGTTCCATCGGCTTCCCTCTTCCAGATACAGAGGTACGGATTGTGGACCTAGAAACCAGCACCAGACCGCTCCCCGCTGGGGAAGTCGGCGAGTTAGCTGTGAAGGGACCCCAAGTCATGAGCGGCTATTGGAATCGCCCCGAAGAAACCGCCCTTGTATTGCGAGATGGGTGGCTGCTTACAGGCGACATTGCCCGCATGGGCCCAGACGGCTGCTTCTACCTTGTTGACCGTAAAAAAGACCTCATCAAACACAAAGGCTACAGCATCTACCCCCGTGAACTAGAAGATGTCCTATATGAGCATCCCGTTGTCAAGCTCTGTGCGGTCGTCGGTAAACCTGTCGGGATGGGTGATGAGGTTCCAGTAGCGTTTGTCGTACCCAAAATGGGCACGGCGGTCTCGGAGGAGGAGTTGAAGGCGTTTGTTAACTGCAAAGTCGCTTCTTACATGGCCATCCGCGAAGTCACTTTCCAAGAGGAGTTGCCTATTAGCGCCGCGGGTAAAGTGCTTAAACGCGCCCTAAGAAAGCCCTAATTGCTCGGTTTCTGCGCAACTATTGCGTTCCAGGGTGTCTCTGCCTTTCGGAACACCTCAACCCTCACAAACCCTGCTGACTCAAGCATTGTTTGGATTTCCTCAAGCGAAAAAAGACGCACATGCACCTTCTCAATTAGCTCAGCCTTCTTTACCTCGTAGACGCCATCCTTAATCATTTCATTAACCATCAAGAATTTCCCGGCTGGTTTGAGTATTCGATGGATTTCCTTGAAAGCTGTGGGTAGGCTGGGCCAGAAATAGTATGTTTCCACAGCCAAAACCAAGTCAAAGGTGCCGCTTGGAAACCCCGTGTTCTCTACGGTGGCTTGGGTTATTTCGACTCTGTTTTGAGCTATGTGGGGTTTGTTTAGTTTTTGGGCGTATTTGACCATGTCGGGGGAGTGGTCGATGCCATAGACTTTTCCTTGTGGCGCCATCTTGGTGAGGCGGTTTATGGTTTTGCCTCCTCCGCAACCTATGTCTAAGATGGTGTCTGTGGGGTTGATGGTTAGGTGGCTGAGTCCCCAGGTGGTTAATTCATAGTGGCTTTTGTTCATCATGACTGCGACGACTCGGCTTTGGATTCCGGTGGGTCGCTGGAACTGGTCAAACAAACCCATACAACATCACAGAACATCGTAGCTAGTTGAGAACTAAAAGTTACCTCATAGAAACAAGGTATCCTTCCGTAATGAGCGAGAAACTAAGCGCCATCGCTCTGTCTCTTATCGAATTCGATCTCGCCAAAAAACAATCATGATAGTGTTGTCTAGTAACAATAAATTTATTGGAACCCCGACCCACAATTATCCTAGAAGGTGAACTTGTATGTCCTCTGATAATTCCGATAACCCTGAATGGTTCAAAAAGCGTCAGCGGCCAAATAGAGACCCATTCTTTGGCGACATCGATGACATGTTTAAGGAGATAGAGCGGATGATGGATGAGGAACTCAAAGACTTCACCGCAAAAGTCCCCAAAGAGTACGTTAAAGAACGCACCCTCCCCGATGGGTCAACCGTAAAGGAGCTGGGGCCCTTTGTATATGGTTACAGTATGAAGATTGGGCCAAACGGGAAACCCGAAATCCAAGAGTTCGGGAACATCAAAAAAGGCCTCCGAGGACCCCCCCAAGTTACGGAGGAACGCGAACCCCTTGTTGACATCATTGAGACCGACAAGGAAATCCGAGTGGTCGCAGAAATGCCGGGAGTAGAGAAAACCGACATCAAGTTGCAAGGAACCGAAGACGCATTAGATATATCAGTGGATGTGCCCCAAAAGAGGTTCCATAAAGAGGTTCAGTTACCCGCTAAAGTCAAAGTCAAGGAAGCTTCTTCAACCTACAAAAACGGTGTTTTAGAGGTTATCTTGCCCAAGTTTGAATCGGTCCACTCAAAAGGCGAACCTATAAACATAGGCTAAAAGCCTAAATTCACCCTCAATTCATTACTACTATGTGTACCGATGAGCGAGAACCCAGAAATCGACACCCTAAACGCTATATGTAGAGAGGCAAAGGTAGCAGGCAAACTCTCAGGCGACAACCTAACTAGGCTCTATGAGCTTTTTGGTCAACGCTTCACCAAAGCATTAGATGCACTCAAGGAGGGTAGAGTAAAGAAGTATGTGTTTAAACCTTCGGGGCGCGTTGTGTGGATTGTGGTTGGTAGGGAACGGGACTACCTTATTATGCCTGAAGCCGAGTTTTGTCCCTGCGAGGACTTTTATTTCCGGGTTCTAGACAAGAAGGTTCACATGTGCTATCACCTTTTGACCCAAAAGTTAGCTCAGAACCTCGGCTGGTTTGAGAATTTTGAGGAAAACGACGAATGCTACAGTATGCTCATGAAGGAATGGAAAAAAGCGACTCCTTAAATATGTAAAGTTACAAGAGTACTGAGTAAAACCATAAAGAGGAAATCTGATGGATATAGGCGCATACTTCATAACCCTGCAGTACGTCCTTATGGGCTCCATAGCTATAGCGTTAGCATTGATTTTCCTGTATGCATACTACGGGAAAGACGAGTCCACCGAAGAAGAATAAACTCCACCTAACCTTCGGATTCTATCGTCTTCTATTCATAACTAAGAACAAGAGTACACTTATTATCGTCAAGACGGCGGCAATAGCGATTAAGACCGTAGAGTCTGGGCCGGCGCCGAAAAAGATGGGTATGGGTCCAATTAGGATTACGCCGCCGACGCTGCCTGAACCTGAAAACACCGTCACTAAAATAACAATAGCTACTCCCAAGAACACTAAAGACACGCCAATAATCATTAACCCAAGTAGCCTTCGCGAAACCAAAAAGCCCCCGTCGTTTTCGTCTGTGCTGCTTAACATGGTGCTACCTCAACAGTCCATAATAGATTAAATAAATAATCAAGACCCCGATTGAGAGCGCCAACGCCAAAGCCAAAACCGCCTTAACCGACTTTTTATCCGTTCCAAAGATAATCGGGATGGGCCCAATCATAATAACTCCTGCACCCCGAACACTGCCCTCACCTGTGCTCCTTCGGGTGGAGGTGCGGATTATCACGGCAACAATCAAGGCTACCCCGATGAGTACCAACGCAATGCCCACCGCATAAAGCGCAGAATAATCCGCCAAACCGTAACCTCAAATCAAATGGGAACAGCCGTTTTAATAAACTTAGCCAGACCCATGGCGTTAGCCATAAGAAATTATAAGCGCCTGTGCTGCTTTATCGTGTCGGCGCCTATGACAAAAGAAGCCCTCATCGAGGAGATACTCCAGAAGAACCCCCAATTAACCCAGGCTCAGCTGTTAGAGCGCCTAGAGCTGGAACGTGACAAAACCGGTGGGTTGCTGGCTGACGAAACCCTGCTTAGGCTCATCGCCGCCAAGCTCGGCATAGTTGTCCAGCAGAATAGCTACCAGAACAGCAGCGTTCTTTCCTCGTCAAAGCTGTTTGCGGGGCTGTATGATGTGACGGTGGCTGGGCGTTTGGTGGCTGTTTTCCCAGTCAAAAACTTTCAGGGCGAGACGAGCTCGGGCAAATTCGGTACATTGATGCTGGGTGACAGTGATGGGCTGCTTCGGGTGGTGCTTTGGAACGAGAAAGCCGAGCTTATCGAGCGGGGCGAACTCCGAGCTGGCCAAGCCGTGCGCCTCCTGCATGGATACACCAGAAACGACCGCTTCGGCAAACCTGAACTCCACCTGGGCACCAAAAGCCAAATCGAACCAATTCCAGAAGATATAGCCGAAACATGCCCCCCAATCGAGACCTTCACCACAAAAATCAGCAATCTAAACAGTAGCTTAGGCAACATACACCTCCTTGGCACAGTAAAGGCAGTCTATGGCAAGAATGGATTCCGTAAAAGCGACGATTCCGACGGCGTCGTTATGCGGTTGGCTTTTCGGGATGAATCGGGGGAGGCTATGGTGGTGGTTTGGAACGAGAAAGTGGCTGAAATCGAGAAGGCGCTAAGGGATAGTTCACGGCTGCTTTTGATTAATGCCCGCGTGAAGGACGCTCAGGGTGGCAGCGTTGAGGTTCATGTCGACTCGAACACCTTCATAAATGCACAACCAATCAACTGATGACGACTTTGCAGACAAGTTATCTATCAAAAGAATAGTTTAGGCTAAAAGAAGGTGGTGGGGTGGCTTAGATTTTTGCCACAATGGCGTCAGTGATTTCTGTGCCTTTAGCTTGACCGCCTAGATCGTGTGTGCGGACTTTGCCCTCTTTGAGCACAGCAAGCACTGCGTCTTCAATTATTTTGGCTCCGGCTTTCTCGCCGAGGTAATCTAGCATCATAGCACCCGCCATTATGGTGGCAATCGGGTTGACGCGGTCCATGCCGGCATATTTTGGTGCAGAGCCATGGACGGGTTCAAACATGCCGTAGGTATCGCCGATGTTTGCGCCTGCCGCTAGGCCTAAGCTGCCGGTGACCTGTGCGGCTTCGTCGCTTAGGATGTCGCCAAAGAGGTTGGTGGTGACTAGTACGTCGTATTTTTCGGGTTGCTTGATGAGTTGCATGGTGGCTGCGTCGATGTGTAGGTCGTCGACTTCGACTTCGGGGTACTTTTTGTGTGCTTCTTTAACTGCGTCTTTGAATATTCCGTCGGTTATGCGGAGGATATTGCCTTTGTGGATGTAGGTTAGGTGCTTTTTGCGTTGCATGGCTAGTTTGAAGGCATATTCTGCTACGCGGAGGGATGCGTCATGTGTGATGATTCTAAATGCGATGCTGACGCCTGGTGCAATGAGGGATTCTTGGCCGCTGTAGAGGCCTTCGGTGTTTTCTCTGACTACAACGAAGTCGATGTTGGGTTTGAGTGCTTCAACGTTGGGGTAAGTTTTGCAGGGACGCACGTTTGCATAGAGGCTAAATATTCTGCGCAGGGTGACGGCTACGCTTGGGGGTGCACCTGCTTCTTCGGGGGTAGTCATGGGGCCTTTGAGGCATGCGTCGCTTTTCTTGATAAGCTCAAGGGTTTCCTCTGGCAGGTTAGTGCCGTATTGTGGGATACAGTGGGCGCCTGCTTCGCCATAGACGATGTTAAGTTTGAAGTTGGATTTCTTCTCAACTGCTTGAAGGACTTTAACGGTGGCTTCTGTGACTTCGGGGCCGATGCCGTCGCCTTTAAGCGCAACTATGGTGTAAGTTTTAGTCATAGGGTTCTACCTTGTGGTTGCTGTAGAATAATGTTTTACCTTATCAGTTTTCCTGTCTGCTTTTACGGTTCTAACGCTGCTTTCTATGCGGATTAACCCGGATAAGGTGCAACCTTTCAATCCGAAAAATAATTGTCTAGAGAGGTTCTATGTTTTTTACGACCCTTTTGGGCCTGTCGGGGTTAAAGGTGTTTGGCTGTTTCTTTGAGCGCCGCAGAATCGCTGCGTTTGTTCTAACCCTCTCAAAGCGTTTCTTAGTATTCTTGCGCTCATCAAGCTTAACTACATCGCCAATCTTGCCGAAGCGCTCGGTTCGGTTATCTTCTGCTACACGTTCTATTTTTATGCAGTTATCAACCATGCAATGGGCAACGCAGGCACCGCAGTAAACGCAGAGGTCCTCGATGATGCCGACTTCACCTGAACCCCAGTAGAGCGCATGCGTAGGGCAGACATCGACGCATAATTTGCATTGGGTTCCAACGCAGGTGAATTTGTTTATGCTGATTTTGCCGTCTTTAAAAAGCTCTTTGACACCTGTGGGTTCGATGAGTTCTTTTCGGCGTTTCTTGCGTTCCTCTTCCTCGTTAACCGCTTCGCTCTCCTCATTCATCAGGTCGAAGATAGAAAGCGGCTTCTCGGGCATAACGGTTCACGCAGAGAGATTTGCAGAAATTAGGCTTCTTGAGTTATAATTACATTTCTGGATAGTGCGGCTGTTTTATCGTGCAATTTGCGCGTTTGCCGACAGATTCTTGATGCTTCTCTGTAGGGTAGCTAAAAATCTATAACTCGCAAGCTACATATGCATAGATAGTCGGGTTAAGGTCTTTGGGTAAAATTCGATTCGGCGTCTTCCTGCCATTCTATGCCTTCCAGTCCAAACCAAACGAATACTACACACAACTAAAGAATGTAGTTCTGGAATGCGAGCGACTGGGGTATGATTCGGTTTGGATAGACGACCACTTGATGTATAAGGATTCGATGATTCTTGAGTGCTGGACGACGCTGGCGGCGTTGGCTGCTTCGACAAGCAAGATACGCTTAGGCACCATGGTAACCTGCACGGCGCATCGAAACCCTGCGATTCTTGCTAAAGCGGCGGCGACTGTTGATGTGGTCTCTAATAGTCGCTTAGAATTCGGCATAGGCGCAGGTATACAGGAAGCCGAACATAACGCCTATGGCTTTGGGTTCCCCTCAGCGGCAAACCGCATCGAGCGATTGGAGGAGTCGCTGGAGGTAATCAGGCGGCTCTGGGCATACCCGAAAGCCAGCTACCAAGGCAAACACTTCACCTTAAAAGATGCGGTCTGTGAACCTAAGCCGCTCCAAAAGCCCCGTCCGCCTATAATTGTGGGGGGCAGCGGCGAAAAACGCACCCTTAAAGTTGCGGCAAAGTATGCTGACCGCTTTGACTGGGGCTTTCTGCCCTCGATAGAAGAGTATCGGCATAAACTTGCGGTTTTACATCGGTACTGCCACGAGATTGGCCGAGACTTCCGCACTATTGAGCAATCTTGCTGGCCTGCGGGGCAACTGCTGATTGCGCATGACCAAAACGAGTTGGAACTAAAAATCGCCGAGTACAAGCCTGCCGGTGTCTCCCTTGAGGATTTCAAGCAGTACACTCTAATGGGAACTGCCCAGGACTGTGTGCGGGGCTTCCAGGCCTATGCAGATTT
>JBLNCY010000058.1:0-11786 GCA_050261115.1 Methanocella sp.
ATCTAACTGTAGTTAATTCCTGGCGGTATAATTTTGGAGAAAGCAGCATCTAACCCTATTGAAGCAGTTTTTGAGGACCTTAAAACTTCACCTGAAGGATTGAGCAGTCAAGAGGCCAAACTCCTACTCAAAAAATACGGCTACAACATGCTCTCAGAGAAACGCCAAATCCCCTTCATATGGAAGTTCATCAAGCATCTCAGAGATCTATTTGGTATTCTGCTAATTGTGGCAGCAGTTCTTTCCTTCATCAGCGGCACCCCCGAATTAGGTATAATCATACTTGCCGTAGTATTCGTCAACATCCTTGTCAGCCTCTTCCAGGAATCCCGTGCCGAAAAAGCAATGGAGACCCTCAAAAGTTGGATGCCTGAATACGCCAAAGTCATCAGAGACGGCGAACTCCACAAAATCACAGTTAAAGAAATCGTTCCAGGCGACGTCATATTTCTTGAAGAGGGAGACCGTGTCCCAGCGGATGCACGGCTAATTGAAGCCCATGACCTATGGACAAATAATGTACCCTTGACAGGTGAATCTGAACCGCAACCAAGAAACACTGAAACCGTTACCGTGGTTGAAAAAGCCTACCTGTATTCCCCCAACTTGGTCTTTATGAGTACCAGCGTAGCAAAAGGGCAAGGTAAGGCAGTCGTCTACGCTACAGGCATGGCAACACAGTTTGGGCGAATTGCCAGCTTAACCCAGACCATCCAAGAAGAGGATAGTCCACTTCAAAAAGAAATCGCAAGAATGGCAAAATACGACTTCTTCATCGCCCTATCCGTGGGTGTAATCTTTTTCGCGCTTAGCTTAACAGTTCTCAATGTACCCGATATAGGAACAAGTTTTCTGTTCATGATCGGTGTCATGGTTTGTTGTGTTCCTGAAGGTTTACAGGTCACGGTTTCCAGCGCTTTGGCGATTAATGTGCTCAAGATGGTTAAGCAGAATGTGCTTGTCAAACGCCTTTCCGCGGTCCAGACCCTAGGCAGTGTAACGGTCATCTGCACTGATAAAACCGGCACCATCACCAAGGGCGAATTGACGGTTAATAAGCTCTGGACAATGAACAGGGTCATAGAGGTTTCAGGCTTGGGTTACATGCCAGTGGGCGACTTCACCATAAATGGAGACCCCCTAAGAGAAGGCGAGGGTAAATCGCTGGATAAACTTTTAGAAATCGCGGCGCTCTGCAACAGCGCTAAAGTGGAGCCGCCCTCGGATCAGAACAATAACTGGAGTGTTATCGGAGACCCCACAGATGGAGCCTTGTTGGTTGCCGCATTGAAGTATGGCCAAGTAGTTGACGAGCTAATGGAGGAAAAGCCGGAAATCGATATTCTGCCATTTAGTTTCGAACGTAAACGCATGAGCACTATCCACGAATTTAAAGACAAAATACTGGTTTACACTAAAGGCGCCCCCAGAAATATCCTTGATTTATGTAGCCAAATCTACATAAACGGCAAAATCGAATCGCTAACCAAAGAAAAAGAAGACCAGATACAAGCACACATCCATGAATTTGCCAACGAAGGCTTACGTGTCATTGCCATGTCATACAAGGAAGTACCCAAAGAAGAATACCAAAAGGGGTTGGATGTGGAAAGCAACCTCGTTTTTGTTGGTTTAGCGGCTATGCGCGATCCACCGCGCGCCGAAGTGAAGGTTGCCGTACAGAAAGCCAAAGCGGCGGGCATACGCACGGTAATCATCACGGGCGACTATGGACCGACCGCAGAGGTAATTGCAGAGGAAGTGGGCATCGTCGAGAAAGGCTTATCAAAGGTAATACGGGGCATAGATCTGGAAGGCCTAGACGACCAAACAATAGTGGATGAAGTAAAGAAGGGCAACGTAATTTTCGCCAGAGTCGCCCCTGAACAGAAACTTCGCATAGTAAAGGCGATCAAAAGGAGCAGCCAAATCGTTGCAGTCACAGGCGATGGCGCCAACGATGCACCCTCCCTTAAGGAGGCAAACATCGGCGTTGCCATGGGTGCCTCAGGAACCGACGTCGCCCGCGAAGCCGCAGACATAGTCTTATTAAATGACAGCTTTGCCTCAATCGTAAAAGCCGTCGAGTCAGGCCGCGCAATCTATGAAAACATACGCAAATTCATCGTCTTCGTGTTCGCACACAACATCGCAGAACTAATCCCATACATACTCTATGCGGTGCTATCTACCAGCCTATTTTCTATCCCCCTGCCGCTGTTGGTTGTGCAGGTATTAGCCATCGACCTAGCAATTGACGTCATTCCCTCTTTGGCGCTAAGCCGAGAGCCCCCCGAGGCAGGCATCATGCAGGAACCGCCCAGAAGCATTAAAGAACGCCTATTCACAAGCAAAGTTTTCGCGCGATCCCTCTTCATCGGCACAATAATTGCCGTCGGCGCCATCTATCTCTGCCTCTCAACGTGGATGGCGGGCGGCTGGCAGTTTGGGCAACCCCTAGCAGACGACGATCCAGTCTACATTAAAGGGGTTACGATGACGTTTGCAGGCATTGTCGTTGCGCAGGCGGGAAATGTTCTGGTATGCCGCACCAACAAGCAGTCGGCCTTCCGCAACAGTTTAATGAAGAATAAATGGATCGTTTGGGGCATTGCCGCCCAGCTCTCTATCTTGGCATTAATTATCTATGTGCCTTTGCTACAGCAAGTCTTTGGCACTACAGGTTTAGGCTTGATGGAGTGGTTCTACCTGCTCCTCTTAGCTGTCGCAGTGATTTTAGCGGAGGAAACACGGAAAGCCATTGTCCGCCGCTTCTTTACGCATACCGCAGAAAACCTAGCAACCCATGACCACCCCTAAAGGCTCCATGTACTTTCGCCTCCGTCCAAGACGATTCCCGAGGGCCCACATTCAAGTGCAGGTTCAACCCGAGGTTGACTCTATATATAAGGGAGGGGATCGTCTGGCAAAGCAACAGAACCCAAACAAGCCACCACCCAAAGCCCAAACCCACAACAAACCGCAGGGCACCCTACACCTAACACCAAACAACGCACTATATACACCCAAAAAACCCTGCAACAACAGACGAACTAACAAACTGGCAAAGCAAGAAATTAGAAAATTCCTACCACTTAAAGTTGGAATGTAAAATATTAATTGGGGAAAAATTGTTAAAAAGGTAAAATGAGGCTTTTACCCGAATAGGGCGCCTAATCCTTCTAGTGCTGCTTCTTCTTTGGCTTTCTCATCTTCTTCTTTCTTCTTCTTGTCTTCTGCTGGAGCTGCTGCTTTAGTTTCGCCTGCTGCTGGAGCTGCAACTGGAGCTGCCGCCATCATAGTCGGTGCTGCTTTGATTGCTTCATCAATGTTAACTTCACTGAGTGAAGCAACAAGTGCCTTAACTTGAACTGCATCGACAGTGATACCTGCTGCTTCGAGCACTTTTGTCACGGATGCTTCATCGATTGCTTTACCTGCCTTGTGAAGGAGCATTGCTGCGTAAATGTTTTCCATACCTTTTCACCTCTTCATCGGACTATTTTAATCTTTATGTCGGTCCCACCTACCCCCACCATACCAGCGGGGCTGGCTGTTACCTGAATTGGCAGTACTTATGCCGATTTCTTGCCGTTTAGAAGAATACTATATACCTTAAGAACCTTTCGTAAATAATAAAGTGAAGTGCCAAGGGCTACCTCCAATAGAAAATCGGCCCTTACACCGTTGAACAGCTTGATAACCTCTAAGTGTTGACGGCAGATGTTTTAAGGATGTTCCCCCATAGAATAACTGTCCGGATCGGCTATGGCAACGCATAATGAAATAACTCCCTTGATAGTAGAATTTGTGAACAAAAACTCCGATGTAGCCGACGTCCAATGGGACCGCCGCATGAGTCCCCGCCTCCTATTCAACCCCTACTCCGAGGATTATGAAGAACGAAAAATCATCTCACACTACTTCCTCTTAGCTGCCGCCATCCTTGACGACACCATCATCGGGTACCCCGAAAACGCCCGCATGCTACTTGTCTACCTCCATAAAGCACTAGGCAACACCATGTTTGAAATAAAAAAACCCCACCTGTTTGAGGAAGAAATAGTAAAAGCGTACTTTTACAACGATTTAGGCCCAAACAAAAAAGCCGCCTCAGAAATACTTGCCTCCGTAAACCTGTTTATAAGACTAAAAGCAGAACGAAACCTGCTAAAATATGCACAAAGATTCACCAAACCCAAAACCTTTGTCGAAAACCTAGCACACAACATCCCCGCATTCAGCAGTACCCACAAAGACCGCGCATGGATCTATATGCGCTGGATGGTACGAGCCTCACCAGACCTACAAATCTATGACCACCTCTTACCCAGCGACCTCTACGTACCTCTAACTAAGGAAAACGTGAATGTTGCGACAAGTCTGGGGTTGTTTCCACCGGGCTTTTCGGTATGGCGTGACGAACAGACCCAAGCAGAAGCACGGCAAAAGTTAACCGATCACGCAAAGCGCCTGTTCCCAAACGATCCCGCTAAGGTTGATTACCCTTTTTCGCTGTTGGGGCGATGGCTAAAGCAGAAACCCCTTAACCGCTATACCCTCAAGTCGGCGCTAGATTTCTTAGGGCATATGCAAAAAGTCACCGGGCAATCTCAAGCATACTACGAGAAGATGAGTCGGTACAAAAGCGGCTGGGAGAAAAAAACTGCGCTCACCCTGCTAAAAATGCACATCCCCTATGGCTATGAAACAATCAGCTTTCCCTTGCCTAACGAAGTTTACACCCCCGACTTTATCCTAGAAAAGAGGGTGCATGGCAGAAAAATCATACTTGAACCCCACTTTGAAATGAGTAAAAAGCAAGCCCGAAAATACGCTCTCTTCAAACGCACCTATGGCCACGAATTCCTGCTCATACTGCTGCTAAAAAATGATCTCATTCCATTGTATCATCAGCGTAAAATCTTAACCGACGATGTCTGCGATGACGTGTGGCCCATTGAGTATATTCATTTGTTGGCTGAAAGAATACGCCGCGGGACATACGGACAAGAATCTTAGCGTAGGTTATGCTTGAATTTTTGTTTGTAAAACCTGCTGAACCAATACGCTAGGCAACCCCTCACGATTAGCCGCAGTCACCGTGTAGAGTGTTGTTGCTTTGTGCTGTTTGATTTCCGTAATCAATGCATCTTTGGCTTTGGCGTGCACAACAGCCAATACGACCTTGTTGCTTTCTAGCGCCGCTTGCACCGCCAGCTTAAACTTCGCTGAAAAAAGCTCCATAGGCCCAACCTCGTCAATCACCACAATATCATACTTCTTGGTGGCTTCAACAACTGCCTTAACACCAATGCGTTCAAGATCTGAGAGGTTAACGCGGTATTTGCCTACCTGCGGCCCATTCTTCTGGTCAACGTGTGCTAGCCATCCATGTTTACCGTTGGCGAAGTCAATCACCTCAAACCCGAGCCTTGTACAGCAGTCTTTGGCTTCGCGGCTAATCATACCACCTACACTAAACCCCCTATCTTTTAGTGCTTGGGCGGTTTTTTGGACTACCGTTGTCTTCCCCACACCTGGACTCCCTGTCACTAGTAAAACCCGTTTAGTCAGCATAAAGCAGCCTCAATATACCAGAAGTCTAATATTCCGATAAAATATTTTGGATACCCTACACCTCTGGTGCGCCATATTGACAGAGAAAACCGCTTACAACGCCGATTTTCCGAGTATAACAATCAGGGAAGGCAAAGCAGAAATCTTGGTACCTGACCTCAAAGCCTACGGGGTAACCCCTAGCGACTATGCGCCCTCTAAAGCGCCAGTTTTCTACAACCCAGTAATGGAATTTAATCGTGACCTCTCCGTTCTGGCTTTTCGAGCATACCAGAAGCTACTTGGTCATGAAGTCGCCATATGCGAACCGCTTACAAGCCAAGGCATCCGTGCAATACGCTATGCGCTCGAGATTGACGATGTTGCATGGGTAATGGCTAGCGACATAAACCATCACGCTTACCAATTAGCGCAGCACAACATAGAAACCAATAACCTACAAAACAAAGTCATACTCAAGTACGGCGACGCAAACCCCCTACTAAGCAGCCACGCCTCACCAAAAAAGCGGTTTGACATAATCGACCTTGACCCCTTCGGAACACCAGTGCCCTACCTTGATTCAGCATTTAGGGCCCTAAAAAACAGGGGTCTAATCGCAGTAACCGCAACCGACATGGCACCATTATGCGGAGTACACACCAAAGCCTGCCTACGCAAATACGGCGGTAAACCCATCCGCACCGAGTACTGCCACGAAGTCGCCGTCCGATTACTCGCCGGCTGCATGGCTAAAACAGCCGCGCAACATGACATCGGAATCCAATTCCTCTTCAGCCACAGCACCGACCACTACATCCGCGTATACGCCCAAATCCGCTATGGCGCCAAAAAAGCCGACGACAGTCTAAAAACCGTAGGCTACCTCCTTCACTGCTTTAATTGCATGCACCGCGAAATCACCTATCAACCCTTCGGCTGTCCAACCTGCCATGAATGCGGCGCAAAAATGGACTACGCTGGACCACTCTGGACTGGCCCCATCGCCGACAAAGCCTTCGTGGAACATATAATAGCAGAAAACCAAACCCACCCACTTAGGTGCACTGCTAAAATCGCAAAGTTACTCACCCAAATCAAAGCCGAAACAACCGCCCCAATCACCTACTATGTTATCGACAAACTAAGCGGAAAATTTGACCTGCCCGCTCCAGCAAACCAAGCATTTATAGAGGCACTCAAAGAGGCAGGGTATCAGGCGGTGCCAACCCATTTTAACCCCCGCGGCATAAAGACCGACGCCCCTGCATCGGCAATGCTTAGCATCCTAAAGGACCTAACCGTCCCTAAACCCTGATTTCGTCGCCTGCATGCTTGTCTTGCGAAAGTTTAAAGAGCCAAACCAATGCTGATACAGGATAAAGTGACCTCTGATGAATAACAGTATCACCGTTATCGGTTCAGGCATGATGGGTGGAGCCATAATCAAGAGCCTCGCCAAAGGAGTTGACCCCGCAGCTATAACTGCAGTTGACGTCTTTGCTAATAAACTCAAAGAATTCGAGCAGCTAGGCGTAAAAACCAGCACCGACAGCAACAAAGCCGCCAAAGCAGCAGACATCATAATTGTCGTCGTTAAACCGGGCGACGTCGCTAAAGTGCTAGAACAGATTAGCGAAGAAATCAAAGGCAAACTTGTCATATCCGCCGCCGCAACCGTACCATTGAGCTTTCTTGTCAAAAACGTCCCCGCTGAAACGCGCCTGGTGCGAATCATGCCTAACCTCGGAGCCCTCGTCCAAGCAGCCTATACCGCCTACTGCTGCGCAGAAAACGTCACCAACAAAGACAAGGAAACCGTCAAGGGACTGCTGAGTTTGATGGGGGCCTGTGATGAGGTTGACGAGAAATACATGGATGCCATAACTGCGGTTAGCGGCAGTGGACCCGGCTACATGAGCATAATCGTCGAGGCACTCACTTATGCAGGCCTCAAGGTAGGCTTACCACGCGACGTCGCACTTAACTGCGCAGCACAGACGGTCATGGGTGCAGGCAAACTAGTGATCGATTTGCATGTGGATCCAGCGAAGATCAGGGATATGACCACCACTCCCGGTGGAACAACCATCGAAGCAATCTATCAGATAGAACAAAGCCAGATCCGACCAGCCATGATACGCGCCATCGAAGAAGCCACCAAGAAAAGCCAAATAATCCGAGAAAAACTCAACTTGTCATGATTGCAATGTTTGATGCTGCGATTTTTGATTGGGACGGAACTCTCGCTGATACCCGCCGCCCCATCGTAGCCTCTTTCCACCAAGCTCTCAGAGAGGTCGGGTTAGATGTCACCACCGAATATATTGAGCGGCGAATCGGCATCGGCGCCTCTGACACTTTCCGCGACATCCTGCGCGCAGAGGGCCGCCCCGTGGATGAAGAAGTAGTTAAGGCACTTGTTGCGCGTAAAAGCGAGTTACAGGTGGAGATGGCGGATATGGTGCAGTTGTTTAGCGGTGCTGAAGAGTTGCTGGCGAGTTTGCAGGGCAAAGTTAAGGTGGCGTTGGCGTCCATGAATAACTCCATCGTTATAGGGCATCTGCTGAAAGTCAAGGGTTTAGAGGATTGCTTTGAGATGGTGATGACGGGTGACCGCGTCGGCAAGTCTAAGCCGGATCCTGAGATTTTCCTAAAAACCGCCCAAGCCCTAAACGTTCGCCCTGAGTGCTGTGTGGTTTTTGAGGATTCCATCTTTGGCGTAAAAGCGGCGAAGGCGGCGGGGATGAGTTGCATCGCCGTCACAACAGGCGTATACAGTGCTGCTGAGCTTGAGCGGGAGAAGCCTGATTTAGTCATAAAAACACTATCTGACGCTGAAATAAGCCGATTTATTTTTGGCCAAGAATAATTTTGTGATAGCGCGATAGCAGTCACATAGCTTTAAACATTTTTCGCAGAAATAGTGTAGTTGCTCATAACTGAAGGAGAATACCTTTTGACCAGCACAACCGAAAAGAAGCAGAAACCGTCAATGTTTCAGGTTCTACTCCTCGACAACAACCCAAGCCAAGACGTTTCTGTCCATGAAGCCGACCACGTTGACTTCAGCCAAGTAAAACAACACCTACAAAACGGAGGCTCGGTCTTCATAACAAGCACAGACACCCAAAAAATACAGTACCCCAAACCAACGCCACAAACCAAATATGTCAATGCAAGAAGAAACATGGGGTTTATTTTCCATCAGCAAATGAAAATGAGAACTCGATAGATGTGTAGCGTGCATCCGAGATTCCCTTTACCCCCCTCTCTCTTCCGAATTTCCCTTTTTGGGTGCACGCTACTCCCGTTAACAAGCATCATTAGGTTAAGGTTTTTCCCGCAGCGCTAGGGGAATGTATGCGCATCTTGGGTCAGGACCTAGAATGTCGCCAGTATAGAATAATGCGGCGCTTCGGCAGCCCCCGCAGACATCTCGGTATTCGCAGACGCCGCATTTCCCCTTGAGGTTGCGTTTGTCTTTGACTTTATTGAAGAAGTCGCTGTTCTGCATGTCTTTCCAGATTTCGTCGATGGGTTTGTTTCTGATGTTGCCTATGCGGTAGGCGTCGTTGTAGCTGCAGGGGATGGCATCGCCGTTTTCTGCTATGCTCATGAATTTCCCAAAGAAACAGCGGCCTAGGAAAAAGTGTTCCCACCATTGGTCATAGTTAGGCATACCTCTCTGTTTTGCAACTCTTGCGTAGAATGGTATGTAGACGTTGATGTCGGGTTTACCGCCATATCTTATGGTTAAATCAAAGAGTTTGTTGCAGACCCACTCGTACTGTTTGGGTGTTAAGTCGGCCTTTAAGCTCTCCTTGTCGTCGCTGTAGGGTACAAAGCCATGGAAGACTACCCAGCGTGCACCAAACTTTTTAGCTAACTCCAAAACATGAACCATGTCCTCTTCGTTGGCGTTTGTAACTTGGCCCTTGTTAGCGAACGTGTAGACAAGAACGTTTAGCAGATCTGCTTTGGCAAACCGCTCAATCGCCGTTACCGCCGCTTTATAAGCACCCTCGCCACGGATGGCATCGTTGGTTTCTGGACCCCCGTCGATGCTAACGGATATCTTGGTTTTGTTCTTGATTATTTTGTTAATTGTTTTTTCGTCAAGCATGCGCCCATCCGTTATTATACTTGTGTTCAAGCCGAGGCTGTGGGCGTAGTCGAGCACTTCAAAAAGATCGCTACGCAGAAGCGGCTGACCCCCAGTTATACCAAAGAAGGATGCACCGAACTTTTGGACCTGATCAACAAGTTGCTTGGCATCTTTCGTGTTGATTTCATCTGGAAACGCGGTTTTACCTGCAGACACGCAGTGAACGCAGCTACTGTTACATGCAAAGGTACATCGCCACGGAACAATGAACAAGGGGCCTTTATTTTTCAAGCCTACTATCTCCAAGAGGTCTATACATATTATGGGCATGTTAAATGTATTTAACATTTCACCCCAGAATACACCATTGGATGCTGTTCCCAGAATTCTTAAAAGCAAAAAAAGGGCTATCTAGGTTGGGACATTTTATGGTGAAAGGAAACGCAAAACTCCAAGAAAACACCAGACTAGTAACCGATAACGGCCGCGGACACACCGTAACCTGCGATCTCCCTGAATCCCAAGGCGGCACCAACGCTGGGCCTACGCCGCTGGAACTGGCTGTGATGTCTCTCGCTGGCTGTGGAGCTATCATCTATGCGGATGTCTGCAAGAAAAGCAACATCGACCCTGGCGAGATTGAAATAAATGTGGAAGCAGAAAAGAAACCTGACTCGCAAACACTGTCCAATGTGAAGATGAAGGTTCACATAAAGTCGAAAACTCGAAAAGCGCTTGTTGAAGCGGCTTGGCGAAGAACTGAAGCGAACTGTCCGGTACTCTATATCTACAAGGAACCCATACCTACACATGTTGAAGTAGACATAGAGGCGAAGTAAACAGGCAACCTCTTCTTTGCAAAAAAATTTTTAACAAACCCAGCCCCTTACCCTACAAAGGGGGAAGGGAGAATTGACCGAAGATAGTCTCTTGTCTATCAGGAAATCAAACTGTAAACACGAAAAAACCCAATTGTACACCCAGCGCCGTTTCGATATCCTAAACGGCATGGAATTCAACTTTACGCGTTGTATAAATTGCCATAAAATCGTTGCCCTGCAAGCAAGAAAATTTTCAAAGCACTAATGACTATGCACCGCTTTATCGTACAGGTAGGGTTCACTCTGCGCCAGCAAGTCCAGCACTCGCTGCGTCGTTGTTGAACCCAACTTGCATGTTTTCATGTCACGCAGAAAAGGCAACTCTTTGTCGGCATCATGGAGCACGTGCAGTTTTTCCCACGTTACTTTGATATCCTCGGAGGGTATCTTGCTGTCTACATCCATACGCCAGGTACCCGCATCCAACTTTGCACCGCCTTCTTCAAGCGCCGTAAAGGGCCCAAGCAGACTCCTATCATCAACATTATAGAGGAAAATAACAGATCCCTCTTTAACTACCTCCGAAGACTTACTGTCCTCACCTATGCAGGTATATCGCTTATTGCTGAGGCATCGCTGTTGACTCTCTTTATTACATAAAAAAACGTACCCGTCATACATACCTAAAACCACTCAATGCGCAGGAAGCGCTTTGCGCTTATTCTCCCTATCTCAAGCCCAGTATTTCAAGGATTGTTACTCACTTCAGAAGTCACAAGTGTATTTATGGCAAAAAACGGTACTTAACGCAGTACCAAAGAATCCCATAAAACGCCCTTTTTTGGCTATCAACCTGTGAGGTCTTAATAATCTGAGTACGGGGGCAGAAGCATTTTACCTAAAAAATTTGCCATATTGGCTACCTTAATACTACTGGGCATAATTATCGCGATTAATCAAGCGCAGCCCATTGATTCCCAAGTTTATGTGAAAGCACAGACCATTACACCCACTCCATCGCCATCACCAACTACAACGCCAACGCCCTCCCCGACGAGTGTACCGACGCCATCAGCCACACCAACCCAAACCCCCACCCCAGCACCAACCCCCACCGCCACACCTACTGTAACGCCAACTCCCACGCCTACTCCAACACCTACCCCGACAACACCCCCACCCACGCCTACACCCACCCCCACAACCTCTCCGACACCTACATCAACCCCTACTCCTGCCCCAACCGCTACACCGACTCCAACACCAACACCTACCCCAAACCCAACCCCCACGCCGAT
>JBLNCY010000059.1:0-4166 GCA_050261115.1 Methanocella sp.
TTAAAAGAATTTGAAACATTAGCATTCATAAAAAAATCCGGCGGTCTTTACAGCCTAACCCCCCTGGGCCAGATCGAAGCAAAAATATGCAAAGCCACCCTCGCAGGCACCCGAGTTGTAAAAAAATATAAAGACTTTTGGTTAACGCATGACGTAAGCGGTTTGCCAGACGAATCAATAAGTGCCCTAGGCGCCTTAGATGACTCCACTATAGTAACCTCGGCAGAACTTGAATTACAAAAGGTTCACGAATTATTCATAAACAACGTCCTCAACGTGTCAACCAACATCAAAGGCGTATCGCCAATATTTCACCCAGACTACATAGAAGCCTTCAAACACGTACTCAAAAGCGGGGGACAGATTGACCTGATAGTAAACTCCGAAGTGCTACAGAAAGCCCTCATGAGTAAAGATGCTGCAGAAATCCAACCATATATAGCAGACCAAAAACTTAGGGTCTACCTGAATGATAATCTCAAGTTCTCCTTAACAGTAACAGAAAATTGCCTATCACTAGGCTTATTTAACTTATCAGGCGTGTATGATTATCTCTCCGACCTTATATGTGACACATGTGAAGGCATCGAATGGGGTACACAGTTATTCTATAAAATATACGCACAGAGCACCCGAATACTGCAAGATTTTTAATGAGAAACATCCTGTATTACAGGATCTCAAATGGCTATTCCTTGCACAATACTGCAAAGTATAAAATTCTTTGTATCATCCTCCCTATTTCTTTCTTTAAATTCCGTATTATTGCTCTACTTCAGCTTCTGCCTATACCAAATCCCGCCCTCGCCAACAATTCTCGCCGCTTCATTCCTCTCAACCTTCGCAGTGTACGGCCTAAACAAAGTCACAGACACAATCGAAGACTCAATAAACAAACCCGAAGAAAAACAAAGTAAACAATCCCGACTCCTCATTCCCTCAATAGCCAGCTACATACTAAGCCTAATCATCGGCGCAACAGAAGGCCCCATCGTCTTTGCAATCCTTCTAACACCCCTCTTCATAGGGGTCATATACAGCATAAAAATATGCAAATACATGCCACGACTCAAAGAAGTCCTAGGCGTAAAAAGCCTCTTGGTTGCCTTCAGTTGGGCCTTCACGGGAGCACTGCTACCCGCCGCCCTAACACAAATTGAACTAACAAAAATCGCCCTAATTTTCACCTACATATTCATACAATTGCTGATCAACACCATAATCTTTGACGCATTGGACGTAAAAGGCGACGCGATCTCAAAGGTGAAAACTATTCCTATGGCGCTTGGAAGGAAAAAAACCAAACACGCCCTCCTAGCAATAAACAGCGTATTGCTGCTGTGGATAGGTTACTGTGTAACCTTCGGGTTTTTCCAAAGCTACCTGCCTGCACTGAGCTTCGGTGTCCTCTATAGTTACGCCATAATCTGGTTCTTTACCTCTGATCGAGAACGAAAAAGATTCAGCGCTGAAGTGTTCGTGGACGGCGAGTGGATACCCATGTTTATAATATTGCGCTCCATCATGAGGTAAACCCGGTTATGGCTGTTAATTGACTACCTTAAATGAATGCCCACATTCGGGCTACCGACTACGGAAAACAAGCCTCAAACTCCTGAGACTTGTAACCTTCCGTAGCACCACAATTAGAACACATCTGGCCCATCATAAAAACCCCTCCCAACCCATCAACAGTTCAACACACCACTGCCATTGCTTAAAAAAAGCAACATTGCAAAACTCTAAGCTAAAGGGTTAAGAGCTAACTCGCTAATCATAACTTAAAGAACAATTATAAAGCGTGGGCAAACAAATGGAAATACAACCCCAAATAAGCCTTCAATGCATTGAAAAAGATAGCCTTATCATGACAGACAAGGACACGGGGCCAATCAAATTTCCAAACCAAACAACTTTGTACATTAACGTAACAGAGTTAACGCAAAATCAGCGCCATGAACTGTTTAAATATGCTATGAGCTTGCCTGGCTTTACTGGCTTTGTCAAGGACCAAGATTATAACAACAATCGGCTACACTACGCCTTCTATTACTATGATGAGCAATTCTAAAATCATGTAGTAAGGGGTTGCTTGGTTGACAATCTGGGCTTATTTTAGAGGCAGCGAAATCCTAGACATAAAGGTCGGATATCACTGCAACAACCGATGCATTCATTGCGTTGTAGAGCCTGTTCGCCAAAAAATCGTTGACATTAAAGAAAAGCAAGATTTGTCAACCCAAGAAATCAAGGATTTAATGAGCTACGCAAAAGACCTGGGTTTGAAGACCGTTGTACTGACTGGTGGAGAAGTCACGATAAGGGAAGATTTTAAAGAAATCGTGGCTTTCGCGGTTGAGAAGCAGTTAAAGGTCCTCATTCAGACCAATGGACGGGGTCTTTCAAGCAAGGATTGCCGTAGCTTTTTAGAGAGCGTTCCGAGCCTCACTTTTATTTTGGCTATCCATTCATCAGAGCCAAAGATACACGATGCGATAACCCAGGTGGAGGGAAGTTTCGAAGAAACTGCGCGTGCGCTGGAGACTTTGTCAAGCCTTCATCATGAAGTTATTGCAAAAACAGTGATTTCCAAACTTAACTGTCAAAATTTATTTGAGACAGTACGCTACGCAAAGAAAGCGGGCGCTAAGGAAATGTCTATTGTATTTCCCCATGCTTTAGACTTTTCTAGAGAGCAATTTGAAGCCGTTATCCCAAGGTATAGTTTACTTGCAGACCAGATCGCAAAGATAGCTACTTTTAGTGAAGCTGAGAATTATCTGGTTGATTTTGAAACAATCCCTTTCTGTATCTGCAGTGAGCCTGCGTTTTGGTATCGTAACTGTGATTTGATTTCCAAGTTTGCTTTCCAGAAGAGTGCTCTTGCGGATAACTCGGCATTAGAAGCATCTCAGAGCTATGATGGACTAACTACAAATCAAGATGCTAATGGTCAAGAAGGTGGGAAAGTTGCGCTTTTTGATTGGGAAGTTATACGCCCAAATATGAAGGAAAAAAGCGCTCAATGCAAATGCTGCGTCTTTGACAAAGTGTGTGAGGGACCATGGAAGGAATATGTGAATGCTTTTGGATTTAGCGAATTCATACCGCTTAAGCCCGAAGAAGTTACCTCGGTCCTTCCTTAAACCGTTAGCTAATGTCAATTGGCTCATGTTAACGTATCATGGGAGGTGAAAAATTTGGCAGGTGGAACATCAGGAACCGGAGGAGAACCAGAAAAAGTCGACTTAGCCCTTCTTGAAAATGTACAAAACAGATTAACAGCCGCACTAGTTAAGCAAGCCATCGATCTAAAGTTGAAGGCGGCTGACTGGGTTCAAGGCGGTTGGAGTCGTGCAAAAGCTGACCTCGTCGACAGAATTGACGTGGGATATACTCCTCAGCAGGTTCAAGCAGCAGCAACAGTAACAAAGCCGGCTCTGAGACAACCATAAACCTGAGTGGGTGACAACCCATAGGTTAAACTCCCCCTTTTCGTCTTTGACTTCGCAGTTAACTGAGGGAAGAACAATTTCCATGATTCGAAACATCATCATTAAGGCAGCGTTGGACTGCAATATTTCCTGCAAATATTGCTACGTTAAGCATAATCGTCAGTACGATACTACAAACCATGTCATGAAAGTTGACACGTTACAAGTGATCATGGAAAAGATCGGAGAATATCTTAAGCAATCGCCGAAAGTTGACCGTTTAACATTATATTGGCATGGTGGTGAACCGCTATTATGCGGGAAAGAATTTTTTCAGCAAAGTTATTTGTTTCAGAAAAAGTATTTTCCATCGGGCGTTAGCGTTGCCAACACTATTCAGACTAATGGGACTCTTTTGGATTTAGATTGGCTGAATTTAATTAAAAAAATTAACTATGATATATGTCTCAGTTTGGATGGGCCTGCGGAAATTAACGATATGTGGCGGCAGACAAGGGATGGCAAGGGCACCTATGGGCAGGTGGTTCGAGCTATAGAGCTGCTTAAAAGTCAAGGTTTTCCGGTTTCTTTGCTATCGGTTGTTACACCCGAGGCGCTTCCACACGGACGTATGATATATAGGCACTTACGGGAGCTAGGCGCTACCTGGATAGATTTCATGTATCCCTTCTACAGCAAGATCGATAATACCATAGCCCAAACGGTTGAACC
>JBLNCY010000060.1:0-12368 GCA_050261115.1 Methanocella sp.
GTAATTTCGCTTTGTGTTAGCATTTCTGTATCTGCACAGACTACGCGAGAGAGCCTTGCTTGTGCTTGGGCGAATGATTTTTCTCGTCCATCAGCCGTTTCTGATGTAAAATCAGCCGCACTGATGTTACCTAAGAGTAGGTGGACATCGCCTGAAGTGGAAAATAGCTCCGAGGAAACCGATGCAACGCCTCCTCGGATGGGAACAGTATGGGTTATTGTGGCTATGTTTGTCCGTAAACTTCCCGTGTAGACAAGTTCCCCACAAACGAGTTTTTCTAGGTCAGTTTTACCCTTAGCTGCAACCTGTCCTTGGACGATAGGTATTATACTTGTACTTGTACTGCCAACATCTACAATAACTGCGTCTTTGAGGTACTGGCTTATTAGCCATCCAGTAGCTGCCCAATTAGCTGAAGCTACCTCTAGAGGTTTACTTCTAGCTTCCTCAGAAGTAACCAGTTTTCCTGAAGAACTCAAAAAATAACAGGGTGTTCTTGAGAAAACGTGATTTACGCAGGATAATATGCTGCAGACGCCTTCTCGTTTGGTTCGGTATGCATCCGATAACTCTGCAGTCATCGTCACACCCAAAGCATCAAGCCCTGCTGTAACTAGTGTTTCAGCGAGTGCCCTTAGTACGTCACTTAGCTTTTGTGGATTTTTCCATATCGGAAAATATTGCGAGGCTACTTGAACGGTTACCTGACCGTTATTCTCTTGCAGGTATACTGCTTTGGTGTTGGCGCCGCCGATATCGAAGCCTAACACATTGACCAAACTTTTAGCCTCGACTCATATGATGCTATGAACGCCCTTTTTAGCTTGTTCTATTTGGAGGCATGCATCCTGCATTGTAGCACCTCTGCTTGTGACTAGGGCGTATGCTGTATCGTCTTGGGCTAAAGGAAAAGGTGGCGAACAAACATATTCTAATTTACCGAGTTTCTGAAAGACTTCGGCGGTGGGTTTAGTTACAGCTACCTTTGCAAAAAAGGCTACGTATTGATTGTGGATTTTTTTCGGTAACTTGGCTGAGGTGACAGAGTCTATTATTGCCTGTGCAACATTAAAATCTGCGACTGCATGTAACCCGATAAATGAAGTGGTTAACCGGGGATTAACGTCGACAATATACACGTCATTCTCGCTAAAGAGTACATCAACGCCAACGTAGCCGCGTAAACCCGGTATAGATTCAATTAGCCTTTCGACAATCGAGCATGCTTTGGCAGAAAGCGGATGCTCCAATGGGACGCAGCCGCCAATATACTGTGACTCGCCTTTTGGGTTGGCGAGCGCCACTTGTTGTTCGTTGAGGCTTATAGCGACGGCTTTTTTACCGTTAGAAATTACACTGATGCTTGCAGCTAAACCGTTGATGTAGTTTTGTGCAATGAATTTTTGATTTGTTGAGTTCTCTTTTAATTTTGCTATGGCCGGTTTGAGTTCGTTTGGTTTTTTAATTATGCTCATTCCAGAGCAGCCAGCGCCATCGACTGGTTTGAGGACCACTGGATAGGTCAATTCGTTGTTTATTAGCTGTGTAGTTGTTTCTATGTCTGCATTGAAGTCTATTGTCAGCGTTGTTGGTGTGGGTACATCGATTTTTGTTAGATGTTCGTAGAGCCTGGTTTTGTCTGACAATCTAGCGATTGCTTCTGAAGAGCAGTTAAGTGAAGCTCGACCTGCTGCTTCTGTTACTTGGACTAGATTTTGGAGTATCTGCCCTGTCTCGGGTGCAACGATGTAGACCGCATCGTTGATTCTGGCGATATCTCCAATAAACTTCGGGGGCTCTTCTGCTTGAAGTATAGGCACCGTAAAATCAACCGCTATAGGCGGATTTAATTTTGAGACCCGGTCGTCTAATAGTACGGTCACTTCATGCCCTGCTGCTTTAAAATCAGACGTGATACTGCGAAGCATAGCATAACCTTCGGCTAGCAGGTTTCGGGGAATATCTTGCCCTATATATCCTCCGCCTGATACATACTCATAGATGAGGATTTTCAATGCTGCTCCTCGTATCCCCCATATTATTAGAGCAAGTGACTGGTGAACATACGTTAAAGTTTTTCTGTTTCAAGCAAAACCTTCTGGAACGCTTTGATATGTCTGCGTTTAACATGGGGCATAACTATCACGCGTATACTGCTATATCGGGGGATTGCTGAAACATACCAACCTTGCTGCGATAGTTTTTTTGTTAGTTCCTGGGGATTTTTGGTCTGGATTGCTAGTATGTTTAGGGTGGGTTCGCATAGAAGTTTAAACCCGACCTTTTTGAGGTTCTTTGCGAGGGTTTTTGTGTTATTTATGCAGGAGACTACCACTTTCCGGTAGCCTTCAATTCCAAGCGTGTTAATGACTGCCCACGCGGATGCTGCCGAAGCGCCGGAGCGTGTTCCTACGAAGGTGTACTGCTTGCTAGTGGTTAGATAAGGCGTTTCGGTCTCAAGGTGGCATAGCATCTCGGGGTTGCGTAGAAGAATTCCTCCGGCTGGGATGGCGGCCATTCCCATTTTGTGTGGATCAACTGTTAGGGTTTTTACGCCTGGAAGTTGAAAGTCGAATTGAGGGGGGTTTCTAAGGAAGGGTATGATTAGTCCACCGAATGCTGCATCGACATGCAAATGGATGTTGTGGTTTTGGGCGATTTCTGAGAGTTTATCGATGGGGTCGATGGCGCCTAGTTCGGCTGTTCCGGCTGTGCCTACGATGGCTATGGTGTTTTGGGAAATGGCATTTTTGACTTCCGCTGGTTTCACTCTGTACTGAATGTCTAGCGGTATATAGATGGTTTTTAGGTTGAGTAGGTTGCAGATTTTTTTAAAGGAGAAATGGGCCGATTCTGGGAGGATAATCTCTGGACTTTTTGTTTTTGCAGAGTTCTTGGCGACCAGCAGCCCTAAGAGGTTTGCTTCTGTTCCTCCTGAAACGATAAAACCTGTCGAGGATTGATTATGTAGTAAGGTGCTTAGTTGTGCAGTGACTTCCTGCTCAAGTAAAGTAGCTGCGGGAAATATGGTTGGGTCTCCGAGGTTTGCTTCTAAGAAGAGGTTGTAGGCTTTCTTTGCTATCGGATGCGGTTTTGTGCACATCGAACAGAGGATGCGGCCGTCCATATAGCGGTTATCCAGTCTTTGCCTCTGTTTAAGTTCAGCTAACACGTCTCTCTGGGGTTTGGGGTTTGTTTGCATTAGGCTTTTCCTGCATGCCGCAAGACGGCAACGAGCTCTTCGACGCGGTCACGGGTTATGCAGCCGCCATTTCGGTCGTCGTTGGTGCATGCGGCGCCTCGAAAGCCAGCAATGTCCGCGCCAAGATCGTATAAGGTGGGGATGTCCTGTTTTCGGAGTGAACCTGCAAGCGCCACTTGCAAGCTGTACTCATGGCTTTTTTCGATAAATGTTTTGAGTTGCGGTTTGGTTTGGTAGGTGAAGAGGTTAGCCCCGTTTTTTGTTGTTGTGTCAAGCATTGCGACATCGGCGTTGGCTTCGTAGACAATATCGGGGATTACTGCGGGGTTGAGTGTTCCAATCTTTTCGGCATCGGCATAGCCTGCAGCGACAACTTTTATGGATGAATTAACGGTTTTTGCCGCTTTGGTAACTTGCGCTAAAAAGTTGGTTGCATCCTTCTCTGTTCTGAATCCGTATAATCCGACTTTGATGTAATCTACGCCTAACGATGCGGCACCATATGCGGCAAGAGAAAACGATCCCGGAAGATTCGGCGCATCGCCCAACGCGCAGCTGACCTCAAGCGGCCGGGGAGTCAACTGTTTTATGTTTTTGATTACCCACGGATAACTTGCCCCTAAAGCGCCCTCCGATGGATTTTTAACATCGATTATGTCTGCACCGCCAGCAATGGCTTCGGTCGCTTCGGTTTCATTTATGGGGCTGATTAGGAGCTTCAATTAGTATCACAAACATGCGGCTCTTTGCTGCCTTTAAAGTTTTTGCCGTTCCTTGGCTGAGTTTCAATCCCCCTCTGTTCAACTGAATACGCTTGCGGAATGGTCGTTTAAGACAACCGTTGGCGGCAGGCAAATGTGCTGTTGCTCTGCCGAGGACCCTCTTATCTCTTCTTGTTCTTCTCCAATGTCGGGGAAGTCTTTCTCTTTAATGGGTGCGAACGGTATTCCGTCAGGCTGAGTACTTGGGCCGCAGATTTGTCCATAAAGGTGAAAAATAGGGCGTTTTTGAGTCTGTATACAAAAGCATCGCCAAAACATAGTCATCTTTGCCAAAAAACCTCAAATGAGCCCTTAAAATTCGAAATTTAACGAAGCTTATATAGTCATTCCTCTTCCTCAAAGCCAAATTTGATTGCAAAGACAATAGCTAACCTAAAGTTATAATTAATTGTTGAACCGTACTCCTGCCAGTAACCCAAAACAAGCCAGAGGCCTCATTTAGCATTAGGCAAACAAAAAGAGTTTGCTCAAAGCCCCCAAAACAGGGACCTTTAGAGGCATTCTGCCGCGCAGGGTCATAGACAGGTGCTTTGAGGAGGCGCGCCTTGGCTGTTTTTACGCTCTATATGAATACAACTGGGGGTCTAGTGCAATAAGGTCTGCAGGTGCAAGCGGTTTTTTGAGTTGTTGCCTATTGAACTTTGGCGGCACTGCCAATTTTTGTTAGAGGCGGATGGCGAAAGATTTTCGAATGTTCACTTTTTACATTATTAAGTTAAATAATCCAGAGGGCATTAGTTAAATTTTAGATATTAAATTAAACTGGCGGTGTCTTACTCATAACTGTTGCCCTTCTGAGCCCCGAAATAGGGAAAACTAACCTCAAGCGACCGTTGCTTTGGAAAAAAATTTATTCACAAGCCCGCATAAGCAGTAATTGTCAAAGAGTATTTTAATGAACCAAAAGGCGACGTAATTGAACAAGAACATTACCTTAAATGGAAATGACGCTCTCCTCGTAACCGACATACAAAACGACTTTTTACCTGGTGGAGCTCTGCCGGTTACTGATGGCGATAAAATAATTCCAGCCATCAACAACTACATTGAACGATTTGAAGCTGCAAAAGCACATGTGATAGCTTCACGGGACTGGCACCCCCCAAATCACATATCCTTCAAAAGTCAAGGCGGACCTTGGCCACCCCATTGCATACAGGAAACTGAAGGCGCAAAGTTTAGCACCAAACTAAAACTACCTGATCACATAGTAGTCATTTCTAAGGCTACGGACCCCAAACACGAAGCTTACAGCGCTTTCGATAACACAAACCTAAACAACGAACTAGACCGTCTCGGAATTAAACGGTTATTTGTTGCTGGTTTAGCGACTGATTATTGTGTAGTAAATACCGTCTTGGATGCTAGAAAACTTGGGTATGACACTTTTGTGCTTATGGACGCAACCTTGGGCATTAACGTTAACCCAGGAGACGTTGACCGCGCAGTTAAGGCGATGACGGAAAGCGGTGCAAGACTAGTCACGATCGCAGACTTTGCGGAACCTGAAGACAAGCTGCCCATAACAGAAGCTACGCCGGATGCATTTGCTGAGAAACCTTCAATGCTTGCTGACGCAAAAAAGAAAGCAAAAATGCGATCCAAAGGAGTCAATAAGCGACTTAAAACCGAGAGACGCGGTTAGCACTCGAACTGCTGCGAAGCTTATATAATCATGCAATAAATCGTCTTTTTACACCATTTGTTTAGGCATTAAACGTTTGAGCGGACCGTAACCTACGCTATGTTGGCACAAAATGACGGCAAAATCAGTCAAGTGACCAAAAAATTTGCTAGTTCATGCCATGGTTCGTGAGTTTGAAGCCCCTTTAGAGGCGCACGGTCGGTTCTTTTGGCACGCGTGGTAGCACGAAAGCCAGGCGAACAGACAATATTTACAATAAAATGCTAAAAATAACCCTATACGCCCATATGATTGTTAGATTAATGCTAAATTACCCCATGGACGACGCTATTATGCGCCTACGAAAGTCGAATCGGAAAAGCCGAACAAAACCGAAAATCAAAAACCGGCGGATGCCTAAATGCCCAGCACTTGCACGATAAGCATTCTTTCACGGGGGTGTACATCTGTCTCAACGTAAAAAAGCGATTGCCAGGTCCCAAAAGCCACCCTACCGTCAATAAGCGGCAAAGTCTTATCAGGTGAAAGCACCATAGACCGTAAATGCGAATGAGCATTAGACGGATGTTGATAACCTCGCCGTCTAGGGACAAGTTCTTCAAGAAAAACCCTTATGTCCTCCAGTAGTGCCGCATCATTTTCGTTTAAAATTAGCACTCCGGTGGCATGTGGTGCAAAGACATGAACGATGCCATTTTTTATGTTTGAGTTGGATGCTATTTCTTGTATCTCGTCAGATAACTCGATAAAATCAATTTCGCCTCGGGTTGAGAACTTGAGCGTCTTGTTTACTACTTTGAAGCTACACATAAAACCGCCAACTCATCTATAGGGTTGTTTTGTTGAAAAACCTTTCTAGATTGCAACTTGAGTGTGTTTTGGTGATGCTTTTGTATACCATGACGCCATGGCGGCCGAATCTGGCCTGAGAGCATTTGCCTGCTACTGTTTTATGCCAATCACACAGACTTTAAAGGCTCAAAATAAAGTGAATCATGAGCTTCGTTATAGGGGAGTTTTAAGGTGAAACCAAAAAAAGCAGTTGACCGTGAAAGATACACCGAAATATATACAGATGACATAGAGAACGCGCTTGCAGACTACGACGATGTGACACGACGACCTATTCCAGGCGGCTATGAATGTGGGGGCTGCGGCAAGTTTTTTGATACTATAGAAGCCCGTGAACTGCACTGGCGCACTGTACACTACCGGGCTCAAGAAGTTTCAGTACCTATGTAGTTTCCGTTTTTAAATAGCTGTAGCCTCTTTTGGTTGTCACATATCAATAATAACAATTTTTTCTATCTTCCATCCGATGTTTTATGGCAAAAATTGAAACTCTTGAAGTATCGACCCCTACCCGTACAGAAGCGAACGTGTTTAAACCCTTTGAACTCCAAGGACGCCCCATAGAAGACCAATTCATGAATTGGAATACAATGATAAAACCTCCCTACGACAAGGACAAAGTCGACGCCTACACCCGAACCCGAGTAATACTAATGAACGGTATAGAAAACAACGCAGTCATAACATCTCATGCAATGGCCCGAATGACAGAAAATGATGAGATAAAACGCAAGTTGGCAATCATCAGACGAGCAGATTCACAGCACCAAGAAACAGTCGATTGGCTTAACCCGGGCAACCAAAGCATACTAGAAACGACCATCGGTTATGAGCAAGTGGCTGTGGACTTAACTGCGAATTTGGCTAAGAATGAGCCCGAGGATTATTTCCGGCAAGTGCTGGATTTTGCGTTGCTAGAGGACTTTGACCACCTCTATAGGTACAGCATGCTCATGAAGATGCTCGAAGACAAGGACGCCGAAAAGATTGTGCAGGGCAAAACTGAAATAAAGCCCGGGCGACCCACAAGCGTCGAGCACCGCCACCCCGACGACGAAATGAGACTCCACTTTGACAAGAACTCGGTTCATGTGAAGTCTTGGATGAACTACTTCACGATTGTATCAGGTGAGCAGCAAACCATGCTCTACTACCGAACCCATGGCGCCAACTTGGAAAACGATCTAGCACGAAAGTTATATGCCGAAATCGCAGAAATCGAGGAACAACATGTCTCACAATACGAAAATATCGGAGACCCCACCGCGACCCCGCTACAGATAGCAACCCTCCTTCAGCTAAACGAGGCCTACAATTACTATTCGGCAATGCAAACTGAAACCGATCAGCGTATACGCAGCATCTGGGCAGAGTTTTGTGCACATGAAATCGAGCACTTTAACATGTGTAACGAATTGATGCTGAAGTACGAGAAAATGGATATTCGCGACTTGATAAAGGATGACAAAGTAGACCCGCTGATCGTATTTGAACCCAACAAAGAATACGTCAACAAAGTGCTAGAAGAACAAGTGAACCTTAGGCCGTATAATATGCAGTTTGTCCCTGAAGATCAACTACCTTCTGACTGGAAGTCCTTTGGCTACCAGAACAGGGTTAACGAGGGCGGGGTGCCTTCAGAGATAGTTGAGGAACGCTATCGCGAACGTTAAGGCACAGACACCCCCCACCTTTTCTTTCTGGCAAAAGCGATCATGCCCTAGAGGCACTGGTCTATCTACGACTTACTTTTTTTTAACTGTGGGTTTGGGTGATGCTTTTGTATTACGACTGTACATGAACTTTTCGGGAACTTTTTGACTTGCAACGCCTAAGCGTTGGTTGCGCTGGTTGCATTCCACTCTCAACCAAACATAGTTTAATGCACCACCGTTCAGGCAGCAAAAAATGGAGGCTCAAAAAACAAGGGAGATGCCTCTTAGAGTTCAGCCGAATTGCCACTGCTAAAATATCATGGGACGTATTATCGAGATGTCGGATAGGATTCAAATAACCGCCAAGACACCTGAGGACGCCCAATCACAAAGTTGGCGGCATGATTTAGAAAAAAGACCCTAGCGCTCTTAGTAGCGGAATCTATTTGGGTTAACTCTGTCTCTGAACTCGATGTTTTTTCGATCAAGGTATTTTGCCAAAATAACGATTTAATCAGGCTTTTTTGCGATAAAAGGTTAGAATTTTGGTCTGTATGGTTTCGAAACGCTTTAGGCAAAAAACAACACAACATTTTTTCACCAAACACGGAATCAAAAACCCCCAATATGGCCCTTTTACACAAAATAGGCATGATTTGAGCTTTTTAGGTAGTTCCCTAAGAGACTGGCATGGGGAATATCGGCGCCTCATATAAGTACCTACGAAAATCTCCATGCGAAGCAAAACTCGACTTTTTCGATTGCCCTTCGCTACAGTCCACGCATTTCTAGCGGTTGGAGGCGGGTCTGTAAAACTTTGCCGTTTGCGTACCTCAAACTTAGAAGCCAATTAATGCTGCTGAGGGGCGTGATTTGTTTGGTGATTTGAAAGGTGTTTGGTGGTTGCGTTTTGTTTGCTGGCGAGTGCAGGGTTTGTGAATCTGGGGTTGGTTTGCTTGGTGGGTGCGAGTTTTGTCGGCTCTACTGTGTTAGCGGCGATTCGTTAGGGGCCAATTGTGCTGCGTTTATGTAGAGCTTTAGCGTCATTATTTTTAATTGTTGAATGTTACGCGATTACTGACCAGTTGTATTGGTGACCACCGTATTGTTTTTGTTGGGTATGTTCACCAGCGGGCGCCAGCTCCACCAGTCCACCCGCCCCGTATACGAAAGCATCACCCAAACACAGTAATTGCGCCCAACAGTGCAACAATTTTTTAATTAAACCAGCCGAAAAATTATGCTAAAAGGAGGATAGCAGTTGAGCACTGAAGAGGAACGCATACGACTAAGACGTTGGCGCAAGCGAGGCTTCTACAGCGAAACCGCTCTAGTCAAACTCCTCCAGAAGAAAGGCTACTTTGCCGTCCGAGTCCCAGTCAGCAACCCAAGCCTCAACCCCCTCCCAGACATCATCGCACGAAGAGGCCCGCACCTCTATGCATTCGAGGTTAAGAACGCCACATACTACGCCTACTATCCCCTACCCCAAATAGACAAACTCTTCCGTTTCCTAGACCAATTCATTCCCTCAGGCAATGAGTACAAGCATGCAGTGGTGGCGGCGCATCTGGGGAAACGGTGGCTCTTCCGCGAGATCAGTTGGCGGGACTGGGAGAAACAAAAGATCCCTGATAAGATCCGAATTCTCAAGCGGGACCGTGGGAACTTAAACATAGAAACCTGTTATCTAGAGTAGCACAGGCATCTACCCCAAAATTATTATCCACCTACAACCCAAACGATCTATATCAGAGGACAGCGATACCGAGTGGCTTATAGACATTAAAAGCCCAACTAAAGCCTACGCGTATAGATCAAAAAAATCGGAGTTCTAAAAGGCCTAACCCTCAAAATCCCCAAAGTCCAATTTGTGGTCCTCTGCGACCCCTCAGGCTCAGGCAAAACTACGCTGCTAAACACATAAGCGGATCGACCGCCCCCCACACACGGCGAAGTCGCGCGGTTGCCGGAGAAAACTTGACTGGTCAACCGAAAGAGTTCCTCGCTGATTTTCGATGTGTCCACATAGGCCATGTATTCCAAACGTACAATCCGGTTTCAACTCACACGGTAGCGGAAAAAGTTGCGTTTCCCCTGGAATGAAAGACCAGAATTCTCGTGTTACCGATTTGGTTGAAATGGTTGGTTGCAGCATTTTAGACATTTTCCATCGCTACTATCGGAGGGAGCAACAGCGAGTGGCTTTTGCATGTACCTTGGCAAATGACCCAAGCCAATTTTTCCGATGAACCAAAAGACAGCCTTGATGCAAAGAACGCAGACAAGAATGTTCAAGTGCTTCAGCCGCTAAAATGCCAGGGAAAGAGCATCATTGTATCCGTAACATCTGTGGCTTAGCTTACCAAGTTGTACCTTAAAGGTGACAAACTGGCAAGTGCAATCTGCCTTTTCAGCTACATGATGCCGTCAACAAATGAGCAACGTCATGAATTTGCTGCCCTACGCTCAGTTGGGGCACGCCCTAAGCTGATTATTAGCATTTGTGCTATTGAGAGTTTGCTGGTTTTGCTGTCGAGTTTAGGTATTGGGCTCTCATTTGGGGTTATAACGACGATACTGATACTGATGGCGGACCTATTTCCTACGTTTCCCTATTGACCATTGTGACTTGTATGGGTGTGGCTGTGGCGTGATGTTTATTATAAGCCTCTACCCAGCGATTAAACTCTCCAAAACCAGTATCCTACAGATCAACCGCTAAAGTCCGGAAGGTTTTAGGGTAGAACTTTACCGCGTCGATATGCAGAGGGAGTTGAGATATGAAGTCTTGCAGTGAGAGCACAGGTACTATGGGGACTTCGTAGTAGAATTTGTAGGCACCCGGCATAAGCGAGAGCACTGCAGGAACAAATTTGGCTCTCTCCCAAATGGTACAATCCAGGTTTAATTTGGCGTTAGGGAGTGCGTCAGCAAGCGCTGCTGTGCGTTTGGCTTGTTCCTCAACGATTTTCCGCAGTTCTGATGCGCGAAGCGCGTGCTGCCATCGCTTGCAATCAATGCAAACGACCAGGGGTTTTCTGCAGCCAACCACGTCTATCTCGTATCTTCGACCGCCGTGTTTGAAGCGGACATTGTTGTAGACTGTGTAGCTGTTGGTTTTTAGGGCTTCAGCGGCGATTGCTTCGAATTCTTGCCAGCAGAGGTTGTCGGCGATTTTTTGCAAATCTGCGCCTAAAGTGGCTGCCTTGATGGCGATTTTTAGGCGGTCTTCACTATCGACTTGGATAGTGTCTTCTTTGAGATTAATGAGGTTATCAGATTGCATTTTTTGTAGCAAACTGTTGCAAACACTAGAGGGCAAGTGGGCGTCAATATTAACATCTTTAGTTAAAGCCGCTCCGTTTTTGGTTAGTTTGAGGACTGAAATTAGCATATTGCCCTCAAAACTCACACAAATGGCCCCCTGCAAATTGCTGCCGTTGGAGCAAAAAATGGCTTTCTAGCGCTTAAATTGAGCACATATTGGGGGCTGCCGTATACAAAAGCATCACCCAAACACAGTTCACCAAACCCAAACCGCCAAGACCCAATAACCATGTCCACGGGGCACCCTACGGCAAATTTACGTGAAGTCGCAAAAATAACCTTTCCTCCGATTTCATGGAAAACTTGCCAAGGATGCGGAAAATCGGAGCATCGCCGATTGTCTTCGATGCCCGTAATGGCTTACTCTGGCATAAGTCATGGAACATGTTATTAAAGATTGTTTTTTTGATTGTTGCAGTGGCAGCATTTTAACTGTTTAGTGTAAAAAGCACAAATTCGTTTCTTTTTCGAACAATCTTCGAAGGGCACTGAAGAATCTTTGCCAAAAAAGAGGGTGATCCCGAGATAGCCAAAGGCAAACCTGCTTGTCTGCGGGACCCTTGAACCTACAGCGAAGCAACAGAACCGCCTATTTGGTGCAAGACGCATTGAATTTTGGTTGATGAGGGATTAAAATGGGTTTTTGCGGTTGTTTGGTGGTGTTTTTTGGTTCGATTTTTGCATTTTGGAGAACCTAAAAATGTTTTGACATCCGTCATACGGCGCCTGAGGCACCCTCGAGTTCACAGCCCAACCGCTAAAGTGCCAAAAAACAAACTGGCCACCAACAACCGCAGCCCTTAAAGCTGGAAAGCTCTGAATGATTATATATGCTTCGAACAATTTCGAACAAATTGGCTGTTTTTGGCAAAGTTTTCGCTCCACTGAGATACCTGGGAAGG
>JBLNCY010000061.1:0-22238 GCA_050261115.1 Methanocella sp.
AGGGCAAAGCAAACAAAGTGGCAGTCTAGTGCTTCGGTTCCTCAAGAGCTTTTAAGAGTGCTACGCCTTTGTCCGTGATTACATATTTGGCTCGGTATTTTGGCGAGCTTTTCTCGACATAACCACCGTAAACTAAATGGCTAAACGTACTCTCGAAACTGGCGTGGGTACCACCTTTTTGTACCGTGTGCTTCTCAAGTTCTGTCCGGCTTAAAGGTTGACGGCTGAGCCCATGCAGAATTATTTTCGCTAACTCGGTGTTTAAATTCTTCACCATTTTCGTCCCTCTCAGCCTATTCAAGCAAATATGAAACGTTGCCCTTTTGCCTTTTAAACCACAAGTTCAAAAGACAGTTTGAGGATGGGGAGGGGTGAGTAAAAGTGAAAAAGTGCTAACTAAAAATAGTGAAAATAGCAATAATTTGAAGCATTTTACGCGCCAAGCTTCAGATATTAGCTTTTTTTCTTTGTTTGCTGCTTCATTAGCCGACGTTTCAACTTCACTAAGGAGTGTATCTATTTCTTTTTTGGTCATCGACAAATCAATCAACCTCCTTGAGTTCTCCTAATTCTGGTCCAATCAGCCCCTGCTATTTACGGTGAGGCTACGGTTGAGGGAATCTGAGACATAACCCTAACCCAAGCAGGAGGCATAAACCCGCCGATAGCGCCTCTAACAAGAAAAGGCAACACTTGGGCTTTAAACGCTGACATCACTGGAACTATAACGATAGAACAAAACAACATAATCTTTGATGGAAACAACCATACGCTCAGGGGCAGTATTGTCGTATTGGGTGACTACAACACCATCACAAACACCACAATCATGCATGCAAACGCAGCAATCGAAGCATTCGGCCCAACAACAGCAATCAGGCTATTGAGCTCCCACAACAACATAACAGGCAACTACCTCAATGACAACACCGTCGGAATAAACTTCGCGAGTGAAATAGTATACGCTACCGGACGTCCACCAAGTGAATGCAAAAACAACTACGTTACCGCAAACACCATCACGAATTGTTATACTGCTCTACAATTTTATTCCAGTCAAGACAACCATATCTACCACAACGACTTCATCAACAACAACTATACTGTCAGAGACTCAGGTCTCATCTACAACTACCCCAGTAAACCTTCAATTAATGTGTGGGATGACGGCGACGGCTCAGGTAACTTCTGGGATGATTACCTCACAAGGTACCCCAATGCCACCGAATCCAGCACCCCAGGTGTAGGTGATACGCCGTACTTTATTCGACCAGCCGGCTACGTGGACCCCGCCGACGTGCAGACCGAGGAATCAAAAGAATACTAGACTAATATGAACGCCATATACAGCCAAAACGGTGACCGATATCCTCTCATGGAACCCTACGGCACCAAAAAGCCCACAACTGGATTTGAGCTTGCCCCAACAACCATCGCCATAGCAATAATCATAATCGCCACCACCATCTTAGTTGCAGCTTCAATTGTTTATTTCAAAAAATCACGCCAGGTTAACCATAGTCAATCGACCTCTTGAGTTCTTCTCTGCTATCATTTGTCCATATCTAAATTCGTCATAAAAAGAAATTAGAAAACAAGGGGTAGAGGTTTTGTGTTTTGGTGCTTGTTTATTTTTGTGCATGTAACTCTTTTACCCATGCCAAGAGTTCCTCTGAGAGGTCTTCTTTGGCAATAACTGCCTCAATTAGCGTGAACTCCTTGTTATTCTTGGCTTCCTCAAGTGCTTTGTAGAGTTTTTCGCAACTGTCACAATAGTAACCTTTGCCGCCCCATAGCTCCGCCATCTTTGCGTATGACCAGTTTACTAGTTCGTTGAATTTGGCTGTTGGGTAGAAAAGCTGCTGCATACCCCACCTGCTGTTGTTAAAGACTATGAATATGGGGTTTATGCCGAAGCGAGGGCAGTGGCATATTTCTTGTCCAGTCATTTGGAAGCCGCCGTCGCCAACCAGAACCAGCGGACGCTTCCTAGTTGTAACTGTGTATCCGATGGCTGCAGGAACTGCAAATCCCATCGTAGCATAATAGGGCGTAGCCATAATCGAGGGGGCATCAATTTTTGTGGATGCAAACAGGCAGTCGCCTGTATCTGAAATCACGGGCATTTCTCCAAAGGTGCCGAAAAACCAGTTAATTGCGTCAATTATTTCTTTAACCGAAACAAAATTGACATCATACTTACAGGCTCTATTGAGCGGAACCTCGTATTTTTGGGGGAACTGTAAGGTTTTTTGTTTTATGTCTCTTTTTAGGAGTTCCTCAACCAGCAATCGTAAGGGGACATTACTATACGAGTGGTGCCCAATTAGGACCTGCCTTGAGATGCCAAGAATCAACGCGTCCTTTCTTTGCCGCCTTAGACTCAACCCTAAGGTGACATCCGAAAGAATCAAGCCCAGCATAAAAAGGCAGTCCGACTGCTCCACCAATTCCTTTGCAACCGGATTCCCCGCCCCACCCAAGTAAGTGCCAAAATAATTAGCGTCATCTTGAGGCATAGTATCACGGCCCAAAAAGTCAGTGACTATAGGAACCCCTAACTTTTTAGCTAATGTTAAAACTAACTCGTTTAAGCCGAAGCGGTCAACTTCCACGCCGACAAGCATAAGGGGCATCTTAGCAGCGGCGAGTCTTCGCAGAATTTCATCTGCAGCTTCCTTTACCGCACCCTCATCTACCACATAGGGTTCTTCTTTATCTTCAGAGAGCAATATTTCCTTGTCAACAATGTCTCGGGGGATTTCTATGTAGACGGGAAGCATGTACTCCTGGCAAGCCTTGATGGCTCTTGTGATCTTTGAGGCAGCGGTATCTGTTCTATCCAAGATTACTGCTTCTTTGGTTACCTCTTTGTAGACTGTGAGTTGTGAATTGAAGTCCTTGACTTCATGATGGAGGAAGGCATCGTTTGTTCTCTCATCCTCACCTGGGCCTCCAGAAATTATAATAAGAGGGGTTTTTTCAGCGTAGGCGCAGGCAACTGCATTTAGCATGTTGAGGCCGCCAACACCGTAGGTGACGCAGGCCACAGCGGGTTTACGGGTCGCTCTTGCAGATGCAACGGCTGCAAACCCAACCCCCGGTTCATGAGAAAACGTGTAAAGGTCCAAATCGGGGTCATCTTCCATGACTTTAAAGAATCGGATCACCATGTCGCCTGGGATGCCGAAAATGGATTTTACACCTGCATCTTTTATTGCTTGAACTAGGAATTTTCCCACTGTAAGTTTGCTTGACATTTAGACATAACTCCAATCCGCTTTTTTAACCGAGGCAGCGGTAGAATGGATATCTTTCTATTACCCTTTTGAGACCTATAACGGTTTCTTCCTGCCGGTTTCTGCAAGTTGACGGTTGAGTTATTTTAGGAGATTCTTTAGGTACTTCGTAATTAACTGTGGCTGATCAGCAACTGTATGCAACGCCTTCCTTGGATGCTTTGCTAAGTTAATGAGATGTAGCCGTTTGTACTCTGCTAGTGCTTGGGCCGCGATTTCTTTAACTTCAACGGGAGTGAACTCGTTGGTAGTTATCATAGGTAGTCCCTTTGCCTGTCTGGCCTGAGCAAAACTGTTCCATGACAAATCAGCAGGTAAATACCCTTTAGCTTTGCAGTCTTCATAGAGCCGTGTACCATAGCTAGGTGTTGCCGCAAACAAATGCATGCCCATGTCGTATTTACGCTTCATTTCAAGCGCGAAATCGACGGTGCGTTGCATGTTCTGCTTTGTTTCGCCGGGGAACCCGATTATGTAGAATCCACCTGTTTTTAAGCCGAGTTCTTGGGCGTTTTTGGCGAATTCAACGACTTTTTTAAGGTCAAGGCTTTTGCAGACCACGCGATCGAGGATTTGCTGGTCGCCGGATTCAACGCCGACGAACACACTTTTGACGCCTGACCGCTTCATTTTCTTTAGTAACTCCATGTTTAGGCGGTCGGCGCGGACTCCGTTGGGGGTTTCCCAGCCGATTTTTATTTTACGTTCAATTATGCCGTCACATATGGCTTCAAAACGGTTTATGTCAAATGTTAGGTTATCGTCTTCAAAGAATATGTTTTTGATTCTATATTTTTCGACGACATACTGTATATGATCGAGCACGTACGGGGCGCTGTGTGCCCTAAATTCCCTGCCCATGTGAAGGTGAACGGAGCAGAAGCAGCAGTTAAATGGGCAACCGCGGCTGGTGATCATAGAGATGGCGCGTTTCTGGAAGCTGCGGTAGCCAACCTTTTTTGGAGGATTAAGATACAGCTCCATATCAACCAGGTCGTAGGCTGGGTAAGGTAACTCGTCAAGAGTATCAAGTAGAGGCCTGCGGGCATTAACTCTGATTTCGCCGTTGTCTCGGTAGGCGATACCTTTGATTTTACTCAACGGTTTTTTGCCCATAAAGTGCTCGACGATTTCTAGTAGCGCGTATTCGCCTTCACCCATGACAACTATGTCGATTGTTGGGGTTTCTTCGAGTGTCTCTTTGGGCATTAAGGTGACGTGGGGGCCACCGACGATGGTTATGATGTTTGGGTTGACTTTTTTAATTATCTTGCTGGTTTCTATGGCGTGGCCGATTTGGCTTGTGAAAGGACCCGCTATCCCGACTATATCGGGTTGTCGACTGCGAATTTCTTTCTCGATTCGATTGCAGGGTAAACCAATGGTAACTGCTCCGCCATCTTTCTCTTCGAATTCGGCACCCGTCATGAATGCATCCAAAATCTCAACAGCATAGCCACCCTTCTGCAGCGTGGCAGCTATGTACATTAACCCGAGCGGTAAGTTACCAGCCGGAGGATCAGAGCCCGGGTAGAACGTCTGCGGCGGGTTAATCAAGAGAACCTTCATCAGAGGCGCCCAACGCTATAACCTTCGCCTTGACGGATATTTAAATTACTGATAGGTAAATAGGGACTCGGCGCAGTTTCTTTCGAATCAGCTTCTCTAACTCGATGATTGCAAAGCCCGGAAGCACTGCGAGAATTATTAGTGGCCACCATTCAAGCGGAAGGCTCGCGGTTTTGAATATCACTTGAGCTGTAGGCGCATAGACTATTATGAGTCCAGTAATGATGGTGCCGCTTATTCCGGCTATCAGCCACTTATTAGAGAATGGTTTAATGGTGAATGCTGATTCGTAGACTGAACGGGCAGTGACAACGTAACCTAAGTGTACGAATTGAACTGCAATGAACGCCGCTGTCTGCGCTTGTACAAGAACCGTGGCATCGCCGGTTAGAGTCGCTGTGTTCCCGAAGTACCAGTAAGTCATAAAGCCTACTATAGCCATGATTGCCGCGACTAAGCCTACTCTTGTGATGAACACGCCGTTCGCTATCTTCTCTCTTGGGTTGCGTGGGGGCCCATTGAGTAAACCTTTTTCATAAGGTTCAAACAGTAGCGGCATTGTCAACAGAACTGAGTCGGCAAGATTAATCCATAGAATATGAATTGGCTCTAGGGGTAGGCGTAATGCAAAGAGGGCTATGAAAGGAGTCAATACTATGGAACCAATTATCAAAGCCATTTGACCAAAGTTTGTGGGGAGCGTATAGAGAATTGCTTTCTCAAGATTCTTCCAGGCGTGTCGCCCCTCTTCTACGGCTGAAACTATGCTGGCAAAGTTGTCATCAGTGAGCACAATGCTGGATACCTCCTTGCTGACTTCCGTACCGGTTATCCCCATAGCTACACCGATATCTGCTGCCTTAAGAGCTGGAGCGTCATTTACACCGTCACCTGTCATGGTAACGATTTCGCCGTGCTTCTGCAGTTGTTTAGCAATCCTTAGCTTATGCTCGGGAGCTACCCTAGCGTAAACTGAAACCTTTTCTACAACTTCATAGAGCTGGTCATCGCTCATTTGGGACAAATGTGCCCCAGTAAGTACGGGGGCGTCTTTTCGGTTTATTATTTTGAGTTGATGGGCAATAGCTACTGCAGTTCGCATGTGGTCGCCGGTAATCATTACGGTGCGGATACCAGCCTTTTTGCAATTTTCTATTGCTTTGATTGCTTCAGGTCTCGGCGGATCAATCATACCTTGCAAGCCCACGAAAACCAGTCTGTGCAGGTCATCTAATGATATGGATGTTTTATCTTTGGGCACTACCTTGTAAGCCATTCCAAGAACGCGGAGTGCTTCCTCTGCCATAGAATCTGCTTCTCGCAAAATGCGGTCTTTATCGATGGGAACAGGCTTGCCAGCGATTAGTTGGGTTTCGCAGAGGTCAACGATTTTTTCGGGGGAGCCCTTAACATAGATAATGTTATTATCGCCTTCATCGTGCAAGGTTGCCATGTACATGCGTTCAGAATCAAAAGGAATTTCATCTATCAGAGGGCTTTTTTCTTTTATGCCCAATTTGGCTGCTGAAACTATTAGTGCACCTTCGGTTGGGTCTCCGATAATGCGATGGCAGTCGTCGCTCTCTGTCAGGGAGGCATTGTTGCAATGGTAACCTGTCTTAAGAGTTAAGACTAACTCCGTGGGGCAATCAACTAACTTCATGTAGGCGCCCTTGTCAGATAAGAAGTGACCCTCAGGCTCATAACCAACACCCGTTACCCGATAGTTGGTGTCGCCTGCATACACTCTTGCAACGGTCATCTCGTTTTTGGTGAGTGTGCCAGTCTTATCTGAACAGATAACTGTAGTGCAGCCCAAGGTTTCTGTTGCGGGTAATCTGCGTATTAGAGCATGTCTCTTCGCCATTGCAGTTGCTGATAAAGAGAGAACACCTGTGACAACCATGGGGAGCATTTCAGGAATCCCTGCCACAATAAGGGCAACGGAAGCCATGAACAGGTAAATCAAGCTCTGCCCAACTAAAAAGCCAAAAACAGCGTTCACCGCAGCCAAGCCTAAAATGGCAAATATGAGCGTCTTGGTAAAAACGTCAATCTGCTTCTGCAGAGGAGTTTTTGTTGTCTTGGTTTCTTTTACTAGTGTGGCGATTTTTCCGAATTCAGTGTTCTCTGCGGTTTTTACTACGATACCCTTAGCGTTGCCCCGAGTGATGAAGGTTCCGCTGAATGCAATGCATTTTTGGTCAGCGGGCGGAAGATCGGGTGAATCAATGACCTCAGCGGTCTTGCTTACAGGTGTAGATTCACCGGTAAGTGGGGCTTCGTCTGCATGGGCATCTTTTGCAGAGAACAATCGGATATCCGCAGGTACTTTGTCGCCTGAATTAAGAACTACTATGTCGCCTGGGACGAGTTCTCGAGCGGGAATCACCTGTTCGACATTGTCACGAATAACTGTGCAGGAGGGCACAGCCATTTTTTTAAGTGCTTCAAGGGCACCTTCTGCTTTTCCCTCCTGGTAGAATCCAAGAATTATGTTAAGAACTACAACGCCTACTATGACTGCGGTGTCCATCCATAAGTCTTCTATGTGTAATAAGGACAGAATGGTTGTAACGGCTGCAGCCGCAACTAGTATCAGCACTAAGGGGCTACGGGCTTGATCTAGCAACCTCATTAAGGCGCTTCGCTTTTTTAGCGTGAGCTCATTGTAGCCATATTTTTGTAATCTGCTGGCTGCTTCGGAAGAGGTTAGGCCTGACTCGCTTGTCTCCTGGAGCCGGAAAACCTCGCCAGCTTCTAGCTGATACCACTTAGTAGAGGACATGTTCGTGAGACATAACTTATAGTTGCTAATAAGCGGAACTTACGTCTGTGGACAATCGCAACATAAATTTCTTAATGATGCGGCGCATACAAGGTGAATTTGCTATTTACCAACCCATGTCAGGTAAACGCCGACAAAAACAGAATCCTGCCTGCAAGCAACAGGTGAACCCGAGGTTGACTCTATATAAGGGAGGGGTCTATGAGGGAGCACCAGACCAGTTGAAAACAAAAAGTAGAAAGAGGCTTGATAGGCAGCTTATTTTTTACTCATCAGGTATTCATGCATAGCTTTAGCTGCACGTTTACCTGCACCCATCGCGCTAATGACGGTAGCTGCGCCTGTGGCGACGTCGCCGCCAGCGTAGACTCCCTCGAGGCTAGTTTTGCCAACTTCGTCAACAGTGATGGTTCCATGCTTGGGGTCGCTTTTCAATCCATCAGTCGTACGCTGAATTATGGGGTTAGGCGTTTGACCGATAGCGATGATGACTGTGTCCACGTCCATCGTGAATTCGCTGCCAGGGACCGGTTTAACACCGCGTCTGCCTCTAGCGTCAGGCTCTGTTAGTTCCATAGCGATGCATTTCATGGATTTTACCCAGCCCTTCTCATCACCATAGAATTCAACGGGTGCAGCTAGAAACTTGCACATTAAGCCCTCTTCTTCGGCGTTCTCGATCTCTTCATGTCTAGCCGGGAGTTCCTCACGTCCACGTCGATAGAGCAGGCAAACTTCTGCACCTAAACGGATGCTGCATCTTGCGCAGTCCATAGCCACGTTACCGCCCCCGATAACCACAACTTTTTTGCCGATGCGGATTGGCGTGTCAGTCTCAGGGAATTGGAACGCCTTCATCAAGTTAACGCGGATAAGGAACTCGTTAGCACTATAGATGCCGCCGAGGTTCTCGCCGGGGCAACCTGTGAATGAAGGTAAGCCTGCGCCTGAGCCGATAAAGACCGCATCGTAACCGCCTTCCTTCATGAGTTCGGGTATAGTGTGGATTCTGCCGACCAAGTTACCTAGGCGCAATTCTGCACCGAGTTTCTGGACGTATTTAACTTCGTGTTGCACAATTGCTTTTGGCAGACGGAACTCGGGGATACCATACATGAGCACACCGCCACCGACGTGCAACGCCTCAAATATGGTGACTTCATGCCCCAATTTAACTAGGTCAGCTGCAACAGTCAACCCAGCTGGACCAGCACCGATAACCGCAACTTTTTTGTCGGTGGGCTCGGCTTTGGGAGGTAATTGTGCGCCTTTTTCGCGTTCCCAGTCAGCTAGGAACCGTTCCAGTCTGCCGATGCTAACTGGCTCACCCATTCTGCCGATGACACATTTAGATTGACACTGCACTTCCTGGGGACAAACGCGTCCGCAAACGGCAGGCAATGCATTTTTGGTTTTGATGATTTGGATGCCTTCGGAATAGTTCTTTTCTTTGATAGCCTTGATGAATTTTGGAATCGGAACCTCAACGGGGCAGCCTGTGACACATTGAGGGTTTGGGCAACCTAAGCAGCGTTGGGCTTCTTCTTGTGCTTCGGCTTCAGTGTAACCTAAAGCCACTTCACTAAAGTTTTTCGCGCGAACTGCGGGTTCTTGTTTAGCCATATCTACGGCTTTCTTGTTTAGTTTCGGTTTAGGCTTTGTTTCTGCCACACTTGCAACCTCCATGCATATCTGCCAACACACTGCTCAACCGTTCTTCCGGCAGCATGGTGCGTTGTCTTAGGATTAACTCGTCAAAATCTACCAAGTGACCGTCAAATTCTGCGCCATCAACACAGCCAAAGAGCATCTTGCCGCCGACTGTGACGCGGCAAACGCCACACATACCCATGCCGTCAATCATTATGGGTGTTAAGGTGACGACTGTTGGGATACCGAAGGGTTTGGTGATGGCGCTGACGTCTTTCATGAGTATAACTGGACCCATAACGACGCAGCGGTCGAACTTTTCTTTCTCGCAGAGTTCCTTGAGGAAATCTAGACCTTTGTAGCCTCTTGAGCCATCGTCGGTTGCGATGATGACTTCATCACTATATCGCTTAGCTTCATCTTCCATCATAATGAAAGGCGCTGTACGGGCACCCAAAACAGTAGTAACATGGTTACCTGCTTCCTTCATAGCTTTCGACTGAAGCAGCAGGGGCGCTATCATGACGCTGCCGCCGACACAGAGCACTTTACCATACTTTTTGATTTCAGAGGGGTTGCCTAGGGGGCCTGTTACGTTGCCGATTTCTTCTCCGACCTCAAGCTTACCTAGGTCTTTGGTTGTTTTTCCAACTTCATGGAATGCAAAGGAAACTGTTCCTTTTTTAGCGTCATAGCCACAGATGGTTAAGGGGATACGTTCTGCTTTTTCACCGTGTATGATGATTAGGAATTGGCCAGGGTTTGATTTTGCGGCGATGTCTGGAGCGTACACTTCAAAGAGTTTGATTTTTGGAACCAATTCGGTTTTACTTACTATCTTGTACATTTACTGTTTCTCCTCCTCCGCTTTGGCTTTGGGTAGATTCTGGATTTTCTGGTAGAATTCCTCGACTTTCTGTTCTAAGTCGCCTTGGCAGCGTGGGGATGCCTCGTATAGTGTGAAGCGGTCGAGTAAGCCTTTTTTCTGTAGGACATTTAACATAACGCCAAGGTTGCGTTCTGCGGTGTCTCGGCCTTCTTGTAGCTTGCAGTCCCTCGATGGGCAGACAATCGCCATAACCCCGTCAAAGCCGCAGCTAAGCGCGTTGACGACATGAACAGGATCAAGGGATTTGAAGCATGGAACCTCCAAGGTTAAGACATTCTTGCCTTCGAATGCCTTGTTGGGGTTATCTAGCGCTTTGAACTCTGACCATTGACATACAAACGCCAATACTGTGGGGCCTTCGAGTTTGTTCTTTATTTCGGTTGCACATTCGCTGTAGCGTTTGAGCACGTTTTCGAATTCAAAGCCTTTGACCTGTATGGCGTGGTGTGGACAAACCAGCTGACAGGCGCCGCAACCGACGCATTTCTCCTCGACAAGTTTAGGCGTTGCGAAGGGTTCAAATTCCAGCGCCTTGTAGGGACAGATGAAGATGCATTTGTCGCAGCCTACGCATTCCAGCACGTCATAGACTGCTTTGCGCGAGAACTTTACGACTTTCACTGCGTCCTCGGGGTACCCTAACTGTTCAAGGACGTTTTTTGCGAGGGTGAGCCTGCGGGCGTTGATTTTTGTGCCTTCTTTATAGCGGCAGAAGGGGTCTTCGCATTGAATTGAGACTATGTTTTTGATGCCGCTGTTTAGGGCTGCAAAGATGAAGTCTGTTGGGACTCGGCCCGCGCAGGGTAACCGTAAGGTGAGGTAATCTTGGGTGTTTATGCCTTGGGCTTTTAGGATGTCTTTTACTTCGCCGGTGTTTGGTGAGTTCCCGCGGCACATCATGACGAGTGTTTCGGTTTGGGGTGCTTTTTGCTGGGCCTGTTTTAGGTACTCGGTTAGGTTGTCGTAGGTGTAATATTGCATTTTTATGGCTGAAGCTGGGCAAGCACTGTAGCATATGCCGCATACCTGGCAATCTTTGATGTTAACGTTCACTTTACCGTCAGCGTCGCGTTTTATGGCGTCGTATGGGCAGATGGATTGGCAAACGTAACATCGGCTACATAAGTCTTGATTAACCTCAACTACCGCGAGACAATTCTCACTCATGCGTATCCCTTTGCGCTTTCCAAGGTTAACTTTTGCCTTAGCGTGTAGGCTAAAGCTTTTGAAAACACAAAAAGGCTTTATGCACCATATAATTCTTCCTCTGGGTTTTGCGGAAATCCCCTTAACAAATGTATGATTTGCCGGTTTTTAGGTAAAGTATGACTGGCGGTCTAGTTTACAAAAGGTTGCATCCCAGAGCAGGAAGCACTCACCCAAAGATTAAACGGTAAAAAGGAAGTGGAGGAAGCGTCTACTCTGCCAGAGACCCACCGCCATTATATAGGCAAAAGGCTAGCCCTGCAAGAGAATTGGCGAGCTATCGTGAAGGGGTTACTGTTTTTTGTAGTAGGGTCGTCGAATGTAAGCAAACGCTTCAAGCGCAGCCGTGATTCCTTGTCCAACAGCGGTGCCCACCTGCTTAACCGGATAATTAGTTACATCTCCAGCGCCAAAGACGCCCTCTATGTTGGTGCGTTGGCGAATGTCGACCTTTATGTGGCCGTTCTCATCCACTTCGATGCCCGCCGCGGCTGCCAGCTGACTATTGGGGGCCTCACCCACCTGCACAAACACGGCGTCAACCAATAACTCGCTTGTTTGGCTAGTATCATTCTTCTGCAGCGTAATTGAGCGGACCTGTTTGTCGCCCTTGATTTCTTTGACTTCTGTATTAAAGAGGATGTTGACGTTGGCTTTTTCTTTGATGTCTTTAACGATTGATTCCTCAGCGCGGAATGCATCTCGCCTATGAATTACTGTGACTTGGTTAGCTAAGCCTGAGAGGTAGCTTGTTGTGGTGCACGCCGAGTTCCCACCGCCGACCACAACCACATTCTTGCCTTTGAAAAAGGGGCCATCGCATACACCGCAGTAACTGACGCCTCGTCCACGGAACTCTTTTTCGCCTTTAGCGCCGAACTCCTTGTAATGTGAGCCGGTGGCGATGATGACGGCTTTAGCGGCGTATGTCACTAGCGTTGTGGTTACGGTTTTCATTTCGCCTGATAAGCTCATGCCTGTTACTGCTTCTATATCATGTATACTTGCACCCAGACTACGAGCGTGATCAGCCATCTTCATAGCAAGCTCACTACCACTAATCGATGTGAAGCCAGGGTAATTTTCAATAGTGGGGGCATCAGCGATAGTGCCTCCAGCAAACTTTTCATCTAGTACCAAGGTTTTTAGTCCACTGCGAACTGCGTATATTGCCGCAGCGCATCCTGCTGAACCAGCGCCAACGATGATAACATCCCAGTTTTCCATAACAGAACTCCAAAATATTATTTGCAAAGGTAGGTTTAAGAATTGTTCGATGACAGATGTCTTATTTAGTTAACACTGCAACCGCATTGAGGGGTTTAGTTATGGCTCGCCGGAGTGTGGGTAAATCTTCTCTACGCAGGGTAGTTAAAAGCACAGTTGAGGGACCCGCAGATTTCTTGACACCCACCGCCGCTTGGTCTATAAGTGTGTAGTCCAAGTTGGCGCCTTGGGAAAGCGTTTGGATTTCATGGAGAATGCCTGTTGAGCCTACGGGAATAATTTCATGAATAAACTCGAGGCTTAGAAGGATTAGGAGGTCGGTTGTTTGGGCAATTTTACCCTCTCGCTCAGCAGGCAACACCTCATCGCCAACACATGGCAAGCCAACAGCCACGACTATATCCTCCGGCTGTGAAGTCCCAATTCTTAACTGGCCAACCTGGCAGTTGCCAATAGCAGTTAACCCAATACCGGTCTGCTCAACTACCATGTTCTTCTCTGTGCTACCCATCAAAGCATATTCAGGGTCTAACCCCGCCAGCTTTGCTTCCTCGCATATGCCTTCCAAGATTTCAGCGCCCGTCGGTTTAGCTTCAACGCCCAGGGCATCCACGATGCAAATTGGGGTGGCGCCGGCAGCTAATAGCTCCATTAATGCTGCTCGGGCGGTGAATTTGCCTAAAATGTAGCCGCTGACTTTGAGTTTATCCAGTGGTTTGGGGCCTATGCCGCCTGAGGAGTCACATGCGATAACAATCAGTTGGTTGCCGGGAAGTTGAAAAAGAAGGAGATCGCGGTTGGTTTTGATTGGGGTTAATGGGGGGTTGGTTGTCAAACTTTGAGTCTGCCTCTCACGCCAATGTATGCTGCGGTGGCGACCGCTGCGTTTACTGATGCGCCGATTACCAGTGATGGCACAAGCGCAATTGCGACAGCTAATCCGCCCAGCCACGGCGACAAGGGAAACACAACTACCGTATTAATGATTACTGCGGCGATAACTCCAGGGATGAAGCCCCAGTTTTTGTTCATCTTAATTGCCAACGCTATGGATATACCTGCTAGCGCCATTGCTATTGCTATGGGTAGGTGTAGCCAACCGAAGGGGAACCCGTGAACAATGGCGGTTGCAAGGTGACCGAAGCTGCAGACGAATGCGCCTTCGTATAGTCCGAAGTATAGGGCTGCAAAGAAGCCTGCGCAGGAGTCAAACGCGAGGGAGGCGATGGGGCTGGGTATGGTTAGGTATGAGCCGACGACGGCGAGTGCGGTGAATATTGCTGTGGCTGCTATTCGTTTGGTTGTTGAGATTTGGTTTTGGAATTTTAGCGTGGTGTTTGTTTGGGTCATTTTTGGTCGGCTGTTAACTTTTGCCTATGGATAAAAGGATTATTCCACGTATTACAATCGTAGTGTGTGCATGTATGATTTTGGGAGCCGTTAAACTGATAAACCAGAAGCACCCAAGTTTAAACGGTTTTGGAGGATTAATTATTTGGCTAGGTACAGATGCACAGTCTGCAATTGGGTTTATGATGACGCAAAAGAGAAAGTAAAATTTTCAGAGCTACCAAAAGAGTGGGTTTGCCCAATCTGCGGTGCACCTAAATCAGCCTTTGTACTGCTCTCAGAAGAAGCAGCAACAGAACCCCAACCCGAAAAAACAACTGAACACACGGTTTCCGACATACTAATCAACCAGATTTCAGCTTGGGGCATCAAATACGTCTTTGGCATACCCGGCACATCCACACTCGGCATCGTGGACGCCATCCGAAAAACCCAAAGCAAAGTACAATACATCCAGGTTCGCCACGAGGAAACCGCAGCCTTCATGGCTTCAGCCTATGGAAAACTCACGGGGCACATAGCGGCGGTTTTGGGGATTTCTGGCCCAGGCGCAACCAACCTCGCAACAGGACTCTATGATGCCCAATTAGATCATGCACCAGTTTTGGCATTGACTGGTATGGTTCCCCGTAAACGCATAGGTCAAGGTGCGGTACAGGAGATTGATCAGCAAGCCTTCTTTGAACCCCTCACAGTCTACAACAAGACTCTGATGGCGCCTGAACAAACTACTTCACTTGCCACCCTAGCAATAAAGTACGCTCTTTTAGATCAGGGCGTTGCCCACATCGGCATACCTAACGATGTACAAAAGATGCCTTACGAAGCAGAAATCCAACCCTTCGAGGGTCGAATGCCTAACCTAGCTTACGGTCAGGAGGAGTGGGTGATTGAAAAAGCCGCCAAAGTCATCGACCAAGCCACGCGGCCTGTAATCCTTGCCGGGTTTGGGGCACGTGGACAAGGCAACAAGCTGCTTGCGTTAGCGGCAAAGATAGGGGCGCCGATTATTTCCACCTTCCGCGCCAAAGGCATCGTAGACGAAACCGAAGCCCTATACGTAGGTAGCCATGGAGGCATCGGCAGCACCGCCGCAGGCGAACTTATGAATAAAGCCGACTTGCTAGTGGCCATCGGCACCTCATTTTCTGATCTCTCACAGATACCCAAAAAGCGCACGGTCCAAATTGACATCAACCCCTTAATGATTGCACGGCGCTATCCCGTCGAGGTGGGCTTGTTGGGTAACAGTGCAGTCCTAATTCCCAAACTCACCGAAAAAGTAACCCAAAAAGACAACAAACCCTACCTATACGAGATCAGCAAACTCAAAGAGGCATGGCAAAAGCAAATCGAAAAAGAAGCCGACCCCAACGCCAAACCCATCCGGGCACCCTACATCATGAAGGTACTCACCGAAAAAGTCGCAGCCGACGCCATAATCTCTCTTGACGTAGGCGAAAACTGCTGGTGGTTTGGACGGAACTTCCTGATGAAGAAGACCCAAAGAATGATTATGAGCGGTACCTTGGCAACGATGGGCTTTGGGTTGCCGGGGGCGTTAGCTGCCGCTTTGGCGTACCCCAATAGGCAAGTTGTTTGCATCACAGGCGATGGCGGCCTAACGATGGTGCTTGGCGACTTCTTGACGGCGCTAAAGTACAATTTGGCAGTAAAAGTGTTTGTTATTAACAATAAGCATCTGGGGATGATTATGCAGGAGCAAAAAGTTGAGGGCTATGAACGGTGGCAGACGGAACTACATGATTACAGCTTCTCCGATTTCGCCGAGCACTCAGGCGGACTGGGCATTAAAGTAACAGAGCCATCAGAACTTCCAGACGCAGTTGATATGGCACTAAAGTCAGATAAACCCACAATCGTTGACATTGACACAGACCCCAAACGATTCGTATAACGCTAGGCGTCTGAACGCCTAGGAGCAAAGTATGGTTAATAATTAGCAGCCTGTGCCCTGTCAGCCCCCAAAACAGCCATATTTATGGAGCGCAGAAACAAAACTCTAATATTAACAAATGCAATCTCTATTCCAGCACGTGTGGGCCGGTCGTCTAGCCTGGTTAGGACGTTGGCTTTACGAGCCAAAGGTCGATGGTTCAAGTCCGTCTCGGCCCACCACTTTTCCATTTTCAAGCCTAAACCAGCACTATTTACTTCCAAGCATTTACTTCCATTTACTTCCATCTTATTTAGAGCAGAGCATTCGATTGGGTGATAGTGATACTTGCGTTTTCCCCCACTATACCCATCATAATGTTGTATCCTTGCAGATGTGCCTCTAAGTTGTAAAAGGCCTAACCTATTGCAAACGGGACAAACTGCCTTTGTCATTTACCTTCTTTCCCTTCTTATTCTTTCAAAATCACTCGTGCTTCAATTTAAGGGTCTGGTTATCTGAAGTTACGGACTTCACAAAAAATATCTAATATTATTCTTGGGTTACGCCTTGGTAGTTTCGTGTTTCTTCCGTAAAATTTGCCCTTTACCGTATTATTACAATTCTGATTGTACAACCGAGAACTTGAACTCGGGAAATTTCTCCTCGCTAAGAATTTTATTGATTGGTACTAGGTCTTTCTCTAAATGACTGGTTAATAGTTTCGCATCCTCTAAGTTATCACAGTCAACAATTAGGTCATTTCCCTGAAAGACTGCGCTACTTATACTAAGATGTGCTTTCCAGAACGGTATACTGTCTGCTTTTAGTAAACCATTTGCGGCTAGTAAATTGTAGAGAACTCTTGTCGTTCGAGCCGAGGTTATGTCACAACCATCCAAGAGCCTAAAGACTGCACAGATTAATCTTAACCGAACATTCGGTATAATCTCATGTTTTGGGACTAGATTCAAGTCAGTATGCGAGGAATGGAATTTTACAACGTATTTTAGACATCTAAAGACATCTTTTCCTAGAATATCCTCGAGCATTGTAAATTCATGACTTTCCATAACTTTTATTGAATTTTCGTTATGTTTGCTTTTTTCCTCTTCCTTGGTTATTAAAAGACCTATGTCATGTATCCAGATTGCTAGTGTTAACAGATAGTTTTCTTGTTCAGTAAAGGTATAGCCTAGCTTTGAGATATTTAGTGAATAATTATTAAAAATAGTCATTAAGTTAAGCGAATGCTGAATTCCATGGTCAGTATAATCTGGGACAGCACGTGGAAGGAACCCGAGCACTTGCCTAACAAAGGATACGGTCTCTTGGATTTTGACCTTATGCTGTTCGGTTAGATTCGTATCTATGAGATTGCTGATTTCTGCGTATATTTGTGGTTCCTTCAACTCGGGTGTGTAGGCGTCCAGTATTCTTCACAGACTTTCTCGATTGTCTGTTTTGCTTCGCCAGCTACGTAGAGTAGTCTGCCAGGTCTACCTTTCTCCGTTTCGCCGTATTCAGCCTTAACGATTCCCCAGTCGAATAACGTTCTAAGGGCATTCATTACAGTAGATTGTCCAATACCTTCTTTTTCTAACGAGTCACGGAGTTTAGTGAACCAAATTTTCTCGCCTTTTTTGTTGAACTTTAATATTGCACAGGCGATTTTGAACTCTTTTGAAAGAAGCTCATCTTTTCCTTTTGCGGACAATTCTCATACTCCCTAGTGGCGTTGGTTTGGATAATGAATTACGGTAACTCGGTATAAAACAGTTGTGGTTTCGAACTAAGTTCTGTTTTTTGTAACTCACTTCTAAAACCAATACTAGAGTGTTTTTCAAAGGTTATAAACCTTATTAGATAATCAGTTACCTATTAGTGGCATGCCAAGCCCCAAGAATATCAAAGAGTACATCGGTGACTTGTACAAGGAGCCACCAGCCGAAGTTATCTCAAAGATTAGGGTTGACTTGGAGCCTTTTATTGGCAAAATTATAAAATCCGATTCCCATGAATTATATCTAGTAGGTCGGAAATCTAGACATCTATTTCACCCTTTAATTACATCACGCTTGGTTGAACAAAGCCCAGGCATACATTTCCTTAACGTCCTGATGGGTATAAAGAATGGTTCACGTGTCTGTATCATAGATTCGCCTGGCAGAGTTCCAAAAGAAATATCTCTGTTAGCTGATTCAATAGACGAAGGCGAAGAAAAAGAAGTCCTCGTTAACATTCTGAAGAAGTACGATTGTAATATAAGCAAGATATTTTGCTATGTTGCCAATCAACAAGGGATTGATTACCTAGTTGCTAAGAATGTCTTTACCAGAGACCAGATAATTGCCCTACATACAATACCAAAAGCAGAGTATAGACTTTTCAACAACAGACTTGAGACATACTACCAATCCCGTATTGAGCCCATGGATATAGACCATGCTTTCGATATCTATAGCTTTGCGACTAAAATTTCAAGCGAAGACCTTTTCCTATTTTTCAAGACAGCAGTACAAGAAGCGCTAAAATGTGGAAAAGGCGATTTCTCGGAAGCTGAAAAATTAACCGAAAAGGACGTTGCTAATAACATACTATTCGTACCCGATGAAATAAAAAATTTTAATTTCGATTGCTATGATTTTTCTGGCTGTAATGCGTTCTGTAAAGCCATGGTTCCACGACTACTAACTGGAGCTGAAGTGGAATACGTACAAATTAGGCTTAAAGCTGAGCTGAAAGATACAGAATCAACTATATGTTTGATGGTTTTCTGCCCACTAAACCCGCAATCCTTCTCCCTAGAGACCATAAAAGCAAACAAATGCTTAGGCTCGCCTAGTTGTCCCGTGCAAGACGTTGCTTACGACAATACAAGATTTACTCAGGATGAAATAATGGATATCAAATGCCCTCAATGTATTGAAAATAGACTATCTGGAGCGATACTTCAGAAGGTAATGGGTAAGCTTAAGTTTCTAATAAATGGCGACAAAATGCAATAAGATAGCATACCTAGTTACGTATGCCATTCTATAGGTCGCTTTTTACCTGCATAACCGACGTAATGACTTATCCGTACTGAATTTCCACTTTGCTGTACGTGCCCTCTACTCCGCATAATGGGCATACTGCTTTTTGTCATTTTACTTCTATCCTTCTTCGTTCTGCCAGCACTGAGTCCTTCCGTTGACTTAAAAGGTCTGGTTACTAGCTATAGAATTCCTAAAAATTGACTTTGACGTAAACTCGTATACCATAACCTATTTCTGTTTTTCTTAGCGTAATCAGGAACCGCATACATTGGGCTGTCCAGTCGTAGAGTTTAGGTCACACTTAACCGCTCAAGATTACTTAAGGCTAAGTCAACGGTTTTACGGGTATCGGTATGTCCTCATAGCAAAAATAGCATTAGCCCTTCCGATTGAAGTTAATTGAATCAATACCTAGCTATAGCTCACCCGTAAGAATTGCATGGCTTGAATTATTATCCGCAATATAAGACGTTAGGAGAATCGTGTAAGACAATGCTAGTATGGCATCCTCTTTTTTAATTGTACGAATGTGCGTCTGAACATTTTCTTCTCCGCCATGACGAAGATTCGGGTAATCATTAGAGAATTTGCAAAATTTTTGTATAGATTCCAAAAGAGCGGTATGAGGGAAACAATCCTTACAGGCTTTCAATGCATCCGATAGTTTGTCAGAATCCATTTTGCCTTGTATTTCAATTCCTTTATCACGTAAAATTCCTTCAAGTAGATTATTGGCGACTCGAATGCAGTTTTCTTCGGCAACCTCTTCGTTGAATAAACCAACATTTTTTTCTAGAGAGTCCAATGAATGTTTCCTGAGTGGTTTGGAAGATACAGACTTTTTAAGTACTTCGTATTGACTAACTATCAGTCCAATAAGAGATAACCGTATTTTACAATCAGCCGTAATAAAGTATCTTAGATTATGCTGTGTTATAAAATTCTCAAGCAAGTTTTTGTAGTCCTTGCTAATTCTTCGCTCATTCATATCTGAAAGCGTATTGTAGAATTCTTCTAAAAGTGTCAAACATGTTTTTTCGTCGGATGGTATGATTTTGTTCTTGAATGTGTCTCTCGCTAGTTTGGGGTCATTAAGAGCTTCTTCATTAGGAGGAATCTTGAGTTTTCTGCAACCGCAGTCATACAATTCTATGAATATATCGACTGGAGTGTATGCCTTTTTGCCTATAGGTACCCATATCTCTTTCCAGAGAAGACTCCAATTGGATACCAGAAGATAAGAGCTCATTTAGCCTCTTCACCCTTGAAGCATTTTAACATCATTGAATCGAAGACGAGTCCGATTTTATCCATTGAAAGAGATTGCTTCTGCTGAATCTCTGTTAATTTTCGAAAAACGCAAGAATATTTCTGTTGTGCCTCTATTGGAGGTGCCATTAATAGTAACTCTCTTTGTGTAGTAATTGGCACTTGATTACGGGTTGTCTGCTTCATAATCAAAGTTAATTGTCCTTGAAAAGCTGAGGACCTTAAAGCACTAAAAAGGTATTCTGAAGTCATAAATTCAGGGTTAGGCCTAAATGCAGTTAATGAAGTACCAATCAAGGCTCTTTTAAATGCCCCATTGTATAGCCCCACTCTTCCAACCGTCGCATTATGTGCCAGAAGCACATCCCCTTTTTCTAACCATCCAATCTTTAATTGGTTGGCTTTTTTATAGTTCAATCTAGATATCGATGACTCGATAATTTGTCCCGTTTCATCAATATCTTTAGCCGTAATGAAGGGTACTCCTTCCCCCGATTTTGAGAATTCATAAGCCCTCGGGTAAAGACTACCATGATTCCCGTCTTTATGTAAAAGAAGGTACTTTCTTTTTAGCAGTTCTCCAATTGTGAGCTTAGAAGAACGTCCATCGCTATCTGAAAACATCCGTAAGAATAAAGATTGTAGTAATCTGCTTGAAATTTCATTTACTTGTTCACGTTTTTCTCTTAATAATTCGCTTTTTCTTAACATGTTTACTATTTGTTCTTGAGTACTCATTTCTGGAACAGGAACGTCTGTATCAAGGAGCAATGCAGGAGAAATTCTAGGTAGATTCGCCCCCGTTGATTTTGCCGTAACCATTGATGTTACGGAAGGCGTACGTAAGAAGAAGTAAAGGTACTCTTTGTTAATTAGCGCCTGATTTGGTTTTAAGGGCAGTATGTCTGTGCTACAAATTCCCGTAACAGATGCTAGTGCCACTTTTTTTAAGTATGGTCTTAATTTTCCGAATAGAATGCAATCAGGAGTAAAAGCAAATTTTGCACTCTTTAAATTGACATTGTTTACTCGCTGGTAAGATAATTTTCCGCTCTCTTTTTCTATATTTTCAAGACCCACATAGAATTCGTAGTTTTTAAAGAAATTTGGCATAACCTGTTTGCTTTCTATCCGACAAAGGTCACCTAGCTTCATTGTTTGGACTGTTAATTGTGAAGAAGTCTTCATTTCAGCATCTCTTTTAACTCGGTTATACCCTTCGTTATTTCACGCTCAATTGTCTCAAGCTCATTCATCAAAGCTTCTGGGTCTACTCGTTCAGTAGCTTCTTCTTTACAGCTTTTATACCGAGAAATTGAGAGGTTATAGTCTGAATCTTTAATTTTTAAAGCGGAAACATTGATGCTATGTTCCGATTTGATACGTTTTCGAAACTTAGCCAAGACATCGGGAATATCACCCTTTCCATCTATTCGCTCTCTCTTTTGGTCTAATGAATACCCGTCTTTTGACATTTCGTAAAACCAAACATTCTCAGTTTTCCCACCTTTTGTGAAAACGAGTATTGATGTACCGACCCCTGAATAAGGGAGAAAAACACCTGAGGGCATAGAGATTACTGCATCAAGTTGACAATTTTCTAAAAGTAATTTTCTTGCTTGGACGTGTGCGTTGGTAGAGCCAAACAATACACCGTTTGGAACGATAACGGCCGCCTTACCGCCTATCCTCAATAGGTTATAAAATAGATTAACAAAGAGCAATTCAGTTTTTGTAGTCTCAAGTTTGAAAGAGTCATTGATATCACTTTCATCTATTGAGCCAGAGAATGGGGGATTAGCGAGAACAATGTCATATACAGGTTTTTGCTCAAACTTTTTAGAGAGGGTATCGGCGTACTTAATATTTGGTCTCTCGATTCCATGGAGAATCATATTCATTAAGCCTATACGAACCATCGTCGTATCAAAATCAAATCCATAGAATGTTTCTCTCTTTAGTAGATTCCAGTGAGATTTCTCAACAATTTTATCGCCTACAAGGTTATGTGCAATACCATCTTCATCGAACTGTATTATTTCCTGAGAAGTGTGCT
>JBLNCY010000062.1:0-24483 GCA_050261115.1 Methanocella sp.
AGCAATCTTCCTCTATGTTGCATATCGAACGTTTCACGGAAACGACAAAAGAGACAATACCAAGTGAAAAAAATCACGTGGAGCCGTATACGGAAAATTGACATTCTAAACTACGAAGAGAGCCTACAAGGATAGGATGGGTATAGCCAGATAAATGCGGTTAAACGTTTTCTTTGGCGCCCATTTGGGTTTGCTGAGGCACTGGACTTTAGGAGAAAATTAACTTAAGTAACGGTGTCTTGCAACCACCGTAAACTCGCCCAGTTTCCTACTCAGCCCCATCCGGGTGCTCAATACAAAAAAAACAAAAAGGGAGGAAAGATTGAATCTTTCACTCTTGTTTATGGTTTCTTGGTGACGAGCAGTGCTAGGACTGCGCCGACAACAACGATTGCAATGATGACGCCGACGATTGCTGGAACGAAGTATAGATCAGCTGCAGATGGTGCCTGTGTTGGAACTGGTGTTGGAGTTGCGACTGGTTCGTCAACTGCGAATGCGGTGGAGGCGGCTGAGCCATAGTAGCCATTTGTGCCTGCGAAGGTTGCGATGACTTCATATTGTCCTGAGATGTCTGGACACCAGACTAAGCAGTAGTGGCCGTATGCATCAGTGGTTGCGGTGCCGATTGTACGGAAGTTGCCGTTTGAGTCAACGACGTTGACGACGACGGTGACGCCTGTGAAGTCAGTTGGGCATGCTTGGTCCATGTAGACATATTCCATCCAAGCTGCCATGCTTTCGTCAGAAGCGCATGGAACCCCGTTGGGGAAGCGCATTGCTTGCTCGGTTTGGGATGTGCCTGGTGAGATGTCTGTCACTGTTCCGCTAATTACTACGCTTTGGCCAGCGGCTGCTGCTAAGTTTGGAGCGGACACTGTTGTTTTGGTCGCGCCTTTGCTTATGCAGTAGAGTTGGTTGTCGTAGTAGTTGTAGTAGACTAGTGAGCCATCTGCTAGGACTGAGGTAGATGTACCTGTTCCGCCTGTTTGGCCAGCCCAGCTGAGCATCTTGTAGATTTCTTCACCGGTTGTTGCGTTGATACAGTATATGCTATAGCCGTTGTAGAGTGGACTGTTAGGTGAGTGCTCGTTGTTGAATGCGTAGACTTTGCCGTCTGAGATTGCTGAGATGAAGATTGGCATCAAGCCCCAAGAGCCGATGACACCTGCGCTTGTGTTGTTGTATTTCCAGAGTAGTGAACCGTCGCTGCAGCTAATGGCTAGGAGTTCGCCACCGTAGCCTTGGACGTATAGGTTGCCGTAGGCTGTGACTGCTCTTTGACCAGAACCTGAGCCGCTTGCGAAGTACTGCATTGGGCGTAAGTCGAGGTCAGTGCTCCAGAGTTGGTTACCATTTTTGAGGTCATAGCCGAACCATTGCATTGTTTCGGAGTCAGTCATGGTCCAGACTCTGTTAACAGGGTCTAGTGGGCCTAGTTTGCGTGTTGTGTTGCCTTCGGGTGCAGTGTAGGATTTCTTCCACAGTAGGCTACCGACTCTATCTTCGGATAGGTCTAATGCCCATACGGTGTATGGGTTTGGAGTTCCTCTAGTGGTAGAGATGCCTGCGGTGAGTGAGGAGCTTGTTCCGAGTATTACGTCATCCTCTAGGATGTACTGGATTGCTGGGGCGGAATTGCCTATTAAGTCTGCGTTGATGGTTACGTTCCATGAGTATGCTGTGCTGCAGTCGATGTTTTTGCCTGTTGGCCGGTATTGTAGGGCGCCTGAGCCTGTTCCGGGCGCGCTTGCTGCAACGCCAGGTGCTGCAGTCCAGTTCCAGAGTGCTAGCCAGCCAGATTTAGTTGTTTGGTTGTAGTTCAGGATGTATTTGACGATTTCGCCATTCTTTGTGTAAACTGTTGTGCCGCCTGATGGGACATTGGTTAAGTTGAATGCCCATTTGCCGGTTTCTGCATCCCAAGCGATCCAGGTAGTTCCTGATGTTTGCCATAGGTAACCGTTTGGTATGGTACCGTGCTGGTTTGGTGATTCATAGGTGTAGAGTTGGCCATAAGTTGGGTTGATGTTGTCGTTAGTCCATACAATTTCGCCTGTACGTAGGTCGATGCACATGTAGGTTCCGCGAGTGTTGTCATCGCCTAGTGTTCCTTTGGTGTAGATTTTGCCGTCCATGATGATTGAGTTTTGGAATCTGCCTTGGTATGAACCGCCTGAGTAGTAGGTTGCTCCGTCAACGACTGTGTTTGTTCCACCGACAACTCCTCCGGACTCAAATGGTAGTGTCCAGGCGATGTGTGGACTTGCGGGTGCAGAACCGACTGGTTGCCAGAGGTTATAGCCGCCTTGTTGGAATGTGCCAAAGTAGTTGCCGCCGAGCCAGTGTGAGGCTATGGTGTACCAGTTATCGTTGGTACCGTAGATTGGGCGTGACCAGTATTCTGTTGGGAGAGCAACGTCAATTGCTCCAGTGACTGGTTCTTCTAGAACTTCAAGGGTTGCAGTTGCGTTAGCGCCTAGGAACCATACGCCTGAGTATGATCCTGTCCATGTGTAGTTTTGTGCTGGATATTCGAAGAAGAATGTGTAGTTTCCTGCTTTGGTTGGTGTGAATCCGTATGCTTGAACGCCGGTTGTGTCCCAAATGACGTCCCATGTTTTTGTTTCTGTTTTTCCGTCTGGGTCTGTGATTGTTAATTTGTAGTCATGTCTTCTGATGTCGTTGGCTTCTGTTGCGCCTGGCATTGGGAAGTCAACCCACATTGCAACGTAGGAGGTTTGACCTACGCCGACTGGGTTGGGTTCAACGGAGAGAAAAGCGTATGAGGCCATCTCGCCGGAACTCTGTGCGCTGGCAGGCAATGAAACGAGAGCTGTTGCGACTGATATGAGCAGCATTGAGACGATTAAGATGGTTGCTAATTTTTGGTTTTTCATTTTGTTTTCTCCTAAATTTTGTAACTTACAACGTAACAGCGTACGCTCTTAAGGCTCACTCACGATAGGTGAGTGCTAATTCAACAGAAGCAGTTGCATTTTATTCAAGTTGTTTATGTACAGCAATAAAAATAAGGTAGTTAACACAGTTGTCAGGGGATATGTATGAAGTTCCCAGAATCGCAGTAGAATTAGCCTCAGTAATTCTTTGCTTTGTTCTAGTAAGGTATATGATTAGGCCATATTTGCTTACAAGAGAGCAGCGCTATCTGGGACTTCCGCTTGGATTTGCCTTTATCGGGATATCGTCGATTTTTGTTATCCTTGCAATACTTGAGCCGCTGTTTCCCAGGTTCGTAATCATTTCAGTACTAATCAGAACCTTCGGGTTTGTTTTCCTTGCGATAACATACTATTTCTCCAAAAAGCCCGCCAATAATAGCCAATTACTCTGGAATGCAACGCTAAGTTTAGCGATTATAGGGCTAGCTAGCTTAAGCATAATTGTCACAACCCCACTGCTAAACATGGAATTGATTGCCGGTTTCAACATCTTTCTACGCATACTTACTTTATTCTTCATTGCATACATCTGCATACATACCCTAAATAGCCACACAAAAAAGCCAAACCCAACCACCATTTGGATTCCACTAGGGTTTATCCTGTTTGGTATAAGCCAATATTCACTGCTTATCAGCTTTGTAGATTTACCGTACACAGCAGGAGCGGCATTCGTAGGAGGGTTAGTAGCACGTTTGCTTGCTTTAGGGGTTTTCCTTTATATTTCATATAAGTCGTTCCATTCAGCTAACAAAGAAAAGGAGGAGTGTACATGAAAAAAATCGCCCGCAGAGACAAACTAAAAATTTATGGCGACCTCCTCTCAATCCTAAACCAGGAAAACACCAAAGAAAAAATCGTACTAACCAGAATCCAGATGCGCCTAAACGTTCCCTTTGACCGTCTGAAAAGCTACATCACCGAACTTGAAAACCTCGGCTTGATCGAGAAAGAAACGCTTCTAGTCACAGAGAAAGGGAAAGAGTATCTAAGAGAGTATGATAAGGTTCTGGATTTCATGAGGCGCATGGGTATAGCTTACATGTAAAACTTCGCAAGCAAATACGCTAGTTTCAGCGCAAGAATGCCCACATTATTAAGACTGGCATACACAAACCCAAGTTGAACCCATGGTTGACTCTATATATAAGGAGGGGTCTATGGCATAGCAACAGCCAAAAACAAAGGCAACACCAGAAAAACGACGCAAACCTGACAAGTCAACCAAAAAAAGAACCAATGCAACCAAAGCCCAACCCAAACAGCAAAAACCCGCAACAGAAACAAGCAGCGGACTTTGGCGTAAACATTATATGGCGTTTTAACGTGTAAGCAGTCACATATGGGGCTAATAGATCTTGAAAGTTACTCTTGTTAATCCGCCTTACCCTGAACATGCACATTCGCATCCGCCGTTCATTCCCCTAGGCATCGCATACTTGGGCGCCGTAGCACAACAAGCAGGACACGAAGTCAACGTAATCGACTGTCAAGCCGAACGCCTCACCGTCGAAGCATTCCGCCAACGCTTAAGCCAAGTCAACCCGGACGTCGTCGGCGTAACCTCAACCACACTCCTATACAACCAAGCAAAACGTATCTTGACAGCAGCCAAAGAGATCCATCCCAATGCAACCACCATGATTGGCGGCTCACACGTAACATTCTGGGATGAAAACGCCCTAAACGAATGCCCCGCCATAGACGTTATAGTCAGACGCGAAGGAGAAATCACATTTACCGAACTTCTCCAACGCAAACAAAACAACCAATCATTCGCAGGTGTACTGGGAACAACCATTCGGGGGCCAAACGGCACCATCATCCGCCATGAAGACCGCCCCTTCCTCCACGACCTAGACTCATTACCCTCGCCAGCCTATCACCTGCTACCCATAGACGCATTCCACCGCATGGGCAAAACCATATTCCCACTTGTCACAAGCCGCGGATGCGTCCAATGGTGTGACTTCTGCAGCACCGTACGCATGTTCGGCAGAGGCTACAGGGTACGCAACCCCCACCGAGTCGTAGACGAAATGGAAATGCTCCACAACAAATATGGAGAAAGCCAATTCACTTTCTACGACGACGCATTCACCATTAACCGTAACCACACAATCGCAATGTGCCAAGACATACTTGACCGCAAACTAAAAGTCGAATGGGACTGCGAAACACGCGTAGATGCGGTCGACAAAGAACTTTTAGAAATCATGCGTAGGGCCGGCTGCATCACCATTTGGTTTGGCGTCGAATCTGGCTCAACTAAAATTCTTGAGAAGATGCATAAAAAAATTAATCGCGAACAGGTCAGGGAAGCCTTCAAAATGGCACAGAAGGCAGGCATGATGACCATCGCATCCGCAGTCATCGGCTTCCCTGGAGAAACAGAGGAAACCGCCTGGGAAACCATCAACTTTATCAACAGCTTAAACCCAGACGACATCGGCTGCTACATCGCCACGCCCTACCCCGGCACACCCATGTACGACGAAGTAGTCAAAAATGGCTGGTTAAGAGTCACCGACTTCAACAAATACGACACCGCAACCCCAACCTTTGAAACCCCCGATCTTAGCATGGAGAAGCTCCGAGAAATCAAGTACAAAGCCCACCAGAAATTCTACCTTCGCCCAAGCTATGTACTAAAGATGCTACGGCGAGGAGGCACATACGGTAGATCAGGGCTCAAGACATCGGCAGCTTATGCGCTCCGTGCAATGCACATAAAACTCTCCTAACCCAATTCTGCCGCTTTTGCGGTAATGCGCCTTTTCTTTTCATTGTAAGAAAGCATTATATGGCATCTAACATTAGAACTCACACAAATCAAGGCGCCCAACATGAAAATCACTCTCGTCAACCCACCCTACCCGCCAAGCGTGCATTCACACCCACCATTTATCCCACTCGGTTTAGGATACCTAGCAGCAGTCGCCGAAAAAGCAGGCCACCAAGTCAATATCATCGACTGCCAAGCCGAGAAACTCACCTATGAAACCTTCCGTAGCCGTATTAGCCAAACACCCTCTGACCTCATCGGCGCATCCGCCACCACTCTGCTCTACAAATCAGCCATGAATATCCTCACCATAGCCAAAGAAGCCCAGCCCAACGCAACCACCTCACTTGGGGGCAGTCATGGTACATTCTGGGATGAAAACGCACTCAAAGAATACCCAGCGGTTGATGTAATTGTCCGTGGAGAAGGCGAGGAAACCCTCGTTGATCTAGCGGCTAAACTTGAAGGCGGCGTAAATCTCGACAGTGTTTTAGGGATAACTTACCGGGACGGCGACAAAATTCGCCGCAACGCCGATCGCCCCTACATCAAAGACCTCGACAGCATACCCTTCCCAGCGCATCATCTCATGCCACTGGATAAACTCAGGCATAACGGCAAACTCCTCATCCCGTTGGTCAGCAGTCGTGGCTGCGTGTATTGGTGTGACTTCTGTAGCACCGTACGCATGTTCGGCAGAGGCTACCGTATGCGCAGCGCCAAAAATGTGGTAGACGAGATGCAGTTTGTCCATGACAAATATGGCGTTGACCAGGTGACTTTCTACGATGATGCATTTAGCGTTGACCGTAATCGGGTGCTTGGGATATGCGAAGAACTGCAGGCAAGAAACTTGAAACTAATGTGGGACTGCGGCACCCGCGTAGACATGGTTGACCGAGAACTCATGACAACTATGCGTAAAGCAGGTTGCATCGCTGTTTGGATGGGCGTTGAATCAGGCTCGGAGGCTATACTGGGTGCCATGAACAAGAGCATAAAGCTGGAGCAAACACTCAAAGCGTTCAAAACAGCTCAACAAGTCGGTTTGATAACAATCGCAAACGTAGTACTGGGTTTCCCGGGCGAAACAGAACAGACCGCTAAAGAAACCATACAGTTCGTCAAAAAAGTCAACCCTGACGATGTAGGCTTCTACGTAGCAACACCCTATCCAGGAACACCCATGTATGAACAAGTCATAAAAAATGGCTGGTTAAGAACAGACGACTTTGACAAATTCGACACCGCTGGACCAACCTTTGAAACACCACAGTTAAAAATGGAGACGTTAGCAGAACTCCGAGCTAAAGCCTACCAACAATTCTACCTCCGCCCAAGCTATGTCCTGCGTATGATGCGCAAGGGCGGCACATATGGAAAATCCGCGGTTAAAACTTCAGGCGCTTACCTACTGAGGGCTTTGCACTTGAAGTACTGGTGAATCTTTTTCTCTAATTCTCCGCACATAACCAACTAGTGCCAGAGCTATTACCGCTACTCCAAGCGAGACAGTAATGGAATCAAAGTTTATTCCAATGGGAGATAATCCTAGAAATAACCCAATCAGCCCTGCAAGCCCAAGGCTTAAGGCTACAGATAAGACGAGGCTTTCGATGAGATCAAGCCGGTTTTTACCCAAGAAGAGGATGTTGATTAAGCAGTAACCCGGAAGGAACGCAACGAAGCCGAAACCTAAAACATAGCGGATGACATTAAGAGGGGAATAGTCGGCGGGAATAATGTACACTGAGAGATAGGTCATTAGCGTGAGCGCGAGGATGATTCCGAGCCATCTTTCTGGTTTCAAGAGAGCACTTCAGTATTCATATATTTTTTTAACAAAAGAAAAAAGGAAAAAGCTTTACATGAAAGCTTTGTAGATTGGGTGTGTTTCGTCTAGCGGTCTTGTTCCGAGGTCAGCTGCGGCAGATGCAATGTATGTATCTGTGATTGCTGCGGCTGGGAAGACCCACTCAGCTTGTTCAGCTGGACCAATCATGAGCCAGTTGGCGCCTGCCATCTGCATGATGGTGTTTGTTGCGCAAACTGTACCCTTGCGGTATTCTTTAGCGATGTTTGCTTTGACCCAACCCATGGTTGTGACAACGTTGCCGCTGCCTAATCCGACTGGGTAGCCATACTTCTCTTTCATGATGGGTATAGCTCTGACGGATGTGCCCATGTCTGGTTCAAATGCGGGAATTGCGGTGTCGATGAGTGGTTTGGTGATTCCGCCTTTCTCGGCTAATGCTAAGGCCTCTTCGATAACTCTCATTTTGCCTTCAAGCGTTGTGTCTTTTGGATCGTCAGCTAGAACAATAGACATTTTGATGCCGCTTTCTTTCAGGTTTGCAAGTTCAGCGTCAGTAACGCCCTTGTAAACTGAGTTGTAGAGACATCTGTCTGTAAGGCCCATTTTCTTTGCCAAGTTTGCTGCTGCCATACGGGTTTTTGGACTCATTGCGTCAAGCATGAGCGGAGCATCTGTGTGTTTCGGGACGAAGTCAATGTATTTCTCGAATGCTGTTTCTGTGGTTGCGACGATGTCTAGTGCGAACTTGATGCCGGTGATATCACTTTGTGTTTGGCATCTGTTGATGATGTCTTCTGCAGCTTTTTGGTCAAAGATGCCTTTGTTAGCGTCTTGGACCATTTTTTGGCCTAGCCAGAAGATGGAGCCGATTAGGAAAGTCGGGTTCTCGCCTGGTTGACCGCCGATCTTTGCAGTCCCAATCTCGAATATTTTTTGTTCTTTCTCGAACTTAAAGGACATATTATTTCCAGACCTGATGGACTTATTTCTTCAGTGCTTTCTTTGCAAGCTCTGGAGCTTCTTCCTTGTTCTTGCCGAAGAGTGCGCCGAACGCGTCTGCATCTTCTTTCTTAACGGCTGCGCCGCCCATGATGATGCCGACTTTGTCTTTGAGTCCTGCTGCTTTTAGAAGCTCGTCTAGTTTTGCGAGGTTGTTCTTTGCTGGGACTGTGTTTACTGAGAGTGCGATGAGGTTTGCGTTGTTTTCTTTAACTTTGTCGACAAATACTTGTGGTGCAACGCTTTTTCCGACGTCGATGGTTTTGAAGCCTGCGCGTTTTAGGCTACGTCTGACTGCTTCTTTTGCTGTATCGTGCATGTCTGGTTCGATGTTACCGATAACGACGATGCCTAATGGATTCTCTGGTTCTGGTGGTTCTTTTTCCATCATAGATTTTAGCCACGACATATTAAACACCTTTTTTCCTTTTTGATACTCTGGGGGTTTTTATACTCGAAATCAATATTTAACCTTTTACCAATAAACCAATCGTATCCATATTAAGCGGGAAAGCAAATGGTAAAAACAAACAAATCATACGTCTTGTTGCTGACCATTGTAGCTTTCTCGTTCATTTCACGTTTAGCTCTCTTGCTTTTAGAAGGGTTTCCACCTGGCGCCGATATAGGCTTGCACAATAGTGTAATACATTCGATAACTGGCAGGGGAAACGTCGATTTCCTCTATAATTTTTACCACATGGGCGGAGGGGTTTCCTTAACCTTTCCCGGCTACCACATATTTACATCAAGCATTATCCTGTTTACAGGGTTGCCAGAGTACATAGCACACGCGGTAGTTGTGTCCTTTTTTTCTGCCCTTATTATAGTCGGCGCATTTCTAATCACTAAAAGGGTATTTTCTTTGTCAGCAGCGTATGTTGTCGCTTTCTTGGCTGCGATTTCCAGGTTCGATTTCGAAATGCTCACCTGGGCGGGTTACCCCAACGTAATAACTCTGATGCTAATTCCCCTAACATACTATCTATACCTTGAAAAAGACCGTTTCTCCAAATTGCCCTTCTTTGTTTCCACATCGATTTTGGCAGGCTCTATTTTTTTGACGCATTCGCTAAGTTCCGTTATGTTCATAGGCATGTTTGCACCCGTCATACTTTTTGTGCTTCTCTGGCCCAAGACTATGGGAACATCAAGACACAGTGTACACCACTGGATACTTCCAATAGTTTTTGGTGCCATCTTGGTTTCACCGTTTTTGGTTAATGCTGCGTTGGCGTATTGGAATGGTTATAACTCGGTGACATCGGCATCCCAGATTCTACCTTATTGGATAGTAATCCCATTGTTTGGCATAACTGCTGGGTTCTTTGCATTCTCGACTAAATATTACAAAAAGTTTCTGGCGTTTCCAACGTTTCTATTGGCCATGTGGGCTTTTGTGCCCTTAATTTGCACTCAGGGCTACTTGCTTGGGTTGTCAGTTGATTATAACCGCTTTCTATACTTCCTTATTCTACCCATTCTAGTATTCATTGGCGTACTCATTGAACATGGAGCAGAAACATTCGCGTTAGCCCTCAAGAAAAAACGTGGGCCAGTGGACCTTTGGAGATACAAGTTAAAGGTGCCCGGAAAGCTTGAGGGTCTTCAGAGAAAAATGGAAAATGCCTCAAAGAAACTATCCGATGCGGCTACACCCAAGAGGCTTTATTCCCTCTTTATCTTAGCTTGTCTTTTGTTCTCGTTTCTGGCATTACCAATCTTTATCTCACCACTATCACTAAACTGCGGCGAGACGCTTCAGAGCTACTACCAAACCATGACACAACCCAAGTGGGAAGCGACACAGTGGCTTAAGCAAAACACCGAGGAAGGTTCGGTGCTAGTTGCAGATGCATGGTTTGGGTGGTGGCTTGGAGGCTTTACACAGCGCCCAACGCTAAGTGCAGTTAACCCTCAATATCTAACGGTTAGCCGCGAATTAGACAACGCCACTTTTGCCAGGTACCTTTTGGATACTAACTATGCTATTGGAAATGGGTACCTCCAAATCCGGGAAGACGGCGGATACATCAGTCGACATAATCCAGAGTTTCTTGTAAACATAACCAACGCGAACTACATGTACCCATTTTTTAACTACAACAACGACGACACACAAGTCACTTTACTCATGACCCTACCGGATGGAACCCTTAGAACTGAATATTACAACATATCAAGCCTTTCTGTGCTGGATATGCATCGAGAAAGCACCCAAACAACCCAAACCATCAGCGTAACACATGGAAACGACCGCTTTAAGTTCACACAGACCACCACACTACCGAATGGTGCCGATTTTGCTAAAATCACCCAAAAAATAACTACCGATAACCCAGCGGTGACTCTTGTCTCGATCGAGTTTGGATTACATACTAAAGGCGCTACCAATTCGATAACTGAGGAAGATTACGCATACATTGCATTTGTTGATGAACCTATGAAGACTATCGGTCAGATGATATTTCCCGACCAGCAATCCCGCCCCACAAGCATAAACACCGATACCTCACCAGTGGAGCTTGTTTATGCTTTAGATGGAAAACGGTCTGTGGAGTTTAGTTACTTTATGGGGGTCTATCAAGTCTCAGATGAACAGTTAAGTGAGATTAAAAAGGAAGAACAAAGCTTCGACGAAATTGTTAAGACGAAAAGTGAAAGCTACATGGACGCCCAACATAACGCCCAATTTTCGGTCTTTGATTACCGTGAAGAATTAATCAACCGCAAAGTCTCATACGTCGTCCTCGCCATCGATGAGAATGACATCCCCGAAAAGACAGAAATTGAGGTTAACGACAAATTCCTCTATGACCCCCTGTTTAGCCTTGTGTTTATTAACGAAGAAGTAGCAATTTACAAAGTAAATGGGTAACCTCAATCAAGGGTGAACCGTATAGTCGCCTTGATAAAACAAACAGTACTGGATAAACGATTTGAATATGCATTCGTTGCCGTTTTCTCAGTAGTTATCCTTGCTGGTTTCTATCTGCTTGTTTCCACAAACGGCGTGGTATTGGGCAATGACCCCGCGGTGCACCTTGAAAAAGCCATGATTTTTCTCAACACCGGCGAAATTTCCCTGGCTAACTTGGGTTGGACTCCTCCACTCTACCAAATCGTTCTAGCAATGATTATCTCACTAACAGGCATCACTGATATCACCCAATACATAGTATTGCTACGTGCATTAACAGCGGTTCTAGACTGGCTGTTTTTTATGTCCGCTTACCTGCTTGCACGAAAATTCTTTGGCCGCAAAGTGGCATTTGCAGCAGTTATTTTGCTGCTGATGTGTTTCCCTATCTATGAAGCTAACCAGTTTGGCGGCTACACGACTGTCTTGGCGTTTGCTTTCATGCTTTTGGTATTTCTCTATACACCTTTGGCGGTTGAGCATCTGGGGTACTTGGTTGTGACGTTTTTTGCAGCGTTTGGGCTGGTGCTGGGTCATCAGGTTGCTACGTTTTTAGCTGCGTTTATACTTCCACCGATTCTGCTGTATATGCTAATCAAATCCAAAGGGAAAAACCTCAAAGTCATCATTGCTTTAATTTGCGGTGGCGGCATCGCTTTTTTCCTCTACTATTTCCAGGCCATGTATCCCTATTTGGATCTTGTAATAGAGTACCTATTCTTCGCCATCAAAACCTACGCTTATCAGATTCCTGCAGTTAGCTTCAAGGCGTTTATGACTAATTATGGATTCATTTTCTTTGCAGGTTTAGCAGGCATCGCAATCTCGTTCCATCTGCTTCGAAAACAAAAGAAACCGCTGTTTTGGCTCATACTCGCATTAGCTTTGTTTGTTCCCCTATTCTTTGCCCAATCATATTTAATTGGCTTCTATATGCCGTTTGCCTGGTTCATCTACTACATCACCACGCCCTTAGCGATTTTTGCAGCAGTTACAGTTGTGTTTGCTTTGGATAGGGCGGTGGCGTTTTATGGTCGGCATCGGCTGGCGTTTCGGAAGAATTGGGTTAGGGTGTTAACCGTACTCTTGGTGGTAGGGCTTTCAGTTATGGTGGTTGAGCGCTTTGATACAGTGTATGGGCGGATCACGGAGGCGGGGGTTTACTATTCGACTACGGATTTGAAAGCTATGGATGCGGGGCTATGGCTAAAAGAGCACTATCCAGAGGAGACGGTGGTAGTTGCTACGGAGGTGCCGGGCTTTTGGTTCCAAGAGTTTTCGACTAAGAACGTGACGGCTCAGACGGATCACACTGTTCAGCGTATGGAGATCGCGGAGGCGGTTTTGACGCTGTCCTATGAACTGGAGCATAGCCAGACCCTGCTTAAGGCTTATCAGGCTAAAGGCGACACACTAAACGAGTTCTATGTCTCGATGGATGAGGTTTGGACTCGAGTAACCTATAGTTCAGGGAGCGGAGACTTCCTGTATTACACTCTAAACGGCGTCGATCACAAGGTGCCGGTAGGACAGCTAAGTAAAAAAATCATATTCAACGACACCGCAGAACCCAAGAGCTTAACTTTCCTGTTCTTCAATGACGACATCACCCTAACCAAAACAATATCTGCTGGAGTGAACTGCTACCAGTACAGCATCAACTGGACCCTAACCCCCCAAAACAGTAACGTCCAAAACGCCAGCCTATACCTAACCACACTCTTTGATTTACAATACAAGTTCGAAATAGCCTACATCAACGGATTACTTAACTGGGTAAACCCCTATGAGGCCCCCCCAGCCATTGTACAGCAGGAAGACTCATGGGCAGTCGCAACCTTTACCGGCGCTGACCTAAAAGACAATTACCTCGGCATTTACGACGAAATGAGCCAGATCGGCTACGGCTTCTATTTCACCGACATACCAGAGTGGGGAAATGTGGGTTCAGGAACTAGCCGCCAAATCGATGCAGTACGGTTCCAATACAACTTCGGCGACATAGCCGTGGGTAAAACGGTATCAGCATCCTATGAGACGCTGACGTTGTCTAAGAGCAGCTATGCCGCACTTAACCGTGACGCTATACAGGACCTTTTTGATAACCATGCACCGGTGACTGTTAAGAGCCGCTACTTTGGCGAGTACCTTAAAAACGACGACGTAGGTTTTATTGTGTATGACCGTAACCAGCTTGACCCCCAGATAATTAATAGTAAAATACTGCAGTTAGTCTACTCTAACGATCGGTATGTTATTTTCAAAATTGTAACTTAGCCGACAAGCTTGCTGCCAGGGGTGTTGCTTATTTCGTAAACCTCTTATTCCTCCTATTTGCCTATCATATGCGTGGTGCCTTTTGGGCGTAAATTTCAAAGATCTACTGCCAAAAACTCCAGTTAAACTCGAAGACTTAGGCGGCAAAGTCATAGCCATCGACGGCTACAACACAATCTACCAGTTCCTCACAATAATCCGACAGCCAGACGGCACCCCCCTAAAGAACAGCAAGGACCAAATCACAAGCCACCTCTCGGGCCTCTTCTACCGCACCATAAACCTAGTCGAGCTAGGCATAAGACCCGTCTTTATATTTGACGGCAAATCCCCCGAGCTTAAAGCCAAAGAAGTTGAGCGCCGAAGACAGGTCAAGCTTGAAGCAACGGTGCAGTATGCTAAAGCCCACGCAGTCGGCGACCTAGAAGGTATGCGCAAATATGCACAGATCGCCACAACCTTGCGGTCATATATGATTCCTGAGAGTAAGCAGTTGCTGGATTTGATGGGACTGCCATGGATTCAGGCGCCCAGCGAAGGTGAAGCGCAGGCGGCTTACATGAACAAGAAGGGCACGGCAGATTATTGTGCAAGCCAAGACTACGACAGCCTCCTGTTCGGCGCGCCCAGGCTGCTACGTAACGTCACCATTTCGGGTAGACGCAGGAGGGGAAAAGCCTTCATTGAGGTTGTACCTGAAGTCATCGAACTCAAAAAGGCGTTGACCGATTGCGGCTTGACCTATGAACAACTAATCGATGTAGGTATACTCATCGGCACCGACTTTAACCCTGACGGCATCGAAGGCATCGGCCCCAAAACAGCACTAAAACTAATCCGCCAACACGAAACCATAGAAAAAGCGCTACCCTCCATCAAGAACGCCTCGTTCCCCTGTGAACCGCATCTTATACGGGAAGAATTTCTGCATCCCAAAGTCACCGACGACTACAAACTCGAATGGAAAGAACCCGACGAGAAAAAAATAATCGACTTCATGTGCAACGAAAAGGAATTCGGGGAAGAACGCGTGAAGAAAGCACTGGAGCGGATGATTACAGGCTCTAAGAAACAGAAGGCAAAGGTCTCGCTAGAAAAATGGTTCGGTTAAGTCAGCAAAAATTTTTCTTCCAGTTTCTCAAGTAGATGTTGCTAGAAAGGGATAAAAGGAAAATGCGCCGCCTAAATGGCAGGCAATTATTTTACGGTAACCGATTTTGCTAGGTTGCGAGGCATGTCTGGGTTGTAGCCCTTCTCGAGTGCAGTGTAGTAAGCAAGCAGCTGTAGCGGAACCGCGAAGGGGATTGGGCTTAGGACGCTGGGTATTCCTTTGGGGACTTCTATGTAGTCGTCAGCTAAGGTTTTGATGTCTTGGTCGCCTTCCTCTATGACAGCGATGATGTGAGCGCCCCTAGCTTTCATCTCCATGATGTTACCAATCACGGTCTTGTGGGTATCGTCTTTAGGACATACAAACACCACTGGGAAACCATTTTCGACCAGACTGATTGGGCCATGTTTGGATTCCCCTGCGGGAAAAGCGATGCTGGGGATGTATGCGATCTCCATCAATTTGAGGCGGCCTTCGAAGGCTGTGGCGGTGCTGATTCCTCTACCGAGGAAGAAGAACACTTTTGAGTTGGCGTATTTCTTTGCGATTTGCTTGGCTTTTTCTTCCTGAGACTTAACAATGGTGTCGACCATATCTGGGAGTTGTTCGAGTTTTTCCTCCAGATTGTCGATTTCATCCTGAGAGACCTTTCCGCGTTTTTTGGCAAGTTTCAGAGCAAGTTGAGCGAGTACTGAGAGTTGTGAAGTGAAGGTTTTTGTGGCGGCAACACCGATTTCGGGTCCTGCCTGAGTGCCGATGTAGACGCGGCTAATGCGGGTCATAGTGGAACCGATAACGTTGGTTAAGCTGAGGATGGTTGCGGCTCTTTGTTGGGCGCAGGTTACGGCAGATATGGTGTCTGCGGTTTCACCTGACTGGCTAACGGCGAGGATAGTGCTGTCGATGTTGACGGATTTACCATGCTGCTCAAGGAATTCTGAGGCGTACACGGGGTAAGTCGGCAGAAACGCTAACTTGGAGAACATGTAGGAGGCAGCTAAGCAGGCATGGTAGCTCGTACCGCAGGCTACAAGAAACACTTCGTTGGCCCGGTCAAGGAAGGTTGAGAGCAAATCCAAATAGTGGTCCTGTATGCGTAGGGTATTGCGGAGAACTTCGGGTTGCTCATGGATCTCTTTGATCATGAAGTGGGGGTAGCCCTGTTTGACAGCCATCTCAGCGGTCCACTCCACAGTGATGGGATCCCGTGTGACCGCGCTACCGTCGCTAATCTTTTTAATTTCATACCCCTTGTTGGTTAAGACTACAAGTTCACCATCATTTATCAAAACTGCCTTGTTAGTGACTTCCAAGAAGGCGGGAATGTCAGACGCACAAAAAACGCCTTTATGGTTAATGCCCAACACAAGGGGGCTTTCGTTTCTTGCACAGATAATCTTGTCGGGTTCACGTGTAGACATTATGGCAAACGCGTAGGAACCTTGAATGCGTCTGAGCGCTTCTTGGATGGCTTGCTGGAAGGAAAGTTGAGGGTTCTGTTTGAGGGTTTCCTCGATGAGGTGCGGCATGACTTCAGTGTCAGTTTTAGAGACGAAACGGTGGCCAAGGTTCTCGAGTTCGGATTTACGTTCAAGAAAGTTCTCTATGATGCCGTTGTGTACGACAACGATTTCTCCTGTGCAGTCGGTGTGTGGGTGGCTGTTGACTTTTAGGGGTGCGCCGTGGGTTGCCCAGCGGGTGTGTCCAACGCCAATTGGTCCCAGCATATCATCTAGGTTTAGGATTTTGTGAACGTCGTCGATTTTACCTTGGTCTTTTTTGATTTGGATTTTACCGTCATTTAGGGTGGCTATACCAACGGAGTCGTATCCTCGGTACTCGAGACGTTTGAGAGAAGAATGGATGAGAGGCGCAGCGTTGCCTTCTTTTAAAACACAACCAAATATTCCACACATGATACATTGATCCTGCTTGTTTTAAGATGGGAAGGCGGTTTTTTGGTTATATAGTTTGTTAAAAGTCAGGTTTGACCACTATGACTTTTTTTATAATGGTCTCTTGTTAATCTTGGCTTTGTTTGGGTCTTTTTGTTGAAAAAAATTTAACCATTATAAAAAAATTTTTTATACTATACGGCACATTAGTGCATGAGCAACATGCCAAAAAAACTCCTTCTTCAAGATGACGGCGCAACCCAAAAAATCAAAGAAATCACCCTCCAAACCGACCCCCAGAAGCTCAAAATGGTCCTAGGCGACCTCAGCTGGAAAATCCTAACCCTTCTCTCCAAAAAAGAGATGTACCCCCTAGAAATCGCAAAACACCTCAACATGCACGAACAAAAAATATACTACCACATACGCAAACTCGAAAAAGCCGGCGCCATAACCGTCACACGAGAAGAAAACAAGAAAGGCGCCACCGCCAAATACTACAAGCCCTCCGCACCCGCGTTTGGCATAGAATTCCCCGGCGGTTACCAACCCATCCAAAACATGTGCATACTCAGCATAGGCGACCAACTACAGGAGTTTTTTAAAGAATTCATAAGCAACGGTATTTTTGACGGAAAAATCGTAGTAGGTAGCCCCCAACCCCACGGTCCCTTCAAAACCAGCGCCCGAGACGGCCACTATGCTGCGCACCTATCGCTGTTTCTGGGACAATTCGCGCGGTTACCCAGCGAATTCGCAGTCAAACTCGACGTAGACGTTAAAGCCGAAAAAGAAGAGAAAAACAACCTAATACTCGTCGGCGGCCCCGGAACAAACCTGCTAACACAGGAAATTAACGAATATCTCCCCATCAAATTCATAATGCAATCAAGCCAGCAAGGTTTCCTGCTTGGCGGATTGTCCTCAAAGAAGACGGGGCAAGTCTACACTTCTGACGTGTCGGGGTTGATTGCGAAAATCGTCAATCCCTGGGATAGCTCGAAGCGGATTGTAGTTTTGGCAGGTAACAAAGCGGTTGGGACTAAGGCGTGCGTTATTGCATTGACTAATTTGTGGAAGAAAACTCTTGAGAGATATAGGGGTGAGGATACCTTTGCGGTGGTTATTGTCGGGTTTGATTTGGATGGCGACGGCAAGGTTGACTCAATCGAGGTACGCGAGTAACTATGGCAAAGGTTGTCGAGGTTATCCACGCGTTTGGGCACCCCAACATCCAGTCAAGTCACCCAACCACACTCATGATAACCAAAGAGAAGCATGTTACACAAAGAGGCGACTGCATCGTCGCGGTGAATGCCGATAAATCAGTGGCTGATTTATGCCCGGAATTCAAAGAGGCCTTGAGGAAACCAAACGCAAAGCTAACTGTCAAGATAGCGACAGACGGTTCCGTGGAGCAAGTAAACGCGTGTGGTGCCCCGGAGTTGACTCTAAATCATCCCAACGACTTGGTGATCCGAAGAAGCGAGTTCATTTCCGACCGCACTTTAGCGGTGAAGGCCGATAAAGCCTCGTTTGACCTCTCAAGGGCATTTGTGGAGAAACTAAAGAATCCAAAGCAGGAAGTAATTTTGACCCTAATCGTGGAAGCTTAACCGCTTCCATTAGTCTTGTGCAGTTTGTCTTTTTCGGATGGTGGCTGTGGGCAGGATTGGGATGTTTTTTTCTGGATTAGCCCCAGCAGGCCTGTGCTTGTCTTTAGCAGCGGGGGCAACCCGACGAGGTCAGTGGTGACTGCGATTAATCTAACTAACATGGCAAACGTGACCGCAAAGGGCAAAATGGCCTCGGGTGTGCTGCTTATGCCTGTGAGTAGGAATGCGTAGGCTGCTTCCTGTAATCCCAGCCCGGCAAACGTGAGGGGGACATACATGAAAACCGCGGTTAGGGGACCCATAAAGAGCAAATCAGTAAAGGTGGGTTCAGTCATGCCTATAGCTTGGGCTAAGAGGTAAAGCGAGATACCGCTAAACAGCACCGAACCTAAGACCGAGACAACGATTGTGGCTATAGATTTTCGTAATGCCGCTTTATCCTTTGAGAATAACGCGCGGATTTCCTCTAGCTTCTTAACCACTCGCCCGATGAGGGGTAGCTTGCAGAGTTTTTGCAATAGACCAGAGAAGTAGTTAGTCCAGACGAGCACCGCCAAACCGACGCCGCAAGCGACAAGAATAGCGATGCCTCCAATCAATGCGTTGGTTACGGTGGGGCTCATTATGTCGCTGGGTATGCGGTAGATAAAGTAAACCAGAGCCGTTGTGGAGATGATGGCTTTGACGAAAAAGTTGCCTGCACCCACCGCCATGACGCTCATTAAGCCCTTCTCAATGGGTACGGCTTTGAGTTGGTTAAGCAGCACGGGGGTGGCGAAGTAGCCTGACTTTGCGGGGGTGACGTCGCTTAGGAGTTGGCCTCCAAAGTTGGCAAGCATGGTGGTTCCAAACGGCGGCTCGGCGTCGGCGGCTTTTAGTGCGCTGTGTAGGGCTAAGCCGATGGCAAACGAGGAAAGAACAAAAAACGTCGTCGATACCCCTAATAGAGGTAGGTTTGTGTTGGCGAGTATCTGTTGCGCCTGCGCTAACTCGACGTCTCGGAACAGGAGATAGAGCAGCAGAACACTGACTGCTATTTGCACGATTACTAGGGTGGCGCGCTTGAGTTTGGGGGTTAAATTCATCTACGTTTTATCCTCTTGGTAATTTTCTCCAGCATGACGTTGAGGTCGAATTTTAACAGTAGAATCGTGAATATGATGGTTAGTATGAGGCTTGATGCGATGGTAACTTCGGTGGTTAACCACTCTGAAAGTCTCTGACCGGTCCAGCAACCGAGAAACGCCCCAATTGTGGTGATGATTAGTTTCCCTGAAAAGTATGCTACGAAGAACCTGTAGGGACTATACTTAGTTAATCCAAGGGGGATGACGACTGGGTCATCGGGGACAGGTGTAGATGCTACCGCAAATAGCATCAGAAAGCCCCAGCGGTTGATTTTTTGTCCGCTCGCATTGAGGCGCTGCTGTCTACTTGCGCTGAGACGTTTACTAGCATAAAAAGTAACAAGATAATGTACGCTTTTTGCCAGTGCGGAGCCTAAAGCTATCAAGCCAGCCACAAGTAGCAGCGTTGGCGGATCAGTGATTCCAAGAACCAATACGGTGTTGGTTGCGATAAATATTGTTGAGGGACCTGCAAACGGAATCAAACCTAACCCAAACGATGTAAGCAATACGGTTGCTAGCTCAAGAGGCATCATCATTCATGCATATCCGTTGATTCTCTCGGTCCAACAGTTAAAGAGCGAAGAGTTTACGCTCTTATGAATCGCACTACCATATAGAGTTACCACTGAGATAGGGGGTACCTCTTTATTGACTGAATGAATTGGTTTGTATTTGTTATGTCTTTTGTTAAACCAACGGAAAAACTCCTCTACCACAAGTATGCTGACGGCAATGACAAACAGCGCAAGGAAGGGAGCCGCAAGAACATCACTAAACCAATGCGCATTAAGATAATGCCGATCAAATGCCATAATACCAATCAACGCTGGTGCAACTGCAGCTATACAGAACTTTGAGATGATTTTCCGATTCTGCAACGCCAGAAATGTGAACATGCCAACGAATACAATTATGCTGGTTAAGTGGCCACTGGGAAACGAATTATCCATATCAACCAATAGGCTGTTTACGGGTCGAGGGGAGTCGATTAGGGTTTTAGATGCTTGAAGCAGTAAAGCGTTAAGACCCATTGCACCCACGAGTAGGCATGCATTTTGGGCTTTGCCTTTCCAGAGCAATAAACCGGCGAAGGGGACCGAGAGGGCCAGCAGAATCTTTGTGTCAAAGAAATCTACGATTTTTGCTGCTTCAGTTAAGCTTTCGGTTTGAATGCTTACTGTCCAGAGGTTAACTGCCGAGTTCACCCCATCAAAATAGGGTCTTGCAAGTGCAATTGCGATAAAGCATAGCAGAGTGGCTGCCGCGATGGTGAGTAGTTTATGCTGGTTTGTCAAGATGTGACTATTGCTTTCCATTGAAACTCACAGACACGCATGTAGCAGCCGACCAAGATAGCCCTATCATGTAGATTATGCGGCTCTAAACTATAGTGGCTGAACTCTAAACCTTAGAGCCATAGCTTCTACTCGGTTTACCTAAAACAGTCAAGCCTCTATCTGATTTTTGCATCTAATACAACTTGGGACTCAAACGGCGCAGTCTCCCGAATGCTCCGAGCACAAAGAAAAACAGCCACCGCACGCCCATTCAACTCAACCAACTCCATAAAACGCTGCTCTAAAGCCTCTACTGTGTCAGGTTTGCGCACAAACCCATAGAAATGCACCACTCCACCCTCAGGTCTTAATGCCGAGCAAGCCGCGTCTACAAAGTCAATCGCAGTCTCCGGAAGATTCATAATAACTCGGCTAGCCACCCCCTTTAGCTTGCCCTTTGCTACTTCGCGGGCATCAGCACAAACAGGAAACACACGACCCTCCACCCCATTAACGCGAACATTAACCTTAAGCAACTCAACAGCTTCGGGATTCAAGTCAACCGCATACACCTTCGCTTCGGGGCACCGCTTACCAATTAACACTGCAAAGGGCCCGACACCCGCAAACAAATCCACCACAAACTCGCCCGGCTCCACTTGGGATGCCACCCGCATATGTTCATGGCTCAAGCGAGGCGAAAAGTATGCTTTGCCAACGTCAACGTGATAGGTGCAGCCGAATTCCCTGTGGATGGTGCGGGTTCGGTGCTCGCCTGCAATGAAGGTGTAGTCGCGTATTCGGTAGGTGCCGCTTATGTCGCCTGCTTTTCCGAGTACCACTTTGATGTTTCGATGGGTTTGCAGGATAGCTTCTCCGATTATGTTCTCGTATGGTTTGAGGGGTGGCGGAATGTCGATTATGACTATGTCGCCGACTATGTCAAAGGCCTGCGGCACCTCTGATAGCAAGTTAGGCGGGAGCTTGTCTTTGAGTGCTTCTGTGAGGGTTTCGCTGGGCCGTTTTTTCTCCTCAAAACATCCTGACTCGATTGCATATGAGATTTGGCTGTCTAGTGTTTCGTGTTCTGCTTGGGCGGGTTCTCGCAGTAATGGCAAATAAAGGGAATCGCTGTCCCTGTTGATGCCTAATGCCTTATCCATCAACCCCAGCTTAGACACTAAGGCTATGGCTTTTTCTCCCTGCTTTTTTGGCACTTTGAGGCAAACGTCGATTCTGGGCATGCTTAACTGCTCTTCTCTACTCTATAGAGGCTCTCTACTTGGGCGATGCTGAATTTAACGTTTAACATTTTTTCCATGAGCCAAATGTTGGATTCAATGTGTTCTGTTACATGTCGGGTGAGATAGGAAGATTTGCCTTTGGTGAGGGCTATGTAGGGGATAAGCATATCCGCAAGGAACTCGTCGACAGTGGGCTTTGTGATTATGTCGGTTACTAGAGCTTGTGCGGCTTGTTTTCCTACATCCTCCGCAGACTTCCGTAGCTCACCAATCGAATCCGCACCTAAAATTACTCCTCTGTCGGTTTCAGTCCACAAAACTATGGAGCTACCCTTCTGAATGGGATTAGACGTGTCGTTTACAACTTGTATATCGGCTCTGTAGCCGCTTTGGATCAGCACGTTTTGGGCAGCTTTTGCTTGACGCTCAGCCACACGACGGTCAGCCAGAAAAGTGCAAACCGACACCCCTTTTATGGATCTCAAGTTACCAAAATCCTCGAGCAACACGGGGTTTAGGTTTGGGTTTGGTTTTACGGTCATTGTCGCTTCGCCCATGCCTTTGGGGTAGTAGCCGTATTTTCGCACAGTGATTTCTGCTTCGACACCCATCCTTCTAAGCGCCGGCAGGAGTATATTGCGCATGTAGTTTATGGTTGGGGCATGGAGAGTGTCGGTGCCGCCTTTTGCTACATGCACTTCCACGGGTGCCTCTGCGAACAGGCATATGGGGAGGGTTGAGAGGAAAAGCATCGGGATGCTGCCTGCGGTTTCGATTACTGCTTCTATGTGACCGCCTTTGATTTCGTGTGGGGTGAACCAGAGTTCCCTTGAGCCCAGTGTTGCACCTTTGACTTCGGCGTTGCAGAGTTTGGCCGCGGTCAGGACGGATTCGAGGTGTTGGTGTTTGAGGCCTGGCTGGGGTCGGTTTTGGCGGATGTTGGTTATGTGTAGGGGTTGTTTTAGTATGGCGGCTATTGCTATGGAGAGGCGGAGTATGGTGCCGCTGCCGCTTTTTTGGCTTCCATCAATCTCAATCATACAACATAATATTACTGTGGCAATCTAAAAAATCAAACAGTCATCGTAGCAGCAACCGTCGTCTGGGCCATAGGTAACGCCAAGTGAGACTGACGTTTTCTGCCTTTAGCTGTCTTTATAGAAACCACCTAAAACGAGTTGAACCCGTGGTTGACTCTATATATAAGGGAGGGGGTCCCTCGGCAAAGCAGCAGAACTACCCAAAATAGGGAGGGAGAGAGGTTATTCCCATTCTATCGTAGCAGGCGGCTTATGCGTAACATCATAAACCACCCGTGTAACCAGTGGAACCTCATTGGTGATGCGCGTCGAAATCTTTTCCAGCACCGAATAAGGTAGCTTAGCAAAGCTTGCAGTCATAGCTTCCCGACTCTCCATAGCTCGAACCGCAACCACATAACCATATGCCCTTGCGTCGCCTTTGACGCCGGTTGCTTTAGTGTCGGTAACCACAGAGAAGTACTGCCAAAGCCCCTCAGCAAAGTCGCATTTCTCAATTTCTTCCCGCACGATTTTGTCGGAGCGCTTAGCTATCTTGATTTTCTCCTCCGTAAGAGGCCCGATGATGCGTACTGCTAGGCCGGGTCCGGGGAAGGGTTGTCGGTTAACGAGTTCTTTGGGTAAGCCCAGCATCCGAGCTACTTTTCTCACTTCATCTTTGTAGAGGTCGCGGAGGGGTTCGAGGATTTTTTTGAACTTTATTTTTTCAGGAAGGCCCGCGACATTGTGGTGGCTTTTGATTATGTCGGCGTTTTTGCTTGCGCCCGACTCGATTCGGTCGGGGTAAATGGTGCCCTGGATGAGGTATTCGGCGCCTGATTGGCTAGCGATCTCCTCAAAGACACGGATGAACTCTTCGCCCATGATTTTACGTTTAGTCTCCGGCTCAGTTACGCCCCTTAATTTGGCAAGGAAGCGCTCTGAGGCATCGACGGCGACAAAGTTTATGTTAAATTTCTCGAAGGTCGAGCGAATAGCTTCTGTTTCGCCTTCCCGCATAAAGCCATGGTCAACATAGACGGCAGTTAATTTTTCGCCCAAAGCCTTAGCCGCTAACGCAGTGGCTACGCTGGAGTCTATGCCGCCGCTTAAGCCGATTATGGCTCGGCAGCTGTCGGTTTCGGTCTGGAGTTCCTTAATCATCTTGTCGATTAGATCCTCCATTTGCCAGTTTGCTTGGGCTTTACAGACTTGGAAGATAAAGTTCTGCAGCATCTGCATGCCGTGTTCGGTGTGGATGACCTCAGGATGCCATTGCAGACCATAAATCGGTTTAGTTTTGTGCCGAAACGCCGCCACAGGGCAGTTATCAGTATGGGCCAGCGCTTCAAAATCCGGCGGTGGCGCAATGACCGTGTCACCGTGGCTCATCCACACCTGCTCTTTATCGCCTAACCCTTCAAGGATTCC
>JBLNCY010000063.1:0-16774 GCA_050261115.1 Methanocella sp.
CCCCAAGCTATCTACTAAAGTCAAATTCATTAACACTCAAATTCAGGTAACACTGCCTATGTCCCAAAAAAGAGACTACTATGAAGTACTCGGCGTCCCAAAAACCGCAACCAAAGACCAAATCAAAGACGCCTACCGCAAACTCGCCCTACAATACCATCCTGACCGCAACAAGGAACCCGGCGCCGAAGAAAAATTCAAAGAAATCAGCGAAGCCTACGCAGTACTATCCGACGACCAAAAACGCAGCCAATACGACAACCTTGGTCACGCAGGATTCGACCAACGATACACTGCAGAGGACATCTTCCGAGGCGCGGACTTCGACAGCATCTTCCGTGACATGGGCTTTGGCGACATATTCCGAAGCATTTTCGGCGGAGGATTCGGAGGTGGCTATGAGGAACGCAACCGAGGCCAAGACATAGGCTATGACCTCGAAATTACCCTCGAAGAAGCCGCAAAAGGCACAGTAAAAGACATCCAGATACCCCGCACCGAAAACTGCGAAATCTGCGGCGGTTCCGGCGCAGCCCCAGGCAGCACACTAAAAATCTGCCCAACCTGCAACGGACAAGGCAAAGTACAGAACATGCGCAAAGCAGGATTTGCCATGTACGTCCAAGTAGGCGCATGCCCAACCTGCAAAGGCAAAGGAAGAATAATAGAAACACCCTGCAACAACTGCCGCGGCACAGGCTTAGTTCGTAAACGGCGAACAATCACCATCAAAATACCGCCCGGCATAGACGAAGGCAACCAACGCATACTACGTGGCGAAGGCGACGCAGCACCCAACGGCGGCCCATCAGGCGACTTATACGTAATCATCCACCTAAAACCGCATCCAGACTTCGTCCGAGAAGGCGACGATCTCTGGCACATCGCAATGATTAATTATCCACAGGCGGCATTAGGCGCAGAAATAGTTGTCCCAACAATAGATGGTCCCACAACGCTTAAAATCCATCCGGGCACACAAGTCGGCGAGGTTTTCACGCTCCGCGGCAAAGGCATGCCACGATTACGGGGCTACGGTAGAGGCGACCTTAACGTACGCGTCGGCATCACAGTGCCAGAAAAACTCACGGCCAACCAGAGACAGTTGCTTGAGCAATTAGGCAAGGAGTTCGGTACAGACGTGTCCAAACGCAAATTCCGACTCTAAAGGCGCGCCCCTTTATTAGCGTCCGTTAATTTTTTTTCAACACGCAAGAGACTGTGCAGGCAGCGAGCGAGAGTTTTAAAAGATTAACCCACAATCATATGCTATCCTACGGAGTCAATTACATGCCAACCTTCCAACCAGTCCGCGGAATGAGAGACCTAATCGGTCAAGAAGCCCAAATCTTCACCGCCATCATCAACGCAGCTAGAAAAATCGCTGAACTCTATGGCTACAGAGAGGTCATAACACCCCACGTGGAACCACTCGAACTACTAAGCGCCAAATCAGGTGACGAAATACGCCAACGCATGTTCATCTTCAAGGATCTAGGGGATCGTCAAGTCGCACTACGCCCCGAATTCACCGCTTCAATCGCCCGCCTCACCACCACAGCACTAAGAAACGAACCAAAACCGCTCCGCCTATTCAGCGTAGGCACAGTCTACCGATATGATGAACCCCAACGCGGCAGATACCGAGAGTTTTGGCAATCAAACTATGAACTCATGGGCTCTGCAAGACCCGAAGCCGACGCAGAAATTATCCTACTCACAAACAACCTAATGACAGAGCTCGGTATGCAGGGTTTTGTATTCAAGATTGGGCATATAGGCGTTATCCGCGGAATCCTTTCGCAAGAGGGCATCGACGAGAAGACCCAAAACGCAATCTTCCAGCGCATGGACAAAAAAGAATACGACGCCGCACTCAAACTCGTCGAATCACCAAAGGCCCAAGCCATGCTCCAGAGCCTAATCGAGATTAAAGCATCAGATTGGAAAGACACCGTTAATCAAATCAAGGAATTGGTTGTTGGATACGAAAAAGCTCAAGCCGCAGCAGATAACCTACAGGAAATCCTCAATCTCATAACCCAGAGCGCAAATATAGCAGTTAAAGTTGAACCAGCTTTTGCCCGAGGCCTCGAATACTATACAGGCATAATTTTCGAGGTCTACATCCCACAGCTAGACATCGCGTTAGGCGGAGGCGGTCGCTATGATAAACTTATCGAGACATTTGGCGGCGAACCTACACCCGCCGTCGGCTGCGCACAGGGCATCGACCGAGTAGCCATCGCCCTGCAAGAGCAAAAAGCAAACGTAACCGCTAAGGTAGGCAAACGGGTGGCAGTGACCGCTATCACCGATGCCTTGAAGCCTGAGGCGCTAAAGATTGCCCAGCAACTCCGCAGCGATGGCATATCTGTAGAGTTTGAAGTTATGGGCCGGAAGATGGTAAAAGCCCTTGAAGACGCCGACAAACGAAAAGACGATTTTGCAGTAATCGTGGGCGAACGGGAGCTTAAGGAGGGCCAAGTGGTTCTCAAAGAACTTGCAAGCCGCCAGCAAAGCACTGTTGCAATCAAAGACTTAGCTCAAAAAATCAAAAACTAAAAACAAAAAATTTGAGGGTAGCCTCATGGGCTCCCATATGCTCTTTTTAGAGGCGTTTGATGTAGCGGTTGACTTCCCATTCGGTGACTTGGGTTCGGTATAGATCCCATTCACGCCGTTTCTCCTTGAGGAAGTTCTCAAACGTTATTGGACCTAGGGTTTCTTTCATTAGGTCGCTGGTTTCTAGTTCGTCGAGTGCTTCCTTGAGGTTTTCTGGCAGGGAGACGATGCCGCGTTCCTTACGTTCCTCGTAGCTCATGTGGTAGACGTTTAGCTCTACTGCTTCTCCAGGGTCGATCTGGTTTTTGATGCCGTCTAAGCCTGTGGCGAGTAATACGGCGAACTGTAGGTAGGGGTTTCCTGCGCCGTCTGGGCAGCGGATCTCCATTCTTGCTGCGCTCTTTCTTCCGCCAAAGTTAGGTACACGGATGAGTGGACTGCGGTTCTTGTGTGCCCATGCAAGGTAGACTGGAGCTTCGTATCCGGGGACTAGGCGTTTGTAGCTGTTTGGCCAGCTGTTGAGCACGGCAGCCATTTTGCGGCCATGAGCGAGTTGGCCGCCTATGTAGTGACGTGCTAGGTCCGAAAGGTAGCCGTTGCGGGCGTCTTCGCTGTAGAAGAGGTTCTCTCCTTCTAAGCTCCAGAGGCTTTGGTGGCAGTGCATGCCTGAACCGTTGATACCTTGGAAGGGCTTGGGCATGTAGGTTGTTACATAGCCATTGCGTGCTGCGACAACTTTTCCGCACATCTTCATAGTAATCGCGCGGTCGGCGGTTTCCAGTGCCTCACCATATTTGAAATCGATTTCGTTCTGTCCTAGGGCAACTTCGTGGTGGCTGATTTCGATTTCTATGCCAAAGGCTTCTGCATAATCAGCGATCTCACGTCGAAGGTCATCTGTTACATCGCCAGGATGAGCGTCAAAATATCCTGCCAAGTCGATTGGTTTAGGTAAGCCCCCGTTTTCTGACTCTTTTACGATGAAGAATTCAAGCTCTGGTGCGCAGATGAATTTGTAGCCTGCTTTGGCAGCTTTCTCGATGGCGCGTTCAAGGATGTATCTTGGGTCGCCTTCGAAACGTTTGTTTTGTGGGGTGTAGACGTCGCAGAGGAGTCTGGCGGAGGCGCGTTCTTTGGGTCTCCAGGGTAGCACTGCGAAGGTGCTTGGGTCTGGGTATAGAACCATGTCTGACTCTTCGATTGGGCGGTACCCGGTGATTGAGGATCCGTCGAAGGATTGGCCGTTCTCAAAAATGCTCTCTATGTTTTTGGAGCTTACGGCGAGGTTTTTGAGAAAGCCGTTTATGTCAGTGAATTGCAGCCTGACGAATTTAATCTCTTTTTCTTGGATTTGCTGGACTACGTTGGTTACTTGTTCTTTCCAGGTGGGATTCTTAAAATTTTTCATTTTTTTATCTCCTGTAACCTGCTTGGCTTGCTCTCCATATGTTATGGAAAACAGATTATCTATAAACATATTTAAGCTTATCGGCGAATTTCCATAGATATTTGTTCAATATTCCACCGAAATCATGCACCAATGTGTGGCGACGCTAAGCGGTTTTCGGGGGTAAAAAACGCCAAAAACAACCCCCACACTAGTCAAATAACCAAAAAACGGGGGCTAACGCTCCCGACGCAGAAAATCCCCAACATCGGACACATTTTTTACCGCAAGTTCATCAAGTCGGCCCCTATCATTCAGGTTTCCAACAATTCTCCCAAAACCTAAACAATCATCAAACTCGTTGAGAACCAGTACGTTCGTATGTCTCTTTCCAGAGCCAAAAACCTTCAAAATACCTCTAACCATGATATCGCGGCCGCAAATATAGAGCCAAGCGGTCTTTCTATCAACAACTATCCGGCGGGCATCCTTCTTGGCAAGCAAGTTTAAAAGATTAAAGCTGGGGAAGAACTTGCCTTGCTTTGCCTTTCCCAAGTAGACACCTGCATAGAAGAAGTCAGAGTTAACCAGCGGCTTAAGCGCATTATTAACCTGATAATATCGCCCTGCCTTTTCCACAATCAACTCAGGGTTTAAGGCAATATCAACACCAAAAGTTGCAGCAAAGTCTGTGATTACTTTGGCTTTCATGGCTTCTTGCTCCGTTTAAGTTTAGCTACGAAGAAACCCTGTGTTTCACCAGGCCAGAATCGCCTGCACCTAGCTATAGAGGGATCAAGTTGTTTACCAAAAACCTGTGTTAGCCCTTCAGTACCGTAGCAATCAATCGGCTGTATTTCTAAATCGAGCGCCCGTATGGCCCAATCCATGTTTAATTCATCTTCTTCAGGCTCAAGAGAGCATGTTGAGTAGACAATTTCGCCATCCTCGGTTAGACATTCGGCAGCTTTGGCAATTATCTCGCGTTGCAGGTTAGCGTTGCGTTGGACATCTTTGATAGTGCGGTTCTTAAACCAGCGCTCGTCAGAGGCATAGTTACCGCTGCAAGGGGCGTCTACTAATATGCGATCAAACTTTGTCTTCAAGAGCGGCGCCCTGCGGGCATCAAGCAAGTAAACGACTGTATTGGCAACATGGCATCTCTCGAGATGATTGCTAAGAGCAGTGAGGCGACGTTTATCTACGTCTAAAGCGACAATTGCGCCTGTGTTTACCATTACGTCTGCGAGTTGAGTAGTTTTTCCACCCGGCGCTGCTGCCATATCAAGTACTTTTTTGCCGCCAAGTTCGCTAAATAGAGACACGGGGATTTGTGCTGCCGCCTCCTGAATAGAATAAAGTCCCAAAAGAAATTCAGCAGTTGCCCCCGCGGACACTTTTGAATCCATAACCCAGTAACCACTTGATAGGAAGGGGATTTTTTCTAGGGAAAGACCTAGACTGGCAAGGCGCTGGATTAGGTTTTTTCCTTTAGCGTTAGTATTGTTTATTCGGATAGCTTGCCGCAAGGTTACCTCTTTTGGTTGCCAACCTAGCTGTCTGTAGCGTTCTTCGAAGAATTCTCGGCCTGACATCACCCCAAACCTTGCGGGGAGATGGATAAAAGCTTTTCAACAAAGACTTGCTTTCATAAGGCTTAAAGGCTCAAAATGCTACTACAGGGGCAAGATGAATCAGCGCATACTTGCAAACCTGGGTTTCCTTCTGCAAACCTCTGGCCTACTCACGTTATTGCCAATTGCAGTAGGGTTTGTCTTTAACGAAACACAGGCGTTGATTCCACTGTTTATCACCTGTGTGACCTTTTTAGGCGTCGGGTTTCTGCTAAATGCATTATGTGAACGAAAGGACCTTAACGTAAAATCTTCCAGCACACTATTGTTCATGGCGTTTGTTATACTTCCACTGATATGCACAATACCTTACGTTTTTGTGGACCCATTCAACAGCCCAAACATCCTAGACCGGTTCACTAATAGCTTCTTTGAAAGTGTTTCAGGCTTCACCACCACAGGCTTTAGCTTCATAGCCGATACTGCTACTATACCGCGATGTCTTTTGGTTTTTAGAAGTCTCACCGAGCTGATGGGTGGGGTTGGCTTGGTATTCTTGGTTTTGGCGTTCTTCCAATCTAGGCGGGCTCTGCCTAAACTTGGCGGCATCCTTGGTATCGACAACCTAAACCGTAACCTAAAGAAAATGTTTCTCTACGTTTTTGCCGTTTATAGCATCTACATAATGGGGTTTACGGCGCTCTTCTATGCAATGGGATACACAGACGTCATTGCTTCCGGTTCGTTTGTGATTGACACTGTAACGGGTGGTTTTGCGCCTAGTGCAGAACAGTTTGAGCAGTATCTGTTTGTAGCACCAAAAATCCTTATGATACTGATGATGTTTATCGGGTCAGTAAACTTTGCATTCCACTACTACCTGTTATCGGGAAAAGTCAAAAAGTTCATCTCAGCTGAGGTCAGCATGTTCATTGCTATTCTAGTGCTCACAAGTGTAGCGGTTGCTTTAGTAGGCAAGGTAGATGTCTTGGACGCGACGTTTCATGTTGTGAGCTTGGCGTCTACAGCTGGGGGCACCTACATCGACATGTCGGCGTTGAATGCTAATGCCCTATCTATTTTGACGCTTGTTATGCTTATCGGCGGCTGTGCTTTCTCGATGGCGGGTGGCATTAAGGTTTCAAGGTTGATAACGTTAGGGAGAGGCATTGGTCTTCAGCTGAAAAGAGTTTTTAGAAAAACTAAAAGAGGTAAACAGAAAGAAAACGGACAATCGGAGGTTCTGCCTGCTGTTGAAGCCATATTGCTTTTTGCGGCTGTATTGATTGTTTTTTCTTTTCTGTTTTCGACGATAGGGATTTCGTTGCAGGATGCGTTTTTTGAGGTGGGTTCTGCGATTTCGACAACTGGTGCGACGCTGGGGGCAATAACGGTTATGATGCCTGTGGCGTATAAGTGGTTGATTATTGCTGCTATGATAGTGGGCAAAGTTGAGGTCTTAACGGTAATCGTCATATTGTTGCCGTTTACTGTTAAGAGGCTTAAGCGGAAAACCATCGCCTAAGCGTCCTTGCTAGGGTTAAAAGTTTTTATTGGAACATAATAGTATAGACGGTGACCTGAAATGTCTAAAATTGTGCGTGTGGGTGTAACGTTTCCTCCCGATTTACTCAAAGACTTTGATGATATAATTGAGAAAATGGGTTATGATAATCGTAGTAAAGCAGTTCAAGACGCTGTAAGGCTCTACGTGTCTGAGCGGAAATGGCTTCAAGAAGAAAACGCTAACCAAACAGGGGTTATCCTTATGGTATATGACCACGAGAAGCGAGGGCTTGACAGCGATTTAACCGAGTCCCAGCATCACCACCAAGACCTCATCTCATCCTCCATGCACATACACTTAGGCAAACATGACTGCTTGGAGGTCATTGCTGTGAAGGGTAAAGGCTCAGAAATCAGGCATTTAAGTGACGAGTTGGCGACAAAGAAAGGTGTAAAGATTCTTAAATCGATGATAGTGACCGTTTAGAGCTATTTTACTTGGAACATACGCTCCAATGACGCCCTGGCTTTCTCTGCTACCTCTGGGGGCACCGTCACCTGGGTTTTTTCTTCTTTTAACGCTAGGTATACTCTGTTGAGCGTCGTTAGTTTCATGTTGGGACAAATAACACCGTCATAGGCTATGTAGAAGGTTTTTGTGGGGTTCTCTTTGCGTAAGCGGTGCAGGATGCCTTGCTCGGTGCAGACAATGAATTCTTTAGCGGGTGATTCTTTGGCGAATTTACACATTTTAGACGTGCTGCCAATGTAGTCAGCTACTGCGCGCAACTCAGGTGTACATTCGGGATGTGCCATGACGGTTGCGTTTGGATGCTGCATTTTTAGAACTTGCACGTCTTCGGGTTGGAGAAGTAGGTGGGTGGGGCAGAAGCCATGTTCAGGGATCGGGATGATTGTTTTGCCTGTTTTTTCTGCTACGTAGCTTGCGAGGTTGCTGTCGGGTCCAAATAGGATAGTGTCGGAGTTTAGTGAGTTGACAACTTCAACGGCGTTGGCGCTTGTGCAGCAGATGTCTGCTTCGGCTTTGCATGCGGCTAAGGTGTTAACGTAGAGAACAACAGGTGCGCCGGGGTATTTTTGTTTGGCGCGTTTTATCTCGTCTACGGTTAGCATCTGCGCCATTGGGCATCTTGCGCCCGTAGAAGGCAAAATAACCTTTTTAGCAGGGTTTAGTACTGCAGCGGATTCAGCCATAAAGTCCACGGCGCAGAAGACGATTAGTTCTGCGTCTTTTTCTTCCATGGCTTTGCGGCTTAGTTCTATGCTGTCGCCTGTGTAGTCTGCGACGTCTTGGACTTCGGGGCGTTGATAGTTATGGGCAAGGATGATGGCTTTTTTCTCTTTTTTGAGGGTTTGGATTTTCTGAGTTAAATCCATAGTTTCGCCTGATGACGCTGTTGAATGTGAAAGGAAAAGGGAGACCTAATGAAATATAACTTTTTACCCCAAAAGCGGACGCTTTAACCTTACAAAGCCATAAACAATCAACTAGGCCCATATGAAAAAAGTTCAGTTTTGTTGCTTAAAGACGCCGTGTCCTTTTGGTCTCGAACACTTGACTCTGTTGCTCTCACAGGGACCCCCCGCCTGTATATATAGACTCAACAACCAAAGAAGATGGCAATGTATATCTGGGCGTTTGCTGGTTTTCGGCGGTTGAGAACCCCGTTGTTGCAGGAGGGTTTAAGTGTTGGCTGCACAATCGTTTCCGAGCTTTTAGGATTCGAAAATTAGGGTATTGGAGCGGGGGACGCTTAAAGCCCAGCCCCTGGAAGCCCTATTGTTCATTTAGTAAGTTTTTGCGGCTAAAAATCTTGTCCAACTCTGCTTTGGAAAAGCCCTTTTCGAGCGCCACCTCTTTCACGGTACGATTCTCCGCCTGCGCCTGTTTAGCAATTTTCGCGGCTTCCAAGTAGCCAATCTTTGGTGCAAGCAGTGTAGCCAACGAGGGATTTTTCTCTAGATACTGTTCACAGCATTTCTCGTTGACGACAATGCCTTTGACACAACGCTCTGTGAACGCAGGCAGATAGTTGCTTAGAATTTGTATGGAGAAGAGCATGTTGTAAGCGATGGCGGGGGTCATTACGTTTAGTTCCAGTTGTCCCGCTTGGGCAGCAAGCGACACGGCGGCGTCATTGCCAACGACTTGGTAGGCTATCATGTTTAGGCATTCAGCCATGACCGGGTTAACTTTGCCGGGCATAATGGAGGAGCCAGGCTGCACCGGCGGCAATGTTATTTCGTTTAAGCCTGTGGTTGGTCCTGATGCGAGGAGGCGTAAATCGTTGGCTATACGGATAAGTTCTAAGGCGAGCTCTTTTAGGGCGCTTGAAACTGTCTGGGCCCGCCTGTGACTCTGGAGTGCCTCAAAATTGTCACCGGCAGGTTTCAGCGGAAAACTTGTTAACCGTGCAAGCTCTGCGATGGCTAATTGTTTGTACTGTGGATGGCTGTTAGCGCCTGTACCCGTTGCTGTTCCACCTAACGCAACAAAGTAGAGATTCTCCTGACGCCTCCGCAACTCCGCACATGCATTAGCTATGACGTGGCCGTAGGCGGTGAATTCTTGCCCCATGGTGACAGGAACGGCGTCTTGCAGATGGGTTCGGCCGGACTTCAATATGTGTGCATACCTTTCGCCCAGCGCCATGAAAGCAGCCGATAACTCATCAAGTGCCTTTAGAAGCGGTTGTAAGGCAAGCAGCACTGAGACGTGAAGCGCTGTTGGGTAGGTGTCGTTGGTGGATTGCGCCATATTCACGTGGTCGTTGGGGCTTACGGATTTGTAGTCGCCCCTTGGCTTGCCCAAGATTTCTAAGGCCCGGTTGGCAAGAACCTCGTTGGTGTTCATGTTAAATGAGGTACCCGCACCCGCTTGGAATACATCAATAACGAATTGATCCCTGAATTTGCCTTCGAGTACTTCGTCGCATGCTTGGATGATGGCTTCCCCGATTTTTTTATCCAGCCAGCCGACCTGCATATTCGCGGTTGCCGCAGCCCGCTTTATCATAATATACGCTTCTATCATGTATGGTGAAGCGCGAAGTCCGCTTACAGGGAAATTTTCTACCGCGCGGTATGTTTGGATGCCGAAGTAGGCGTCTTTTGGGATTGCTTTTTCGCCTAAGGGATCAATTTCTTTACGTGTATCCATGCTAACGTCTTCCTTGCTACTGCCAAATAGATTGATAGGCAGATAAAATTTTCTTATCGCTGAAGCGTTTCTGGTTAGATTTCGAATTTTTCGATGATTCGGTTCTCTTTTTCGCCCGTGATTTCGGCTGTAACGTGGAAGAACTGCTCAAGACCGGAGCGTTTTATGCGGGGCTTTAGGAGCTCATCGATTTGAAAGACGCCCGCGGAATTGGACATTTTTATCTTGATAGATATGGGCTTAGTTGATTTCTCGTTTACCTCGACATCAACCTTTTCAATGCTCAAAGCGGAGACTGCATGGATGTCTATTTTTCCGGCGTTAAAGGGTATGCGTGCTCTTCCTGCCTCCATGTCTAGGGCGTCTGCTATTCCAACGATGCCTGCCTCTTTGGTTAAAACGCGATTCCCAGAACCAAAAGAGGGGTGCTCTTCATGGCAGACTATAGCATGGAGTACTTCTGAGGTGATTATCGCCTGCTCTTCTACGTTGTAGGCGGGTGTTAGGAGGTTTTGCAGTACGTCATAAGCTATGAGGGCGCTGTATCTTTCGTGTTCATGGCGCTGTACTATCATGCCAACGTCATGCAGAATAGAACCTAAAACAACCACGACTTCAGCGTCGTCGTTTGTCATGCTATAGTGCTCGACTATACTAGGAGTGACCAGGTGCTTCTCGGTGAGTATCCGTAGAAGCTTTAATGCGAGGTTTGCTACGATTTTAACATGGGTTGGCCCATGATCGGTGTAGCCCATACGTTCGATAGCCATGACGTTTGAGCATCGCCAGTAAGTATGAAGTTTCCTGTCTTCTTTGATGTTCTCCATTACCATTTTGAGCTTGTTATTTCCCCTGTAAGGTATGTTAAAGCTATAAGACATGGTCGCTCCCCAAAAAATAGCATCACGTAGTGATTTAAACCTGCATATCAAGAGATTGGTTGCAGGATACTGTTTGCGCGTTTGAAGTCCCGCTTTACCTCATCTATCGGTGAACCCACGATTTTGATGTCGTCGATTTCGCCTAACCCTTTTTGGTGGGCGCCTCGTATGTGGCTAATATCATGTGGGTCAAGGCCCATTATACGGGCACAGGTAGCATCCGTAGCAACCACAGCCCTACCAGCGACCACCAAATCCATCTTTACCGGCGAACCCGAAATGGGACCCTTTCCCTCCATAGCGACAAACCCATCAACCACGGTTAACTGTGGTTTTAGAACGGTGTTTATGTCAACGATGACTTTGCTTATACCCTTAGCATGATAGATAAACTTCATTTTGTCGGGCAGAAGCCCAAACATATTCTTCATACCCAATGTGACTTTGGTGGCGCTGTGGGTTTTCATTTTTGCAGCGCTAATGATTGCCGATTCCTTCACTAAGCGTGGTACGGTGATGTCTTTGAGGGCATCCCCGTTTGGGACCTCGATTTTTATTCGGTCTTTTTCGTTGCGGAGGTTGAGGTATTTGACGCCGTTTCGGTTGCACATTTCCGCCATACCTGTGGCTTGGAATGCTTTGTCGGCGTTAGTTATGCTTGCGTCGGATTCGACAACGATGATTTCTAGTGGTGATTGTTTTAGTTTATGGATGATGGCTTCGACCAGTAAGGGGTCGGTTGTGGCGCCGGTGTCCCATGTCATAGTGGTGATAAAGTTGACTTTTATGAGCACCCGACGGTACCCATCAAGCGCCGTTTTGTAATCGATTAGGTCTAGTGCTTGGTAGACGGGTTCATGTGATCGTTCGCCTTTTGCAATTGCTACAAGTGGCTTCTGCAATTATACACCACTAAAAGGGGGAAGCCTGAGGCTTTAAACCTAATGTCCCTAGAAAAAGCCCACCGGTGGGAAGGACAAGCCGAGCAGCAGAGCAGCCAATAAGCCACAGATTAAACCTAGCATTATTGGAAACGGTAAGCCGGGGAACATGCCTCGCTTCTCCAACATATAGAACGTCGCCACCGACCCTGCGAGTATGCCGACGATCGCAGCGGCTACTGGTATGAGGCTTGAGGAGAAATTGAACAGTATTACACCGGTCAACATGGAATAAAACACCAAGTCTCCCAAGCCCATCTGGATCTCCTTGAAGGAAAAGCTCAGCCCCTGAAGGAGGTCAAGGCCAGAGGATTCCTGCGCGATTTTACCCACAGGGCCCTTGTAAACAGCAATTATATCGTAAACTGCCAAGAAGGCCAAGATGGCCAAAGCGCTGTATAGGCCGATATATTTGGCAAAAAAGATGCCTAAAGCGCCTCCGATGAGGATTACGGCTCCGTTTCGGTAGTTGCCGCCCCAGCGGAATATGGCTAAATCAAACAAGACGGTTAGCGTTATCGATATTACGATTAGTATGTAGAGGGCGCCTTCAAAGTAGGGCATCACCGCAGAGAGATATAATATCGACAGAAGCAGCGAAGCGGTAGTCATCGCTAGCACCACTAAGGCTTTGATTATACGTTTACTTCTACGCTTGATTAGGAGATAAAATACTGTGGCAGCGACGGCGACTAGCACGACGAAGTAGATGGCGTTGCCGATTGGGGCTCCGGGGGTGTCCTCTGAGATGGGTGCAACGGAGATTCCGCCGGTGTCCTGGGGCAGAATTATGTAGGCGCACAGTAAACCGAACAGTAAGCTGGCTAGTATGGGCAAGAGGTAGATGAGTTCAAATTTGAATTTGTCCTCTTTTGACTCGGCCTTCTGTGGCTGCTTGGCGGGTTGTTCTTGCTGTGTCATGATGATTGTCCCATGTTAGATATGGCAATTGAAACATTAAGATAGCACTGGTCGCAGAATAAGCTTTGTTTTTTATCCACCTCAAATATGGATTGAGAAAAGTGCATAACACAGTAGCTACGGGTGCAGTGCTGAAGCCCAAGGGTGTGGCCTAACTCGTGGGTGGCTTCTTTTATCATACGCAGCTCCAGGGCGCCCCTGTCGGGTTCTTCACCATAAAAATCGGGTTTGAGACGCCAAAGCGAAATCAGCCCTACCTTACCAGAAACGTATGCTTCGCCGAATACATAATTGAGCTCAGACGCAAATAGGTCTGCGTCGGTTATACCTAACACGCGATCATAGGGTAGGTTTGCAGCGAATACACGAATGTTCTGCAGGATCTGGGTTGAGTTGGATTGACGCCGCTTCTTATCATAAGCTTGACCAGGCACAGGCAACACTCGGTCTATCACTTCGCATGTTGTGTGGGGAAAAACCTGCATTACCCCATGTGCAGTAGCTCTCAAATACTCAGACCTCACCTGACCCACTGCTAAAACGCCGACCCTCATGCCTAACGCCTAAATCTGGTAGGTTTCGCCTGTACTGGGTGCCACTGCATCAAGCCCCAACTCGTTGCGTGCCCAATCCGCAAACAATTCACAGTTACCTTCCGCACCGTGGACCATGAAGGCTTTGGGGTGGCCGCCCAGCTTAGTTAAGGCCTCTTTGAGCTGTGAGGCGCCGCAGTGACTAGAAAAGTCGAAGTGGCGATATGCCGATTTGATTTTTCGGACTTTGCCGTCTATGGTGCAGACGCCGTTCTCCATGAGTTCCCTGCCGGGGGTGCCGGGAATCTGATAGCTGACAAGATAGACTGCGTTTATCGCCTTTTTACCCAGTTTTGAAAGGTAGAATGCCGCGGGGCCGCCTTTGAGCATACCTGCCGTCGAGATTATCACGCCGGGATTTTTGAGTGCTCGACGCCTATCACGCCAACCATCAATCCAATCGCAAGAGTGCATAGCGTTCATGAAGAGGCGGGGGTCTTTTAGGAATTCTTTGTAGTTCATGATTATGCGACTGGCTTCACGAGCCATACCATCAAGCACAATCGGAAACTCGAAGTGATTTGCCGCTAAGACGCAAGCCATCTCCTGCGCACGACCAACACCAAACGAGGGTACAAGGACGGTGCCGCCGACCTCCACCACTGCGGTGCAGGCCTCCACGAATTGCCGCTCCAATTCGCTGCGTTCGGTATGGTTTGAGTCGGCGTAGGTGCTTTCTATGATGACAGCGTCCAAGTCGCCGTAATCCATCGAGGCGCCCGCAAGGAGCTTGCTTTCCTCAGTGTTAAAGTCGCCTGTGTATAGGAGGCGTTTGCCGTCTGCCTCGATGATTACGGATGCAGATCCAGGGGTGTGACCGGCGTTTACGAGCGTGATTTTCATATCACCCACAGTGGTTTCTTGTCCAAATTCAAGGTGTTGATTGCATCGGGTCATCGTTTTTAGCTCTAGATACTCGAAGGGGAGGTAGTAGCTGGAGAGGTGGATGAAGTCTTCTATGAGGAGCTGGCTTAGTTCGAGGTTGAGTTTGTTTGTGATGAGAGGGATTTTGTCGTTGATGTAAAAGATGGGAAGAGCACCCGAATGGTCCAGGTGACTATGTGTGAGGATTAAGGCGTCTACGTCTTTGGGCGGCACATGCATGGGGAACCCAGGCGTGTTGTCCATCATGACTCCGTAGTCGATGATGACCTGTGTTTTGGATGTCTTTACGCTTATGCCTAAGCGGCCGACTTCTCTTGCTCCGCCTAAAAAGGTAATCTGCAAACAAACCAGTCCTTGTAATAGTAACGATAAAAAAGGAGCCCGCGCTGTTTTAAAAATGTATTGACGTTGTGCTAGGCTGCCTGCTAAAAGCGTACAATAAAAAGAGGCGCGTGAGGGATAGTTTAGCGTTTTATATGGTACTGCTCGATAGTATCCTTAGCTTTCTCCCGACGCTCACGGTGAGCCTCTAAAAACCGATTGAGCTTCTCCGCCACGTCCTTCTTGCACTCCCCACACAGCATCTCGCCAGCTCTACATCTACGCTCACGCTCAGCGAGTCTTGTGTTGTCCTCTTCGAAGAGGAAATAGTAATACTGGTAGATACTGCAAATAGAGGGGTCGCCGCCAGTCTTTCTTTGTTCTGCAGCGGTGCCTTTGCCGCCAGTAAAGGCGTTCCAAATCTTCTTTTTCACAACGTCCGGTTGATCCACTGTAAAGATGCTGGTCTCGGGCATGGAAGCGCTCATTTTTCCGCCTGTTCCCAGTCCGGGGAGGAAGCGACAGTGAATCTGTGCGGGTTTGTAGTAGCCGAGTTTCTGGGCTACATCGCGGGTGACTCTCCAGTAGGGATCCTGGTCAATAGCCGCGGGGATCAAAGCGGGGACGTTTTCGCCGGTTAACTTTTTGTGTATAAAGCAGGGCGCGGCTTGGATAGCTGGCCAGTATACCCAGCCGATGTTTGTGCTGTCCTGGAATCCAAAAGTGCTTCTTGCAGTTGAATAAGTAATGCGTTTAGCTACTTCAAGTGTAATGTCATAGAGCAAGTCAATGTCTTTGGTGTCATAGATTATGAAGGTGTCCTCGGGCTTAAATCCCAACGCAATCAGGTCAAGGGCGTTTTCATAGCTCCACTTAGCAGTCTCTTTTAAGTCCCGCTGATCGCTAATTAAGTATTTTTCATCGTCGGTTATCTGGAAGTATAGGCGTGTTTTGAATTTCTGCTGGATGTGAAGTGTGAATATCCAGGGAATCAAGTGTCCGATGTGGACTGGGCCGCTTGGGCCTCTGCCAGTATAGAGAACGAACTTGGTTCCCTTGTCATAAAGATCTAATACTGTGTCTAGGTCTCGGTGGCTGAAGAATATCTTACGGTCTAATTGGAGGTGAAGACTGTCAGTGTAGGTTTCAACTCGCTTTAGGAGTTCTGGCGTGAGGGGTTGGGTGCCGAATTCTTTGATGAGCCGTTCATAGTCAACTTTGCCTTTGACTTCCCAGGGGGTTACGACCATTTCGTTGTTGTTTTCTTCAGCGTTTGGTTGAGCCGTGCAATTCACCTTTAGTGTGAATGGGGGATTTGGGATATATGCTTTTTTCGGTGTCCAGAGAGTATGTGTGCCTAAACGACTTGTCTATAGACTGGGACTAATGGGAAAGATTTAGCGACAAATATTTTAAACCGAAACGACAGGTTTCGATGGCAAGGAAGCAACCAATATGTTGGACTTAATCTTGATGTGGAAGAACCCAAAGATGATAGCATACTTTGCGCTTACTGCAGTACTCTACGCTCTCCTGCTTCTGCCCGTCTCTGAATACTCTCTCTTCGCTCAAGACGCAGACTACTTAAGGATAGCAATGTGCATTCCAGTGGGCTTCTCTTTCCTCTTTGGCCCAGCCGCTGCATGGGGCGCCGCTTTCGGAAACCTAGCGTTTGATGCATTAACTGGACTGAGCTGGGTTACGCCGTTTGGATTCTTAGGAAACTTCCTGATTGGCTACATACCCTACAAGCTTTATTCAAAGATTACAACAGAGAAACCCATCCCATACAGCGCTAAAAAATTAGGCTTATTCATCGGGTTGAGTGCCTTAGCCTGTGCCTTATGCGGGTTGGTTATCGGATGGGGCCTATTCTATGTGCGCTCAATTCCTTTTGCGATGACGGCGTTCACGATTTTCACATCTGACTTCCTTTGGGCTGCACTTTTAGGACCCATTGTACTACTACTCAGCTATGGCTTCTTCAGCAAACGCCATTTGCTCTACAACGACTTGTTA
>JBLNCY010000064.1:0-66958 GCA_050261115.1 Methanocella sp.
GGCGTCTTTACTGCTTGGGCGCTTTTTTTGTGGCTGGCTCTGTCCCTTTGGGCTATATCAGGATTTGATTACTAGGCTTCGCCGACTCCTGGGGCAACGTCATTTAACTTTTTCAAAGAAAACCCTCGATGCCCTAAATCAAGCGCGTTGGGTAATCATCGCTGTGGTGATAATCCTTAGCGTAATTTTAGGGTCTTATGCTATCTTTGGTTTTGAAATCGTGCCTGGAACAGCCTTGGACACTGGATCCGACGCGCTTCACTCAGGCATAGTTAGCTACGTGAATGAGCCTTACTGCTTGGTTTGTCCTGAGCGGCCTCTGTGCATTCTTGTCCAGTGCGCGGTGGGTTCTATGGAGTGGTCCTATGTTTCCCAAATAGCATATGGTCCATTCTACATTGCCGGTTGGTATGTAACCTCAATTAATTTGGCAGTGTTCATTGTGGTTTCGGTTTTGGCGTTTGCGTATCGGCGTGTATGGTGTCGAATCTGTCCCATGGGTGCCTTAACAGCGCTTTTTAGTGCACATAAGCCTTTTAGTCGTGTTGCGTTGACTCGGCTGGAGAAGGATCAAAAGAAGTGCACCAAATGCGGCGTTTGCAAACGAGTCTGTCCCATGGATGTATCGGAAGTGTATGAGCGTAAGGGCGGAGACGTGACAGCGTCGAACTGTACGCTTTGTCTGCGATGCGTTGAGCTGTGTCCCTATAAAGATGCTTTAAAAGCAAAGTTTGCTGGTAAAACTGTTGTTGCATCAAGAGATTGGCTTGCGGGAAAAAGCTGAAAGGACTATCTTTGCTTATATGTGGTGAGGCGTCTCTGAGAGCAAGACTCCCGCGTCTCTTGCTAAGTCCCAAAATACCCGCCTTAAGCTATGTGTGCAATTGAACTGCATCATTTTACCGTTTGCAGCTCATAGTATTCAGTACATGCAAAACTTTATAACATCGCCAAACGATTTGAGTTCCTAAAAAGGTAGTAGCAAATGAAATTCGGCACATACATGTTTGAAGCAAAGAAAGTTCCGGGCTTCGACTTTGACCTTTTCCGCACTAAGCCTGAAGTCGGAAGACGATTACCCCCCAAAGCAGATATGTACAGCAACGTCGCAATTTTCGGTGACAACGTCGCGGCACGCCTACACCCAGACTGGATCAGCCAAAGCGACCTCGGTCCAGCTTGGAGAACCAACGACAATTTCAACGTACGCTGGGAAGTCCTCTGCCAAACACAACCAGAACACAGAGCAGAACAACTCGACTACATGGAAGATGTAGCGCGCAAAAGTCAAGGTGTCTGGCTAAACAGCATCCACTTCGCTGAACACGGCCACTGCACTTGCCCACGCTGCAAAGAACTACACGCAAAAAGCGGCTTATCCTGGTATGAATGGAGACGCAAAGAAGTCACAGACTACATGGCAGCAACAAGCGACCGTGTAATCAACAAAGCCAAAAAACCACTCTACATCGGTATCCTACCAGACCCAGTTACAAACTATGAACGCTTCGGCGTCTGGTTTGACGACTTGCTGCCACTTACAACAGAAATGTTCGTCGTCATGTTCAGCAAGAACTACGCCACACCCTGGTACTGGGAAATGCTCACACGCAACTTTAAGAAACTCTTCAAAGACGTAAAGCTAAACATTGCCCTCTACGTTATCGGCCCCGGCGATGACCCACGCGAAACTCCAACACCAAGCGAACTCTTAACAGTCTCAGTCCGCATGGCCCGCGCAGGCGTTGACGGCTTACTGTACTTAACCGACAAAGCCTACCAGATGCAGGAATTCCAGAAAGCAGCCATCGCACAGAAAGACACCCGCGAGCGTCTAAAGACCTACGGCGGTAAAGCAGGCCAAGAAGTCCTCGACCTAGTCACAAGCTGGGAAAAGCTCTTCTAAGCAAGCATGGAACAGTTAGGCTTCAACCAGCAATGGTTGAACAGCCAAGCCTCTTTTTATCATTTTAAACATACCAGTAGCCTGTGCTTTGGTTAAGACTAAATATCTAAAACGCATCTGTATTTGTTAGGGCGAGAGGCGAACAATATGGACATCGGCGAATTAGCGGAAATAAAAAAAGACCAAATTTCTAAAAAGGCAGAAACACTCAACGCAATCGAAACCCATTTTCTCGTAGAGAAACTCGCCGAAAAAGACGACAAACTACGCTACAACGCTTTTCTGCTTCTGCAAGCCCAATCCCAACTGGCACCTTCCGTCTATGCACATTGGGATACTCTGGCTGCAAAGCTTGACAGCGATAACTCGTATCAGAGAAGTTTAGGCGTTATGCTTCTTGCGGAGAACATCCGATGGGATAGCGAGGGAAAATTCAGCCAAGTCATCGACAAATTCCTGGCCTGTTGCTCGGATGAAAAATTCATTACGGCTAGGCAAACGCTTCAATCCTTGACCAAGGTTGTCATGGCCACAAATGCATACAACCAAATGATTAGTGCACATGTTGCTGCACTTGATTTATCCAAATACAAGGAAAACCAGCAGTCACTACTCAAAAAAGACATAGCTGCCCTACTAAAGAAGCTAACTTGAAGGACTTTTGTCTGTTGCTCTCACAGAGACCCCCTCCCTTATATATAGACCCAGCAACTGCAGCGGAGGATTGCGGTGGATATGAGTGTTTGCTGGCTTTTGGCGCTGGATGCTGTGTAGCTGCAGGATGGGCTGAATGGGTGGCTGCACAACTATTTTCAGATAGAAATCGCACTCACTATCAAGGGTCTGTATTCTGCGGGCGAACCTCCATAAAGGAGGCGACCTCTGGGGGAAAGACCCAAAGCAAGCTCCCCAGACTAAAATAGGCCAGGCGTTCGATAGATTACTTTTTACAGCATTTAAACAGGTATACAACCAAAAGCGCCAACAAAACAGCAACAACACCTAGCGTGACAAGCATGGCAATCTGCATCCAATCTAAACCCAACTGGGCCACCATTTGGGAACCAGATTGACCTGGCGAAGTTATTGGGCTTTGGCTCTCAGAGGGTGACACACTCGGAGGGGGGAAAGACGCATCGGGGTTAACTGCAGGTGTGCTCTCATCGATTGTTATTGTTTGAGTATTGCTCCAATCACTTGCTTCGCCTTCCCAATAGAAATCATATGTTGGACCACCTGGAACTCCTCCCGGGTGTACGTAAGGCACTGCTCTAAAATCGCCAAATAACGCTTGAACTTGAATATCTAGCTTCCCGTTCACAGGAATATACGGTAGGAAATACAACGATACTACGGTATGGCTTGAAGTTGAGGCATGAAAAGGAACCGCATGCGCATCTGGAAGAAAATAGCCAAGTTCATTATTAGGATAAAAGGGATAATAATTCCATTCATCCTCATAGTGGCCTTTGTACCTGAAATTGTAGTATGATGCTCCATTATTGGTGATATAAGCATCTATAGTTTTATTTTCAACATGATATCCTGGAATAGTAGTGTCGATCATTTCGCCTGTATAGGGGTCCGTTGAAGAAGAGGGCTTTGGTGGCACATCATACGAGTGGTCTATATAGCTCAATGTAAATTCTGGCACAGACGGTTTAGACGACGCAGAACCACCTACAACTTGAACCATTATTAAGCTCGAACTGATCAAAGCAAAAACAAGAAGAAACACTGAGCACTTGCTCATACTATTCCCTACTAGGCACGTTGTGGCGACTGTGTTATTAAGTTAACTTGTGCAGTTGACCAAAGGTGACTAAAGTTAATGCTATAGTCAGCTTGGTTACTTGGTTTGCAGATATGCTTTTTAATCGCCGCTACAAATTTAGCTGAACATATCAGGGGAGACTACAGGCAAAAAGGCTGTTGTTGCTACAAAAGCCATTAATAGACTTAATCAATTCAGCCTCAGAAAAACCAATTGGACGATGATGCCATGACCGAAAATCACGAAAAAACAGTTGTACGCGGACTTAAGGGTATAGCCGCGGCGGAAACCCGTATCAGCTATGTAGACTACAACGGTAAACTATACTATGTGGGTTATGACATCGACGATTTGGTTGGTCGGGTTATTTATGCAGAGGTCGCATACTTGCTTCTTCATAGGCGCCTTCCAACCAAGCAAGAACTGGAGACTTTTAAGGCAGAACTCGTTTCAGCAATGCACCTGCCCCAACCTGTAATCGACAGCATCAAAAATTCTCCCAAAAACAGTCATCCAATGGATGTCTTACGGACAGAGGTCTCTCACCTTGCCGAGTATGATCCTGACGGCAACACTTTCTCTGAAGCCGCAAACTATAGGCGCGCCACACGCTTGATAGCGCAGGTGCCCGTAATAGTAGCCACTCTCTATCGGAGCCGAATTGGCAAGTCAGTTCCCGAGCCAAAACAAGAATTCGGCTTTGCGGAAAACTTTCTCTACATGTTCAAAGGGGAAATTCCAGATAAAGCCGAAACCAACGTGCTGCACCGCTACATGACCCTTCATGCTGACCACGGCTTTAACGCTTCAACCTTTGCCGCACGAGTAACCGCAAGCACAAACTCAGATATGTACTCGGCCATAACGGCGGCTATTGGAACCCTCAAAGGACCCTTACATGGCGGCGCCAGCGAGAAAGTAATGGACATGCTGGACGACATTAACCTAGAAGCGGAAGTCGAAGAGTACATTCATGGCTTGCTAGATGATCAGAAGAAGGTCATGGGTTTTGGTCACAGAATATACAGGGCCCAGGATCCAAGGACTAAGCATTTGAGAGGTATGGTTGAAGACCTCTGCCACCAAAACAAGAAAACCCTCGATCTCTACAATAAGTGTGTAAAGATAGAGCAGATTGTTTTTGGGCGGAAAAAGATTTACCCCAACGTCGATTTTTACGCTGCAGTCACCATGGATGCACTTGGTGTGCCTAAAGAGTTCTTCACGCCGTTTTTTGCTTCCAGCAGAATATCGGGTTGGGTTGCGCATGTAATTGAGCAATATGAGGATGCTGTATTGCTGCGTCCAGACTCGAAGTATGTCGGCGAATTCGGCAGACCCTTTGTACCAATCGAAAGCCGATAACTGCCCCCAAGGTGGGGTGGGCTCAGCAAAGGGCTGTATCCCTTTTCCTTTCTGAGCTATCCCTAGAAATTGCGTTATAAAGTGCTCTAAACCTTTTAAGCCAAACCTCCGATTCATACATACATATGAAACTAGTCTCTGCTTGCCTGCTTGGAATTAACTGCAACTTTGAAGGGAAAAACAAACTTCAACCCCAACTCCTTGAAGAATTCAAAAAAGGCGAGCTCTACCCCATATGTCCCGAAGTCCTAGGCGGCCTCTCCATACCCCGCATACCCGCCGAGATACAAGGCGGCGACGGCCTAGACGTAATTGAAGGCAAAGCCTACGTAGTAAACATGCAGGGTATCGATGTTACGGATGAATTTATGAAGGGGGCCTACGAGGTGCTGCGGATTGCTGAGGTAATTGATGCGAAGGAGGCTTTGTTGGTTGAGAGGAGTCCTTCTTGTGGCTGCGGCGAAATTTTTGATGGTACTTTCACAGGGAAGCTTAAGTCTGGCGACGGTGTGACTGCTGCGTTGCTTAAGAAAAAGGGAATAAAAGTCACATGCATTAAAGCACCGTAAAACGAGGGTTTACCAGTTTTTTAGGACTATCATGGTGTTTGTTTTCATGATGCCTTCGACGCGGCGTATTTTTTCGATGCATTCGTTGACTTCTGTGACGTTCATGCCGCTTATTACTGCGACGATGTCGTATTCGCCTGTGACTTCGTAGAGTGTTTCTACGTTGGGGATTTCTCGGATTCGTTTGGATACTTCTAGGGTGGGGTAGGTGGGGTTGGTGGCTAGGAGTGTGATGGCTTGGGCTCCTTCGGCGGTTGAGACTTTGATTGTGAATTTGCGGATGACGCCTTCGTCGGTTAGTGTTTTTATTCGTTTGCGTACGGCGCCTTCTGAGAGGTTGATTTGGTTGCCGATGTCTGCGTATGCTGCTCGGGAGTCTTCTTTTAGGATTTTTATGATTTGTTTGTCTTTTTCGTCCATTTGGGTGTCCAGTGTGAGTATGGCTTGGAAAAATTTAACGTTTTCCGTACTTGCTTTTATGGGGTTGGTGCGGTTTACGCTTTATGCGTGTCTTAGCGGTGCGTTTTAGGTATCACAAAAGCGCTTTTTATCGTGTCCTAAATGGTACATTAGAAACTCAAGTTGTAACAAATACGTCACAATGTTTAAAAGGTACACGAAAATAACAGAATGCATTTCCAATCAAAAAATAAAGTGAACCAAAAAAATGATCAAGCAAGCAAACCAACCCGAAGAGATGAAACTCATCACGGCAAAGTGCCCAGATTGTGACGCTGACCTCGACGTACCAGCAGACACAGAGAAGGGAGAAATCCTAAGTTGCCCAGGCTGCGGACTCGAACTCGAAGTCAAACAGATCAAAGGCGGCTGCGTTGACCTTCAAGAATTAACCATTGAAGGCGAAGACTGGGGCGAATAAGCAGTATCCACCTTGCCATCTTCTTTATTTAAACCACCCTTTTAAAGAAAGCAACTGCGGACGATGACAGCGATGAGCATTGCACTCCTATACGAGCGCTCGGAGAACGACGAAAACGGCATCAAATTAACTGCGCAACAACTGGGCATAGAGTTAGCGTTTATTCCATTCCGAAAAATCGCTCTCTCTATAGGCAAAGACGGCTTCACAGCCAAAACCAAAGGCAAAGATTACACCCAAACATTCAATGACACCAAAGTAGTGCTCAACCGTGCCCAAAGCAAAAACCGCCGTCTCCAAGCCAGCTACATCCTAGAAGGGCTGGGTAAAAAAGCCATAAACTCATCGCAAATCGAATTCGTCTGCTACAGCAAACTTCGCACCCTACTTAATCTACACAAAGCAGGCATACCAATCCCCAAAACCGTGTTTGTTCCCTGCGATGCCACAGACGTCATGAAGAACGGTCGAGAAATCCACAACGAAAAAGACATCGCCGACCTCTTTGAACAAGAACTAACCCTAAAAGACGGCATTGTCATAAAAGCCGATGCGGGAACACATGGAAAAATGATAATGCTAAGCAAAAACCGCGCCGTACTAGAAGCCAACATAAAAGAGACCAAACCAAACATCATTAACCCCATCGGGGTCGTCGCACAACAACTTATCGAGAAATGGTTCTATGACCTGCGTATAATCGTGCACAAAGAAGCCGGCAAAGAACCAGTCTGTCACCCGACCGCGATGGTGCGGGCCGGCTATAAGGATTTCCGCACAAACACCTTCCTTGGAAACCTAGTCTTCCACTCCAAACTTCCCCAACGCATCCAGGAGTTGGCGGTAAAATGTGGAAAAACCTTAGGCGAAGGCAGCAACGCATACATTTTCGCGCTCGACGCCATGGTGGATGTTGCTGATAACAAGAACGCAGATGAAGCGTTCCTAAAAGAGCAGCTTGACAAGGCGGCACAGTCTTGGAGTGGTGTGCAGAAGGTTAAGGCTGATGAAATACGCCTAACAGATTTCCCGGCCTGGAACCAGAAGCTAGAGGCTGCTTTCCAAACCTACAAGGAAACATCAGCCTACCAAAACATCACCCATATAATTGAAGAGAGTGTAGAAGAGAACAAGAGCGCCCTAGTATTTCATGAGTCGAATTCTTGCCCCGAATTCTGGGAGAACACCCGACTCGCAACCGGATTAAACGTGGCCGTGCCATTGCTCAAAAGCGCTCAAAGCCTAATCGACCAATAACAAAAGAGGGAGAGAAGAGAAAAAATGACAACAAAAATTGGAATAATCGGCGGTTCAGGATACGTGGGCGGCGAACTCTTACGCCTGCTTCTGTTGCACCCTGAAGCAGAGGTAACCATGGTTACTTCACGTCAAAGCGCAGGCGAATTCATCTTTAACGTCCACCCCAACCTACGCGGGTTAACACAACTAAAATTCGTACCCCAAGACATGGAAGCGCTCAAGCAGAACTGCGAGGTAGTCTTCACAGCCACCCCACATGGCGGCTCACAAACCCTCGTCCCCAAACTGCTAGATGCAGGGCTAAAAGTTATCGATATGAGCGCGGACTTTCGCCTCAAAAACCCCGTGGACTATGAAACTTACTATGAGTTTAAGCATGCGCATCCAGAAATGCTAAAAGAAGCCGTCTACGGATTGCCCGAACTGCATCGGGAAGAAATCAAAACCGCTAAACTCGTCGCTTGTCCCGGCTGCATGGCTACCTCGGCTATTTTGGGCTTAGCGCCAATCATCAAAGCAGGCCTAGTTGATCCCCAAAAAATAGTGGTGGACCTTAAAGTCGGCAGCTCCGGCGGAGGCAGCAAACCCAATCTTGCCAGTCACCACCCCGAACGCTTCAGCGGCGTTCGACCCTACCAAGTCGTCGGCCACCGACACACAGCAGAAGTTGAACAAGAACTAACCGCCCTCTCAGACCAAACTGTAAAAATTGGTTTCACACCCCACGCCGTCAACATGGTCCGCGGCATACTTGCAACCATCCACACTTACCCCAAGCAGAAGGTCGAAAACAAGGACCTCTGGCGTGCGCTCCGTGGCATGTATGGTTCTGAACCGTTTGTGCGCTTAGTCAAGTACCAGAAAGGCCCCTACCAGTTGCCTGACCCCAAGACCACCATGGGCACCAACTTCTGTGATGTGGGCTTTGAGATTGATGAGCACACGAATCGTCTCATAATGTTTAGCGCCATTGATAACATGACTAAAGGCGCCGCAGGCCAAGGTGTGCAGTGCATGAATTTGATGTTGGGCTTAGAGGAGACCACAGGCCTTAAGAGCACTGGGTTCCATCCGGTGTGATAGCCATGTTGCTTGTAATCAAGATGGGCGGTAGCATCCTAAAAGAAGGCGCCTCAAGCGACCTTGTTAGCGACCTAAAAGAAATCGCAAAACAACACCAAGTTGTTCTGGTTCACGGCGGCGGCGCAGAAGTTACCGAAATCGCCTCCAAACTGGGCAAAGAACAGAAATTCATCATATCACCTGAGGGTTTCCGCAGCCGCTACACCGACAAAGAAACCATCGAAATCTATACCATGGTCATGGCGGGCAAAATGAATAAGCAAATCGTCTTAGCCCTCGCAGCGCAGGGCATCCCCGCTGTTGGACTAAGCGGCTTAGACGCAGCGCTCCTTAAAGCCGAACGCAAAACCCGCCTAATTGCGGTTGATGAGCGGGGACGCAAAAAAGTCATTGACGGCGGCTACACTGGGAAAATTACCCAAGTGAACGTGGACTTGCTAAAGCTGCTGCTCGAAAAGGGCTACCTGCCGATTGTGACTCCCATCGCATTAAGCCAGGACGCTGAGCCGCTCAACGTGGATGGCGATCGAACTGCAGCTATCGTTGCAGGTGCACTTAAAGCCGACAAACTCATCCTGCTCACTGACGTTGAAGGCTTAATCCTAAAAGGCGAACGTGTCCCCAAGATTGCAGCCACCGAAGTCAAAGAAGTTCTCTCCAAAATAGGCGGCGGCATGAGCACCAAAGTCCATGCTGGCCTTGAAGCGCTTAACCAAGGCGTAGGCGAAATATTGGTCACTTCCGGAGTTGCCAAGCAGCCCATTACTTCAGCGCTTAACCATCAAGTCGGAACTGTGATTACAAGTGAATGAAAAAGAAATCATGGACATCGAAAACCGTTATTTAGCTAACGTGTTTTCCAAAAAACCCGTTGTGTTAACCCACGGCAAAGGCGCGCTCCTGTGGGATATTAACGGGAAGGAGTACGTTGACTGTGCAAGCAGCTACGGCGTCGCCGCGTTGGGACACTGTCACCCCAAGATTGTGGAAGCCGTCAAAGCCCAAGCAGAGGAACTCATAACCTGCCACAGCTGCTACTACAACGACAAACGCGCCGAATTCATCCAGAAACTCGTCTCCATCACGCCTAAAGGCTTGGATAAGGCTTTTCTGTCAAACAGCGGCGCCGAATCAGTCGAATGCGCCATTAAACTTGCCCGCAAAGCCACCGGCAAAACCGAAATCATCGGCGTCATGGGCGCCTACCACGGCAAAACCATGGGTGCCCTCTCCCTGACGTGGGACAAGAAATACCGTGAACCCTTCCAGCCCCTTATCCCCGACATGAAACATGTCCCGCCGGACAACCCCGACAAGCTCCGTGAAGCCATCGGCGAAAAAACCGCGGCAGTCATCATGGAACCCATTCGAGGCGAAGGCGGCATACGCGTTCCACTCGAAGGCTACATACAGGAAGTTCGCGAAATATGCGATCAACACGGCATACTTCTCATCTTTGACGAGGTGCAAACGAGTTTTGGACGCACAGGTAAGAACTTTGGTTGCCAAAACTGGGACGTTACGCCCGATGTTATGTGCCTCTCAAAACCCTTTGCAGGCGGCTTACCCATCGGCATTACGGTTGCCCGCGAGGACCTTATGTCAGCGTTTAAAATGGGCGAGCACACAACCACCTACAGCGGAAGCCCCCTAGTTATGGCGGCTGGTATAGCTGCAATCGATGCCCTAGTCGAGGAGAAACTTGCTGACAAAGCCGCCTCCAACGGTAAATACTTTAAAGCCCAACTTGAAGAACTCCAAGCCAAGCATAAAATCGTTAAAGACGTGCGTGGTTTAGGCTTAATGTTGGGCATGGAGCTACGCTATGACGTATATGGCGTACTGCTGAAAGCTCTCAACAGAGGCACCCTGGTTATCGATGCGGGTCGAACCGTTGTCCGCATGCTGCCCCCGCTGGTTATATCTAAACCCCAAATCGATCGAGTCATAACTGCCCTCGATGAGGCGCTAGGAGAAGAAGAGAATGAGCGAGGAGCAAGCAGTCCGGTTTCTAACTAACCTTTTGGGCATCTATAGCCCTTCCGGGAAGGAACAAGATGCAGCCAACTTTATAGCTACCGAAATGAAGCGGATGGGCTTTGAAGTCGGCATAGACAGCATCGGCAACGTTATTGGCGTGATCGGAAAAGGCGAGCCTGTCATCATGCTCTGTGGCCACATGGATACGGTGGCTGGTCATATGCCTCTTCGCTTAGAGGAGGGCAAAATCTACGCCCGCGGCGCAGTAGACGCGAAAGGCCCCTTGGCAGCTATGATTATGGCTGCGGCAAGCGTCGGCAAAGACCCCCGGTTCAAAGGTAAAATCCTTATGGTTAGCGTAGTCGAGGAAGAGGCTACAAGCAAAGGCGTCCGACATCTCATCACTCAGGGCATTAAAGCGGACTATGCGGTTTTCGGGGAACCCAGCGGCGTAGAAAATATTACCATAGGTTACAAAGGCCAAATTCAGCTAAAAGTCGTCGTGAAAACTGAAACTGGTCATGCATCCACCCCTTGGCTATATGATAATGCGCTTGAGAAGGCCTATGAGCTCTGGGAGCGGATTCGGGCGGCGTGCACTTTCCCCTCGATTGAGCCGCAGGAAACACCGTTCACTGCCATCACCGTTTGCCTTGTTCGTATGGTGGGTGGCCGCGGCAACTCTGTTATACCCTTTGAGGCCGAAATGAACCTCGACATACGCGTCCCCATCCAGTACACTACCTCGCAGGTTTATGAGAAGATGCTAAAGATAATTGAGGCCTACCAGAACAGCAATCCGAAGGTCAGCATAAAAACCTCAGTGACAGATACCGTAGAACCGTTTGAAGCCAGCAAAGCCACCCCCATCGTTAATGTACTTGCATCGTCAGTTCGCAGGGTCATCAACAAACCCGCCACACTGCTCCGAAAAACTGGCACCGGCGACATGAACATTCTAGGCAAAGCCATGCAGCTTCCCATCGTAACTTATGGCCCCGGCGATGGCCATCTAGACCATACACCTGACGAGCACATCAAAATAGCAGAGTACCTCCAAGCCATAGAAATCTACAAGGATTTCCTGCTAAAACTAAGCGAAATCCACAATAACAAAGCCACCCGCGCTAATCAGGAATCTTAATCCCTTTTTGGGATTTCACTTTTTCCTATTTTGGCTGAATCAGAGAGCAATACTTTAGAGTAACCAAAACATTTTGATTTGCAAATAAGGGTGTCCATATGCCTAACATGAAAAAGAAAAACATTAACACTCGCAAAGAACAAGAAAAGAAAGCCAAACGTGAAAAAGAAGCTTCGAAAAAAGCCAAACTTAGTCAGCTTCCGCCAAAAGGACAGAAAAAATAGCTCTTTTCACCTCTTTGCTTTTTATCTATTCAAACTTATTTCTCCTGAATCTACTTTCGCTAGATACATACAAAAGCTTCCTCACATGAATAGTCAGCAAAAGGCATATGTGAGGTGCGAGGGGAACGATCGAAGATGACTTCAGCATCGAAGTTGCATTAGACGACGATGAAGAAGAAAGCGAAGGTACCCTAACCGCATCAGGTATCGCCGAGTACATTCGCTTCAACTGTTGCCCCCGATTCTTTAAGCTCAAATTCGAAGGTAAAGAAGTCCGCAAGAGAGTTTGGCTGGAAGCCTTCAAACCCATCAGCCCCCTACTCTACGGCACAGGCAAGGCACTAGAAGAGAAGAAAGTGGAGGAACTCCGAGCCAAAGCCGCAGAGTACCACGATTTTACCTGCTATGACCCCAAAGCGTACGGTAAACATGGCTGGGAAAAAGCCAAAGACTCCATGAATAACCTGCGCTATATTATCGAGCACACTATCAGCCAAGGGGAAAACCCCGAAGGTAGCCCCATACTGCTCTACCAAGTGCCCATGAAGGGGCCCATTGGTGTCTGGGAAGTTAAGGGTATTGCGGACTTGATCGCTATCTGGCCGCTCAAGGACGGCAAAGTGCGGGTACGCATTTTTGAATTAAAATCCAGTTGGAAGGAGCAGACCGCTCACCGTATCCAAGTTGCCATCTATGTTATCCTGCTTTCAAGGGAGTTAGGCGGCTTATCTGCCAAGGTGGAAATCGAAGGAGGCGTCATCAACCGCGAAACCAGCCTCGAGAGCCTCGACCCCGATAGCCTCCCGAAGTTCAAACTAAGCCCCCTTATTCAAGACGTAGAGCGCCTCCTAGCCAGAAACGGGGAATTAAACCGCATCCATAACACCCCAATTGAGGCTGTTGAGTACCAGTTGTGTTGGCGATGTGACAACTGCGGCTTTAACGAATGCTGCATCGTTTGCGCCGTAGAGAACGAAAGCATAGCACTGCTTAATCTGAGTCGAGGAGAACAGAAAGCGCTAAGACACCATGGCATAACAAAACTTGAGGACCTAGCTAAGCTAAAGCCTGTAGTCGACAACATGAACCTGCGCCCCTATGACTTCAGAACCATCCCCGCCAAAGACCACCAGAAAGTCCACGAACTATCCACTGACCCCATCGTCGGCGCAAAGCTTGATTGGCTAATCCAGCGGGCGCAGTTTATGCTTGGCGGCATCCGACCCAGCCCATATGCCAGCAAAAGCCGCTGGATGCCCTGGCTGACTGGCACAGGCTACGGTACCCTACCTGAAGACAGCCCCGCCGCGGGAATGGACTCGGCGCTTCTCTACAACCCCGACGGCATGATTCGGGTCTATCTCTTTGTTGAATGGGACTACATGCTTGATGTTGTCTCGATGTTAAGCGCCAAAGTCAACTGCACCCGCTACCGAGGCGAACTCCTCTACGTTTCAGAGGTAATCGGTAGCCTCCCAGACGACCGCAACCAATGCATAGACGAAGAACGCGCGATGATGGAGGCATTCTTCAAGGGCCTAACAGAGGCAATTACAAAAGTAGCAAACGCTGTCGGCAGCCCCGAGGAAGCACCCATTCACCTTTACTTCTTTAGCCGCCAAGAACGCGACGTACTCATGAAAGCGGTGTGCCGCCAACCCTCCCTAATCAGCGCACGGGCGGTTCGTGACCTGTTGGGGCTGCGGCAAGCCATCGACCAACCCATGTTTTCCATATTGCAAGATGAGGTTGCACATCGCAAGGCGCTTCGCTTCCACAGTTCAGGGTTGCTGCCTATCCTTGAGCAAGCCTGCTTCTTTGACCGCAACCAATGGAAAGCCAAACGCAAAGACGGCACCATAGTCGACTTAGCCATGGTTTTTCGTGATGGCTTCTTCAACTATTCTTTGCCTTTTCACAGAAATAAAGACGGCACCATAGCTTTCTTGAAAGAGGGTAAAAACGACGGCTACTACCCTGCCCGGGCACGTTTCGGCGACCAAATCCCTATAGAGTACTTATGGGGTGCCAAAGGACGTCTCGACAACTTTGAACAAGTCAAGGGTCCAGCTAAAATCCTGTTAGATAAGCGGAAATGGTGCGATTACATTCAGAAGAACCGCCGCATTACAGACGAGGAACTTAACTTGATGGGTCAGAAAATCTGTATGGCACTGGAGACCATCGAGCGGTCACTTAACATTCGAAACAGGCGGTTGGGTAAGAAGCCAATTGCGGTGCCTAAAATCAGCGAGTTCTCATTAGGCGAATCCACTTTAGAGCGTAGCTGCCGCGAGTTCCTTGACCTGGAGTACTTCTCTAAGCGCCAAGAAATGTATCAGCATTACGCTATGTTGCCCTATCAACGTGTGGCTTCGGGGCGATCGGTGATTTTCCAGTGTACCCAAGTAGACGAATTCGAACGGGACTTTATTGTCCGTGGAAAACTCATCTATGAAGGCATTGGGCTACCCAAAGCCGAATGTGTTGCCAACGCGTGTCGCATCAAAGGCTCCGACGGCTCAAGCAGCGGCGACTGGATGGTCGTCACCGAACTAAGCAAAAACACACAAGGACAATTTGAGGAAACCGAGAAACGCTCCCCCTCGGAAGTCGAAAAATCCGCCCGCGCCATCGTAGAAATGGTGGATGTGGCCAAACTCGAAATCACCATAAAAGTCGTCTCTTGGCCAAGGGGCAAAGGTAGCAAATACAGCGCATGGCACAACCTGCCGACAACCGACCCCGAGAAAGCACAAAACAAGTTTATGCAGCTCTTCGAAGCAGGCAGATACTATATCCTAGACGAACTCGCCGATGACATCATCAGCGACCGTGCAGCCAAATGTCTCGACTATGCAGCCAACAACGTCCTATACTGCCAACTGGCGGCCTATTTAGCTGGTAAAACTGGCGGCTCCACACACACCGCCCTCTCGCCCACAGCGGCAGCCCCGTTTCTGAGTTGGATGGAGCATCGGCGACATCCGCCTAATCCCGAGCAGAAACGCTTTGTTGAACGCGTGTTTAGCGAAGAACCTATCGTTATGCTTCAAGGCCCGCCGGGGACAGGTAAAACCGAAACGCTGCAGCTAACCGTTTTGGCACATATTGCAGCGCATCGAGCTAACAGCCGCTGTCGCGTCCTCATGGTAGCTCCAACCCATAAAGCCATCCAAGAATTCGTCGCCAAACTCGCCTGCTGCTGGGAAGAATACACAAGCCAGGGCGGCAAAGACCTCAAAGACCTACGCATCTACCGTGTCATGAGCAGTGACGTTAATAGAGAAACGGCGCTGCCGGGTGTCAAGTACTTTAACTATAATGACGACCCCGATACGGTGCAGGAAATATCTGACTGCCTCATGAACCAAACCTCACTAACCGCCAATAGCATCATCGGCGCTCCATTGGTGCTTTGCTTGACTCCGCCTGGGCTCTATGGGTTGATGAAGAAAATCGGCGACAAAGAGCCGCCTTGGGGCGAAGGCTTCTTTGATTTGCTAGTGGTCGACGAGGCGAGCATGATGCGGCTCCCCGAACTCATCCTCTCAGGCAGTTTCCTAACCAAGAACAGCCAAATCCTAGTCGCAGGCGACCATCGCCAGCTCCCGCCTATTGTAGCACATAACTGGGAAAAAGAAGACCGCCGAACCCTCGAGGAAATGGCGTCTTTCCTATCTGCCATGGATTTCTTGCGGTTACTAAGAAATGAGGATTTAGGCTTGGAGCGCATCGTTTGCAAGCATTCCGCGCCGATTCCTGCCGAGCGGCTCAGTGAAAGCCACCGCTGTCACTCCATCGTCGCTGAATTTCTACGTGAATGGGTTTATGAGAAAGACAATATCGACTTCCGCTCTAACCGAACTGAAACGTTGCCTCCGCCAAAGGCTCCAACCGAGGGATTAGGCGTGGTTTTGGAACCCGAGAACGTGTTTGTGTTGGTGGTGCATGATGAGGCAGAGAGCTTCCAATCCAACCTTGTCGAAGCAGCCATCGTCAATGCCTTAGTTCGAAGTTCACCCACGGACAAAGTCGGAATCATTACGCCTCACAACGCCCAAAAAGGACTGTTAAAGAACCTACTACCTGGAGGCTCCAAAGACACACGAGTAGACACCGTCGAACGCTACCAAGGCGGCGAAGCAGACTTCATCATCATCTCTAGCTGCGTCAGCGATCCCGACTACGTCCGAACGGAAAGCGACTTCCTACTCAACCTCAACCGTATAAACGTCGCCATTAGCCGCATGAAGAAAAAACTAGTCATAGTGGCTAGCAGGAGCATCTTTGAATTTATGCCACAGGACGCAAGGGACTATGATAAAGCGATGCTCTGGCGGGGCATCTCAGAAACGGTAGGCTTCACAGCCGATTCGACTCCAAAATGGAGCGGTTCACTGCCAGACTTTTTAGGTTCGGAGGCAGCAGCGGTTAAGGTAGAAGTTTACGTTAAATCAACTAAATAGCAGCTAGTCGCATCAAAAGTTGTTGTATCTTGTGCTTCTTATGTAAGCTTCAGGAGATGTTCCCCGCCAAACTAGATAAATGCTTATCTTCACTTTTTTAAAAAACAAATGTATTTATTTTTACTTTTTTTAGGTGTACCATACGTTAAGGTTTAATGGTGAAAAATGATGCCTAATAACTCCGTCATTATTATCGGCGCTGGATTGGCAGGTCTATCCACTGGCTGCTATGCCCAAATGAACGGTTACAATACTCAAATCTTTGAGATGCAAAACAAGCCCGGCGGGGTCTGCGTCTCGTGGAAGCGAGGCGACTACAATTTTGATTACGCTGTACACAACATTTTTGGCGTCTCAACTAAGCCTACTGGTTCTTTATACAATCGTTTGTGGGATGAGCTTGGAGCGCTAAGAAACACAAGCGTTTATGGTTTTAACGAGTTTGTCCAAGTGGAAGCAGACGGGAAAGCCTTAACTGTTTACTCTGACCCTGAAAAACTCGAGAAACACCTAAAAGGACTCTCGCCCACAGATGCCGCGGTAATAGATGAATTTGTTCGCGCTGTTAAGAAATTCAGGGGTCATGATGTCTTTTCTGCCTTATTTGGTGGGGCAGGCGCTAAACTAAAGATGTTGCCTCTTATGGGTACATTGATGAAGTATGCAAAAACACCGTTAAAGGAGTTCAGCCAAAAGTTCGCTGATCCCTTCCTCCAAAAAGCGTTCCCAACAATCCAATATGACATACAGGAGGTGCCTGTATTTATCCCAATTATTTTTCTATCCATGCTGAGCGTTGGGGATGCTGGGTGGCCAATCGGTGGTTCTGCAGCGTTGTCTAAAAACATCGAAAACAGCTACCTATCACTGGGCGGTAAAGTTCACTACAAATCAAGAGTCAAGAAAATCATTGTTAAGGAGGACGTCGCTAAGGGTGTGCAACTTGAAGATGACTCAGAGCATTTTGCCGATTTAGTGGTTTCTGCTGCCGATGGATACTCAACGATTTTCGGCATGCTTGATGGGAAATATACGACTCCATTAATCGACGCCTATTACAAGTCATACCCCAAAACGCAATCGTTCGGGCTGGAGGTTTGGTATGGTGTTAAGCGGGATTTTGTTAATGAACCGCATGCTATGGTTCTATTCTTAGACAAACCTCTCAATGTAGAAGACACGCCCCGCGATAAGCTTGATATCGAAATCCTAAACTTTGACCCAACCCTTGCCCCCCAAGGAAAAACGGTTATAAAAGTAAACTTCGACTCAAACTATGATTACTGGAAAAACCTCTCACAAAACACCGCTGCCTACAAACAACAAAAACGCCAAATCGCCGACGAAGTTGCAGAAAGACTGGACAAACGCTTCCCCAAATTTAAGAGCCAAATAGAATCTGTTGATGTAGTGACACCCGTCTCTGTTGAGCACTGGACTGGGGGCTTTAGGGGTTTTGCACAGCCATGGCCAGCCCCCTCAGATTTAGCCAAGGACATAAACAAAACTGGCGTCAGCAAAACTTTGCCTGGTCTTAAGAACTTCTATATGGTTGGACAATGGTCAGGTGGCACCTTTGGTATAAGCACCGTCTGCATGATGGGAAAGGGTCTTGTTAGGGATATCTGTAAAGCCGATGGCAAGAAATTTCAAATAAAACCTATCCCATAGAGCCCAATTCGTGCCCGTCTGATAACAGAACCAAAAACAACTTAAATCCCCCAACCCTTAAACATACAAGAGCTGCAAAGCGCCTTAAAGTTTATATCCACGTTCGGGGTTTTGCAATAAACCGAAAAAACATTCTACTAGAGGGATAACAGTATGGCGTATTTAACAACTACAGGTTCAGGACAGCCAGTCCTCATCTTAAAAGAAGGAACCACACGAAGCAGAGGCAAAGAAGCCCAACGAAACAACATCATGGCAGCCCGAGTAATCGGTGAAGTCCTAAAAACTACGTTAGGTCCACGAGGCATGGACAAGATGCTAATCGACAGCATAGGCGACATCACCATAACCAACGACGGCGCAGCCATCCTCAAAGAAATCGACGTAGAACACCCTGCTGCAAAGATGATGGTTGAAATTGCTAAAACCCAAGATGATATGGTTGGCGACGGAACCACAAGTGCAGTCGTCATTGCAAGTGAGTTGCTCCGCAAAGCCGAAGAGCTCCTTGACCAAAACATCCACCCAACTATCCTTGTGAGCGGCTACCGAAAGGCATCTCAGAAAGCCATAGAGGTTATCAACCAAACCTCCGTTCCACTCGACATAAACGATCGTCAAACTTTGCTCAAGGTTGCATTAACATCAATGAGTAGCAAAGCAGTCGGCGCCGCACGCGAGCACCTCGCAGAAATCAGTATCGACGCAGTGAAGCAGATTGCTGAAGCCCGCGGAGACAAAACCATCGCAGACATCGACAACATCCAACTCGTCAAGAAAACAGGCAAAAGCCTACTTGAAACCCAACTCATCCAAGGCATCATAATTGACAAAGAAGTCGTCAACCCAGGCATGCCAAAGATGAAAGAAAACGCCAAAATCGCGTTACTTGACAGCGCCTTAGAAATTGAAAAGACCGAAATCTCCGCTGAGATCAGAATCAAAGATCCCTCACAAATGAAAGCATTCCTTGACCAAGAAAACTCCATGATGGAAGACATGGTGACCAAACTAAAGGCCTCAGGAGCAGACGTAATCTTCTGCCAAAAAGGCATCGACGACATGGTCCAGCACTTCTTAGCTAAAGAAGGCATGATCGCAGCAAGACGAGTAAAAGAATCCGACATGGAGAAACTCGCCCGCGCAACAGGTGCAAGAATCGTCAGCGACCTCGATGACCTCAAGAAGGAAGACCTCGGCAGCGCAGGCCTAGTTGAGGAACGCAAGATCGGCGATGACAAACTAATCTTCGTCGAGAAATGTAAAGATCCTCACAGCGTAGCCATACTTATCCGCGCAGGCTTAGAACGTATGGTTGACGAAGCAGAACGCGCCATAACCGACTGCTTATCCGTCGTATCAGATGTTGTAGAAAACAATAAAATTGTTCCAGGCGGCGGAGCAATCGAAATCGAAATCGCAAAAGAACTCCGCAAATACGCAACTAAAGTCGGCGGACGCGAACAGCTCGCAATTGAAGCCTTCGCAGATGCAGTCGAAGTCATTCCACGCACGCTAGCAGAAAACGCAGGCTTAGAACCCATCGACATCCTCGTTGAAATGCGCAGTGTACACGACAAAGCCGAAGGTAAAAACATGGGTGTCAATATCTTTACTGGCAAACTACAGGACAGCATCCAAAACGGCGTCATCGAACCAATCATGGTCAAAGAACAAGCCATCAAATCTGCCTCTGAATCTGCTGCACTGATCCTACGCATCGACGATGTTATCACAGCTAAAGCGCCCAAAGCCCCAGCAGGCCCTGGCGGAATGGGCGGCATGGAAGAGTAAATCTTCCACCCCTAACATTTCTTATTTTTTTGATATTTTTTGATTTAGTATAATCATCCTTTTCTTCTAGAGGCGTATCTGAGATAGGTTTTAGTCGAAAGCTTACAAAAACCTATTTATCTCTAAGAGCGAACAATTGTTGGCTAAAAAAAGCGCTCCGGTAGTATAGTCCGGTCAAGTATGCCGGCCTCTCGAGTCGGCGACCCGGGTCCAAATCCCGGCCGGAGCACTAAATACTCTTCTTGGATGCAAAAAGCCGTTTTTTTAGTTTGGCAAATATGTTTGTATCAGTGTAGTTCTCGCAAGCAGGCAATAGGCAGGAAAATGTAGAGAAAGGTTATCGGTAGGTTAGTGTTGAGCAGAGTTCCTCTACAGTGCGGTTTAGCGTTAATTCCGCCATGTTACGGCTGTAATCCATGATTCGCCTTGTGCTGTCAAAGATCAAACGCAGAATTGAAACAACATTGGGGTCGAATTTTTTGCTTGAAATCAGCATCATCAACTCGTTCTCCATCGGGATTAGTGACTCGCGTTTTGAAATAAGCTTCTCTGCATCTTTATAGTCCCGCTTGAAAACTGCCTTAACCGAATCCTCATACATCTGCTGTGCATTGCTGAAATAGTTGGATAGTTGAGAAAACACTTCCTCATCTAGCGGATTTTTAACAAACAAAGTTTCGCTGTTGATGAGCTTCTGGAATGCACCTATATGGTTTACGATGTTGAGTGCATTTTCACCTATGATTTCGATGTCGTTTACGGCTATGCGGTAGAGCAGGAATTCTTTGGGGTTGCTAAAGCCTAGTTCCCGGTAGAGGTTGCGTTCTATGCCGTATTTTAGTTGGCGGACAATGTAGAGGCCGATGCGGTTTACGTCGTTTCGGGCATGGATGACGCTTTCAAAGAGTTCGGTGGTGGGATCCTTAAAAGAGGCTATGGCGTCTCGGTTGGCGGCTAGGGCTACGATGGCCATGCGTCGGACGGCTTTTTCGATGCCAAATTCGCTGTGTTTGATAAGGATTTGAAGGATGATTTCGTCTGGGGTTTCATCGATGATTTCGGCGCCGAGGAATTTGTCACGTACAAAGTTTTTGATTTCGGCTTTGTATTTGGTGGTGTCTTTTACGTTTTTGAAGTGTATGTGTATGATGTCGGCTCCGATGGCGTAGAGTGCTCGGAGTAAGCGTAGGGCGACTTCGGGGGGTTCTTTGGGGTCGATGTTTATGACGTATTCTTTTTGTTTGGTGACGGTGTTTTTTCCTTCTTTTTCAAGGATTTTTCGTGGTACTAGTGAGAGGCTGTTGTCGGGTTGGATGTTGAAGGCGATTTCGCTGCCTCGTTTAAGGCCTATGTCTTCGACCCATTCTTTGGGGAGGGAGATGATATATGAGCCTCTGCCTGTGCATTGGACTCTGCGGAATCCGAGGTCTTTTTCTGCCAAACTTGTCACCGTGATATATGATTCATGTGTATAACATTCTTCGTTGACTGGCATATAAATGATTTTCAACAACGTTATATAGAATACATGCTATTTGGGTTTTCTAATCAACCAGATGAGGACCCCGAGATGTCGCAAAACACCTGCAAAGTAATAATAAAAAACCAAAAACAACTCACCGTTAGCCGAGCTGTGCACTGCACATGCGACATAGATCTCCACATCTCCATGCTAACACACCACTGCAAGGATGAATAAAACATGAAAAAAATTCTCGCTAAACAAGAAATCTGCATCGGCTGCGGCCTATGTGAAGTCGCCTGCACCACCGCACACTCAAAAACCAAAGACCCCATAAAAGCCTACAATAGCGAACGCCCCAAACCCCAAAGCCGCATCCGCCGGGAAATTCAAAAACCCGTCTCCTTTGCCATCCAATGTCGCCACTGCCAAGACGCCCCCTGCGTCGCTGCATGCCTAACTGGCGCCATGACAAAGGACCCAAAAACAGGCGAAGTGAAGCATAACAAAGAAAAATGCATGGGCTGCTGGACCTGCATCATGGTCTGCCCCTACGGCGCAATAAAGATGGACAAAGAAAACCGTGTCGTCACCAAATGCGACCTCTGTCAGGGCCTCCCTGCGCCAGCATGCGTCACCAACTGCCCCCAACAGGCGTTGGTCTTATATGAGGTGAAACCCTAAAATGGCCAAGTACGTGATAGTGGGTGCTTCCGCTGCAGGTACCGGTGCAGTAGAAGCCATACGAGCAGTTGACCCAGCAGGCGCCTTAACCGTCATCTCCGACGAAACCTGCACACAGTACAGTCGCCCCATGATCAGCGACTTTGTCAGCGGCAAAGCAGACGTAGCTAAAATGAAGTGCCGAAGCGACAGCTTTTGGAGCCAAAACAACGTCGAAATAGTCACTGGCAAAAAAGCCACCGCACTAAACCTAACCCAGAAAACCGTTACCTTAGAAGACGGAACGCAAATCCCCTACGAGAAGCTGCTGCTTGCTACCGGCGGGAAGCCTTTTGTGCCAAAGATGGAGGGCCAAGAAAAAGACGGTGTATTCACCTTCACTACTCTTGGCGATGCGCAGCTTCTTTCCGCCAAAATAGCTGCAGTCAACGCAAAGTCCGCGGTTGTTATCGGGGGCGGCTTGATTGGGTTGAGCGTAACTGATGCGCTAAGTAAGCGTGGCTTGAAGGTTACTATGGTTGAGTTGCAGGATAAAATCCTAAGTTTACTGCTTGATGCCCAGGCTTCGGAGTTGGTTGAGTCGGTTGTGCGGGCTGCTGGCGTGGATATAGTTACGGGTCAGTCTGTGCAGAAGATCATCGGCAAACAAGGCAACGAAGGCGCCGTCGGAGGCGTCGTCTTAACCAAGGGTGATACGGTGCCCTGCGACTTAGTCATAATCGCCATCGGCGTCATCCCCCGAACAGACCTCGCAGTTGGCTCAGCAATTAAAGTCAACCGTGGCATAGTAGTCGACAACTCTATGCAGACCAGTGTGCCAGATGTTTATGCTGCAGGCGACGTTGCAGAGGCTTACGATTTCATCTTAGGCCAGAACCGCACGTTGCCGCTTTGGCCGCTAGCCGTCGAGGAAGGCAAAGTCGCCGGCTATAACATGGCTGGCCAAAAAGCGCTCTATAATGGGGGAACTAGCATGAGCAGCCTCAAATACTTTGGTTTACCCATCATATCCGTTGGTTTAGCTAACCCCAAAGATGACCCCGCCCTTGAGGTATTAACTAAGCTAGATGTTGAGCGTAAGGTGTACAAGAAAGCTGTACTTAAAAACAACCAACTCGTTGGGTTAACCTTTGTGGGCTGCATCGAACTCTCTGGCGTCCTCTTCTATTTAATGAAGAACGCTGTAAATGTAAAGAAATTCAAAGACCAACTGTTAGCAGACAACTTTGGCTTAGCGACCCTGCCGGTTAGTCTGCAGAAGAAAATGAGTGTGATAATGTAATGGATCAATACGATCAAAAGATAATCAACCCCTATGGCGACGACAAGGACTTCTCAGCCTGCGGCATATTTGCCATGATGGACACCAGCGGAGCACGCTTTGGCTGCAAAGATCCTGTCAAAGCCATGGTTAACATGCATGACCGCGGCAACGGCTTGGGTGGAGGCTTCGCAGTGTACGGTATCTACCCACAATTCAAAGACTACTACGCCTTCCACGTCATGTACCTAAGCAAAGAGGCAAAAGAAAAGACCGATCGCATCCTCGCCTCCCGCTTCGACATCATCTATGACGAAGAAATGCAGACCAAACCCGCCAACGTCCAAGATCCACCAGTGGTTTGGCGCTACTTCGCCGCACCCAAGAAGCGTCGCCCACAAGGCCAATCAGAAGAAGACTACGTAGTGGAAGCCATCATGCGCGTAAACACTGAGAGCGGCAAGGCTTTCGTGTTTAGCAGCGGCAAAGACATGGGCGTCTTTAAAGGCGTCGGGTTCCCCGAAGACGTAGCTGACTTTTTCTGCCTCGAAGACTACCAAGGCTACCTCTGGACCTGCCATAGCCGTTTCCCAACCAACACCCCCGGCTGGTGGGGCGGTGCACACCCATTCAACATACTAGACTGGACCGTTGTCCATAACGGCGAACTCTCCAGCTATGGCATCAACCGCCGCTACCTCGAAATGCACGGCTACAAATGCACCATGCAGACCGACACAGAAGTCATCGCTTACGCAGTCGACCTACTCATGCGACGCCAACATCTCCCAGAAGAGTTGCTAGTGAAGGTGTTTGCTTCGCCGCTATGGGGCGAAATCGATCGCATGGAACCCAAACAGGCAGAGCTAATGCGTGTGCTACGTCAAACCTACGGTAGCCTGCTTATGAACGGGCCGTTTAGCATAGTCATCGCTCATCATGGAGAAATGATCGGCTTAACTGACCGTATAAAGCTGCGTCCAATGGTTGCAGGCCAACGGGGCGACGTAGTCTACATTTCCTCAGAAGAGGCCGCTATGCGTCTGGTTGCCCCCAAACTGGATCGTTTCTGGTGTCCACGTGGCGGCGAACCCGTAATTGCACGCTTAAAGAGCCGACCTAACGGAGGCCAATAAAGTGAACATGAAAACCTATCTAAACCCCGAATACCTCGTCGAACGTGACCCCCGACGCTGTATCCGCTGCAAAGTCTGCACTAACCAATGCACCTATGAGAGCCACTGCTATGACCAAGAAACCGACGCCATCGTCACCAAAGATGAAAACTGCGTTAACTGCCAACGATGTGTAACCTTCTGCCCCACACACGCCATCACCATACGAAAGAACCCGAACGCTAACCGAGACAACGCTAACTGGACCGTCGAAGCCATCCGCGACCTAAAGCGTCATGCAGAAAGCGGCGCCGTCCAGATCACGGGCATGGGCAACGACAAACCCGCCTTCAGCTACTGGGACCGCATAGTGCTTAACGCCAGCCAAGTCACCAACCCCTCTATAGATCCCCTACGGGAACCTATGGAAATCCGCACCTACCTCGGCTCCAAACCCGACCGCATCGAGGTAGACTTCAAAGACGGTATGCCTGAACTCAAAACTAAACTCGCACCCCAACTCTGTCTAGACACACCCATAATGTTCTCCGCCATGTCCTACGGAGCCATCAGCCTAAACGCACATGAATCCCTAGCTCGTGCAGCGACGGCTTGTGGCACCTACTTCAACACAGGCGAAGGCGGACTCGACAAGAGCCTCTACCAATACGGCGATCACGCCATCGTCCAAGTTGCTTCAGGACGTTTCGGTGTACACCCCAACTACCTAAACGCAGGTGCCGCAGTCGAAATAAAGATTGGTCAAGGCGCAAAACCAGGCATCGGCGGCCACTTACCCGGCGAAAAAGTCACCGAACCCGTCGCCAAAACCCGCATGATCCCACAGGGCACAGACGCGCTCTCACCTTACCCCCAACACGACATATATTCCATCGAAGACCTCCGCCAACTAATCTACGCCATCAAGGAAGCCACCAACTACACCCGACCCATATCAATCAAAGTAGCAGCGGTTCACAACATTTCAGCCATCGCAAGCGGCATCGTCCGTGCGGGCGCAGACATCGTAGCCATAGACGGTGTCCGAGGCTCCACAGGCGCAGCACCTAAAGTCATCCGAGACAACGTCGGCATACCCATCGAGCTAGCATTAGCACAGGTGGATCAGCGTTTACGAGACGAAGGCATACGCAACCGAGCTTCCATCGTTGCTGCAGGCGGCTTCCGAAGCTCCGCTGACGTCTTCAAAGCAATCGCATTGGGCGCAGATGCAGTCTACGTCGCAACAGCGGCATTGGTGGCTATGGGCTGCACGGTCTGTCAACGTTGCTACACAGGCAAGTGCCCCTGGGGTATCGCTACAAGTGACCCCTGGATTAGCAAACGTCTCAACCCAGACATCGCATCACAGCGCCTCATTAACCTCCTCCACAGTTGGAGCCATGAGATTAAAGACATGATGGGCGGCATGGGCATCAACGCAATCGAAAGCTTACGCGGCAACCGACTTGCACTACGGGCAGTTGGCCTAAACGCGAAAGAACTGGAAATCTTAGGTGTTAAAATGGCAGGAGCATAAACAGTATGCAGGTACCCCAACGAGTTAACTCTACAGAAATCGACCCCCAATACGAAAACCGAGTAGTCTACCAAGGCAAAGTCGTCAAAGTCGACGCTGAAGGCATCTACTACCGAGACCTCAACAGCATCCTACGTGCCATAGTCCAAAGAGGCGGCATAGAAAAAATCCAACTGCACAATGTCTGTGGACAACGCTACATCGGCACCGACCTCAACGCCAACATCGACATAGAAGTATACGGCACCCCCGGCAACGATTTAGGCGCTTTCCTAAATGGCCCCCGCATATCCATCCACGGCAACGCCCAAGACGCAACCGGCAACACCATGAACGAAGGCGAAATCGTCATCCACGGCCATGCAGGCGACCTAACGGGCCACAGCATGCGAGGCGGACGCATATTCGTCAAAGAATACGTCGGCTACCGCGTCGGCATCCACATGAAGCAATACGAGCAAAAAGTGCCCACACTGGTCTTTGGCGAAACAGCAGGCGACTTCCTGGCCGAGTACATGGCAGGCGGCATCATCCTGGCTTTAGGCTTAAACCTCAAAGAAGGCCAGAAATGCGACTCCCGCTTCATCGGCACAGGCATGCACGGCGGCGTACTCTACCAACGAGGCGAAATCTTTACGCCTGAAGCAGGCACCAAAGTGGAGCCAGCTGGCAAACGCGACATGAAAACCATCGAGAAGCTAGTCAAGGATTACTGCGGTTACTTCGGCGGCGACCCAAGCGCTATCTTGTCGGCAAAGTTCTACAAGATTCTGCCGATTTCAAGTCGCCCCTATGAGAAGATGTTCTCGCACTAACCCTTTTTCATTTTTTGTTTTTGTGATTGTTTAGCGTCCACCACATACCAATAAAAGATAACCAAAGCACATTGTCTCAAGAGCTAAAACGTTACAAAACGAGGTATTGGTATGAGCAACAGAGTTAAGGGTAAAAAGCCGCCCCCCTACTTCTACGATGGACCCCCACTTGACAAAGAAACCCGACAGGAACAGACCGACGACATCTATGACACTGACACGCGCGAAGCTATGCTAGACGGTGACGAGATGACCGCCGCCGAGGAAGGGTTCATGCGGGGACGCGAACAAGAACCGCCAAGTAAACGCGAGACACGCAAAAACGCGGTAAGTCACACTGATGAAATCGCAACTGAACTGGCCAAAGAAGACGCAGAAGACAGCTAGCCAACGCCGCTATCTGCGGATCGCTGGGTAGGTGGGTGTTCTTCTCTGAAGCTGTGATCCTGTTCACCGGTAGTGCTCAGTGTGGCGGTTCTGAAATTATCCAGCGCTGCATGTGACTTCTGCAGTAGGTCTTGAGCTTGTCTTATGGCTTCTTGGCGCCCCATATCCTGTGTCCATTCCTTTGCTTTTCTTTGTTCTACGCGGTCAGTTATGGTGTATGCAATGGATTCCTCAAACCCTGCTAGCTTCAGTTGGTCGATGAGGGCCATTTTGTCATAGTTTCTTGTTGAAAGTCTAACCAAATGCATCTCCAAGGATGGGCAGATTTGTTGACATATAAAGGTGTGTTGTGCAACGCCTGAAGCAACCTCACAAACAAAGTCGATGCGTTATGATAATCGAGCTGTCTCATGGCTTTTGTGGCTGCGTTTGTGCAACAACACAATCTTAACTATTTCACTGCGCAGTACTCTGATTTAAGAGGTTTGAGATATGGTTTCAGCAGTTGTGTTATTGAGCACGGGTTTAGACGCCCCCGACAAGGTTGTTGATAACCTGCGAAGTATCAAAGGCGTTGAGGAAGCCCATGCATTGTATGGCGTGTATGATTTGTTTGTGAAGATTAGGGCGGACTCGATTGACGACCTAAAGAACATGACTAAGAAGCGGATAAAGAAAGTCGCAGGCGTAACCAGTTCATTAACCCTGATGGTAACCGACCCCCCAACGCACATGCCGTAGCCTGCTTTTTCTATTTTGCCTTTTTTGTAACAGTAGTAGGCGACCTTCTCTTTGCGTTTCTTTTAAGTATAGGTTCAACCCAGCCTTGACTCTACATATGGATAAGTCGTTTTAGACGCTTTTTCTTTGAGATTTTTGATGTTTCGACGTTTTAAGTACATTATTTTAGGGTTAATTATTGCTTACCTTGGCACTTATTAAAAATGGCTGTGGAAAAAGGTTTACTGCTTTGAGTTAGCGGTTTTCCGATGCCTTCTAAGAAGCAATAAACCAAAGAAAACAACGGCAATTATGATGCCAGCAGCCACAGGGATAATAGGGAAAGTCTCTGGTGCTTCCACATTAAAAATAATTGTTTCTGAGGTTCCAACTCCCCATGCTTCATCCATTGCGTAAACTGTTAAGTTATGTAGACCGTTAGACAAACCAGTAAGAGTTGTATTTCCAGTAATAGTAACATTCTCTTGGTTATCAAGGCTGTACTTGATTTCTAACGTTGGGTTATCCAATATGAAGGATATAAGAACATAGGAAACAGTATATCTCTCTGCCTTGGGAGATAGAATTGATATCTGAGTAAGAGTCAGGGTTTGTGTGTTGCTCCAACTGCTTGTTTCGCCAGTAAAAACGTCGTGATACAGTTTTCCAATCGGAAAAACATATTCGTCATAAATTCGAGTATAATATCCTATAAGTGCCTCAACTCTGAAATCTATCTGAATGGGGTCAGTAACTTTCTCTACGCCAGCAGGTCTGCTATAGTATTCTGAAATTGCAATAACAGTGTAATCCGAATCTGAAGCAGGGTAACCTTTGTCATCATTAGGGATGTACGTCCAATCATTTTCATAATGCCCTTTCATGCTAACATTATAATATAAGCTATAAGGATTGGATGGTTGATTTTTAATCGTGACCTCTATAGTCTTGTTTAGTACGTGATAGCCTTCTGTTATGGTGACATTTTTTCCTGTGTACGGGTCTATTCCATAAGTTGGTGGCACATCATATGGATGAGCGCTAAATTCAACAGTAAATTCTGGTACTGACGGTTTGGGTATTGTTTGGGCAGTAGTAGTTGGGAGTAGATTGAGGCCTGGAATGGCAAACGAAATTATGAGTAGTAGGATCAAGCTTTTGCTTAGAAGTCGCATAAGTACCCTATGAAGGTGCTTTCAATAATAGTTTACTCAAAAACTTGTTTTGAAAGCTAGGGTGGGGTAGCATGGTTGTGGAAAAAGGTCTGTTGTCTTAAGTTAGTCTTCTTTCGATGGTTTTGATTAACCAATAAACTCCGCTAACAATCACCACCGCTATGACTATGACTACTAAATACCAAATAGTTACAGTTGTAGTCATTGGAGTTGGTGTAGTTATAGGCGTAGGCAGTACACTTGGAATTGGAAAGGGCAAAATTCCTGTCCTTGCTCTGTCCTATATTGCCTCCATGATATCAAACAGACATAGTTCTCCAAATCAACCGCTCTGACGTAAGCAGCAATAAAAGAGTCTACAACTAAAACTCCTGTATGCAAAAACCCCAAGAAAAACAGCAAACAATAAACGAAGTTTTAGACAACCTAACCCCCGCTCAAAAAGAGACAACCGAAAAACTTCGCCAACTCATAAAAAATACCGTTCCCCAAGCAGTCGAAATGGTGAAACAGGGTAAAATTGTGTATAAACTCGAAAACAAAGACTTCGCATGGATAAGCAACTATCAGGGCCACGTTGACGTTGAACTCGCCATGGGCAGCCGGCTCTCCTCTGACTTGCTAAAAAGACGCGGCGTCGCTGAACCCAACCCCCACAATCGACATATAGAAGCAGACAACTACGAGCTCATCGAACCCGAGTTAACCCGCCTGTTATGTGAAGCGGCAAACTTAACCCTTGAATGCGCAGCCCTCGAATAACCCACTCATTATTAAGCGACTGCTTTAGAATTCAGTACCCTTAAGCATAGGGTTGCCGTCTCTGTAGCTGCATTTAATACCATACTTCTTAACGCAGTCAACACACAAGTTAGGATCACAGAGGGTAGTGCTAAGGTACCTTTCGCCACCATCAGGCGCAATGCATACAATTAAGCCCTCTTTGAGTTCCTTGGCCTTCTGCAGGGCAACATGGAATATGGCGCCTGAACTAGAACCCACAAAAATACCCTCCTCAAGCGCCAAAAGCCGAGCCGCCTCGTCCGCCGTCTTCGGATTCACATAAAATACCTCATCAACCAAGCTTGGGTTCCAGATTTTGGGGATATGCTGGGTCTTTAGATCTTTTAGACCCTGAATGGTGGTTCCCACTTCAGGTTGCACCCCAATTATCTGCACAGCAGAATTGTACTCTTTGAGACGCTTAGAAAGCCCCATTAGTGTTCCAGTTGTGCCAATCCCAGCAACAACATGGGTGACTTTGCCGTCGGTGTCGCGCCAAATCTCCGGCGCCGTGGTCTCATAATGCGCTACCACATTAGCCATGTTAGCGAATTGGTTAGGCATATAATACTTCTCAGGGTTCCTCTCTGCGATTTCCCGCGCCAAGTCCTCAGCGCCATCCATCCCCCTTGTGCCTTCACTAAGCAACACCTTAGCGCCAAGCGAAATCAGGATTTGACGCCGCTCCATACTCATCGTTTCAGGCATAACAATCACGGCGTCATAGCCCTTAGCTCGGCAAACAAGAGCAATGCCGATGCCTGTGTTACCGCTGGTAGGTTCAATAACCGTTTTGCCCCCCGAGAGCTTACCTGACTTTTCAGCCTGCTCAATCATGTACAGTGCCACACGATCCTTTATAGAGCCGCCCGGATTGTTCTTTTCAAGCTTGACAAGCAATTTTACAGCCGGGTTAGGGTTTAAACGTTGGACTTCTACAAGGGGAGTGTTGCCGATTAAGTCAAGTATTCTCTTAGAGTTCACAGGGGTGCCACCTAGGCGTGAATGTTTAAGCGTAAAGGCGCTTAAAAATATGGTTCTAACCCACAGCGCTTTTCTGTAGCTAGCTGCTACACCCACCCAAAACTAGGGTTAATATAGAGAAAAAATTGTTAGTAGACGGGGCGATCACTCTTTAGGATTTCTGCAACCACCGCCGCAGTCCGCCGTCTCCGCCGAAAAACAACCAGCAACACCAAAACAACCGCAACCACAATCACTAAGACTCCCACGATAGCCACCCAAGGCGTCTCTGACGGAGTAAAGACGGTCTCTTGAGGGATATGAACAGTAAACAAGTGTTCACTTTGAGGGTACAAGCATGAGACAACCCAGACGTCTCCTCGTGATTCACTGCTAAACGTGTGTTGGGTCCCATCAATTTTTAGCTGCAACATGTTAGCATCACCGACTAAAGTCTTGGGAACAGTTATGTAAAGGTGCCCTGCGGATTCTGTGGTTGTGTTTGTGACAAAGCTCAGTTGGCGAGTTGCCGAATCATAGGTTAAATCAGCTATGGATGAGTTGGATACGACGGAGAACTGGTTGCCATCAGTGTCAGGTGTTAATGCAAGGCTTAGAGTTGTAGTTAACCAATGTAGCGTCAAGTTACCATCCCATTGAGCACTCAACAGATAGTTGCCTGTCGAGTTAGGCATCCAAACGGTGCTAAAGCTACCGTCCGCTTTTGTCTGTACAAGAGAGAAGTTCTGCCAGGTGCTTCCGCCATCAGCGCTAAACGCGGCGTATATTGGCGCCGACTCTATCCCTGAATTGTTGTACGTTAGGCTGCCTGAAATCTCAACTTTCGGGTTGCTGGCACTTGCAGAGGTAGTGACCGACATTTCGAGCGTGGGCCATGCAGAGGGTTCTGGTCGAGGCGTCGGCTCAGGCGTGGAGGTTGGCTGTGAGGTTGAGGTAGGAGGGGGTGTTGAATCTTCAAATTGAAAAGGATTATCTGCCATTGCTTCAACTGAAACGGCGCTTGCAGCTCCGATCAGTGCAAGGCTACATAACGCCACCATAGAGAGAACCAGTAAAACCCGAGGCCTATTTTGTGTTATCATGGAATCAACCATTTGTCGCATGTTATACATTCGGTTGTATCTGTGGCGTGCATTTAAGACTTTTCAATCTCCCACCCCGCCCTAAACTGTCCAAAAATTAGACGGAACCAACTGCACTGGCGATCGCTCTCATCTTACTCACTATATGGCATTGAGTTCCCTTATGATATGTACTTTGTAAACACATAATTCAGAATTCTCCTTCGAACAGTCAAGAAAGTTTTGCAGTGTATAATTTGCGGGTAAAAACATAAATCCTAAGCATTGCATATTTCGTATACAGCGGTGACTGGGATGCCACATCATTTATCCGTCATTGTTGTCCCTGGATTAGCTATTATGCTTGTTTTCATAGCTGGGTTTCTTTTCGATAAGGATTTGCTTACTTCAGTAACGGCTGGATTGATTGGTGGATACTTGATAGCTAAACGGTTTTTCTTGAGAAAGTAAAAAACAGCTGCTTTTCTATGATTTGAGCGCGGTAGCGCTGTACCGCCGACGGCTTCCGGTCCTGTAATTCTGCCTATGAGACGACCTATAGTGGAAACTGTAGAAGCTCCTGCGCAAGACTACCTGGTTATCGCTAGTTTTAGCATTAAACTCTGCTCTGTTAGTCAGGGATTTTCTAACCCTTTATGTGCGATACGTTTTATAAGTTCCTCGGAAAGATGGGTAGTTAACTCTGGAGGGGGAAATCCAATGAGTGCAAGATGGAGAAGAACGATAAAGACTAGAAAATGGCTAGATTTGAATGAAATTTCCGGTTCGAAGCCAGTTAAAAAAACTAAATGTGCCCAGAAATGTAAAGCCCCTGCAGTAACTTTCCGCCCGCCAAATCGCTACTCTAAAAAGCAGGATGTCAAACCGTTAATTGACATTTTTCAGGATAATAATAACATAACAATCGTTGCAGAAATCGCAGGGTTTAATAAGGAAACCTTCAAGATAAATGTGAAAGATCAAAAAGTCACGCTGTCTGCCAAATCAAAAGAGCGCAGATACTATAAAAGTTTAAATTTGCCGAAAGTAGTCATTCCAGACGAAACGCGCACGAAATACAAGAACGGCGTGCTAGAGATTAAATTAAAGAAAGCTGAATCATCAGCAATAGGAAAAGCAGATCAACATGCCCCATAAACTTAGAAAAATCAGGAAATTCCGAGGCTCAAGGACACAGGGTTATGGACGTATCGGACAGCACCGTGATACAGGTAGCAAAGGCAACCGTAAAGTCGGCCGCCACAAGCACCTCTGGAGCAAAGTCGTTACCCAAAACCCTAGCTATTTTGGCAAACACGGATTCACTTCGCCGCAAAGCAAGCATCGCGTTGAATCCACCATTAACTTGCTAAAGCTAGATCAGATAGCTACCGGCGCAGAAGTCGACCTTACTGAACTCGGCTACACTAAACTACTCGGTACAGGCAAAATCACCAAGAAACTTACTGTAAAAGTCGCTGCAGCCTCCAAATCCGCTATAGCCAAAATCGAAGCAGCCGGCGGGAAACTCTTACTCCAAGAAGCCGAAGCAGAAGCAGAAGCCTCCGAGGAGTAAAACCTTAAATGGCCGGCAGATTCCTCACTCTATTCAAACCAATCGGTAGAATTCTTCCGGAAATCAAAAAGCCCGGACGCAAAGTTTCTTTTAATGAAAAAATCTTTTGGACAGCGCTTGTCCTAGTTGTCTTTCTTGTCATGACCGAGGTTCCGCTCTATGGTGTCAGCCAGGAAGCCGCTGACAGCTTTGGATCGCTTCGTGTCATCTTTGCCTCAAACAAAGGCTCGCTTATGGAGCTCGGTATCGGCCCCATCGTCACTGCTGGCCTGATTTTGCAGCTTCTCGCTGGTTCCGGTATCATTAAATGCGACTTATCTAACCCCGAAGATAGAGGACTCTTTACCTCTGCAAGCAAAGTCTTCAGCATCCTATTAACAGCAGTCCAAGCAGGCGCCTACATCCTTAGCGGCATGTATGGTGATATTGCGCAGCTTGGTATAGGGGTAATTTTGGCGATATTCTTCCAGCTTATAGCCGCAGGCATCATCGTTATGTTGATGGATGAACTTGTGCAGAAGGGCTGGGGCCTTGGTAGCGGCATCAGTCTCTTTATCATGGCTGGGGTTGCTCAGACCATCATATGGTCCGCCTTTAACCCCCAGACAGGACTCTTCGTCGGTGCCTTATCAACCTATTTAGGCGGCGGCTTGAGCACCTTCCAGTGGATATTTGGAACCGCGAGCGGTGTCTACCCAACCCTGATTGGTCTAATAGCCACAGTGGTTGTGTTCCTAGTGGTTATCTACTTGCAGGGTGTCCGCGTTGAGCTACCCATGAGCTACGCAGGCTACAAGGGTTTCCGCAGCCGATACCCCATCAAGCTGCTCTACGTCAGCAACCTGCCAGTCATCTTTGCAAGCGCACTGTTTGCCAACGTGTACTTCTTCAGCCAACTACTCTGGAGCCAACTTGGACGACCTGAACCTGGAACAAACCTATTCTTCCAGATCATCGGCGACTATAACTCGACCACTACCACCTCTGCCAGCGGCGTCACGAGCACCAGTGCATACCCAGTGGGCGGCTTAGCTTACTTTGTGACGGCACCAAATAGTCTGCAGGTTGTGGCGGCTGATCCGCTTCGCGCGGCGGCATACTTAGGTATACTCATAGCGTTCTGTGCCGTGTTCAGCTTGATCTGGCTTGAAGTCGGCGGATTAGGCCCCGCAAAGGTTGCTAAGCAACTAATGGACAGCGGCATGGAAATCCCCGGTTATAGACGCAGCGAGAAACCCATCGAAGCCATCCTGCGCAGATACATCCCAGTCGTAACAGTGCTGGGCGGTATCATCGTCGGCTTAGTCGCAGGGCTATCGGACTTCTTTGGTGCCTTCGGCAGCGGCACCGGTATACTGCTCAGCGTGGGCATAATATACCATTACTACGAGCTACTGATGCGTGTGCGCGCGGCATAAATGTTCCCGGCGTTTAGAAGAATCCTAGGCGAATAAGCCTAAAACGCCACCTTTCCTTTTCTTTGTTTTTATCTTGTATTTTTCCTACCTTTTTTGATGCTGTGCGGGTAGAGTTTGGCTGTATTCAGGGGTTGTAGAACTTATGGCAATGTATTGTTGCTCTAACACTTGACCCCTTCCTTATATATAGAATGAACTATTGCTTCAACCTGTAGTTGGAGAAAACTATGGGTCGCCCCTAAAGCACAGTGTAATCTGACCTTGTACGGTAGTTGAAGTATCAGCGGCAAAAGTTACTTTAGCTTTACAAACTTGTGAGTGCAAAAACTTTTTTAGCGGTGAATTAACGTGTGAGTATCTGTTTGGGGCGTTATGTCCATGCTTATATCGTGCTGTTTTCTATAGTTCATTGTGCAAACCGTTATTCTTTGTGGAACCGTCGTTTCTGGTAGGGGTGGTGGTAGGGATTTTATTGCTGCTCCAGAGGTTCGGCGGCAGATTGAGGAAAAGCTGGGTTTTACTCCGCATCCGGGGACGATGAATGTTCGTCTTACAGCGGAGAGCACAAAGAAACGCCAAGAACTCAGCAAAGACAAAGATAACATTCTGCGGCCAAAGGTGCACTCCTACCCGGGTGCCCTGTTTAAGGCAAGAATAGGGCCCTACACATGCGCGATAATCCATCCCGAAGACCCCAACTATCCTATCGACATAGTTGAGGTTATTGCGCCGGTAAATTTGCGTCAGGAACTCAGGTTATCTGACGGTAGCTTAGTCACTATAATAGCAGACGCCGCCTGCTAGGCTGGATGGCAAGGGATGGTTTGTCATTAACCTTTTTGGGTGCACCAAACATACCTTTTGCAGGAACGGATTTTGCAGACAGAAAAATATGGCTCCCCCCATGTGGGCATAACTTCGCGTATGATTACAGAAATCTCAGGGGGCCCTCTACCCGCCAGCGAAACTGAACTAATAGAGCTCAACCTTGACCACCCTGAAGTGATAAAAAACGGCGAAGTAAACTACCGATTCCTAGACCGCTTACTAGCGCTTGGCAACAACTACACCATACATGGCCCATACGTCGTTTACCCAGAGGAAAGCCGCAACCTTGCCTTAATGCGGTGTGTTTTTAGAATCGCACGCTACATCGACGCCCGCTATATTGTCATCCACACAGGCGTAGTCCGCACCGACTACCGCGATGCGCTGCTTAAGACGGTGGCTTCTCTACGGCAATACTCCAAGATCGCGGCGGAATACCAAATCACCTTGCTAGTCGAGAATATGGTTCGGGAGCGGCTTTATGACCGCGTCGGGGTGTTGCCGAGGGAGGTTTTGCAGGTTATTGAATGGGTGGATGAGGAGAACCTCAAGTTCTGCTTTGATGCGGGCCACGGGTTTCTTTCAGCTCGGCAGTATGGGTTTGATATTTTAGAGTTTGTTAGGGTGCTCTCGCCATACATTGTGCACATGCATATTCATGACAACATCGGTGTGCCGCCAGTCATCGATGACACCCTAGGCGACCAGCATCTTCCCATCGGGAAGGGTTCAATTGATTATGCCCTAATCATTGGAGCACTCGACAAAAGCAAAGTGAAAAATCTGATTTTGGAGTTAATGCCAAGCACAACCTCAAGGGATGATGCGCAGAGGAGTCTTGCGACCCTAAACAAGCTCGCCAAAATCTAAGCACATTGGGTTTCAGAACCAATTAATAGGCAAATACAGCCTATTCTATTGTTAGTTTTTGGTTAAACCTATGCCTACCCCATTCCATGTTCTTTGTGAATTGCTTGAGAGAGTCGAAGCTACCAAGAAACGCCTCGACATCACAGAACACACCGCACGCTTCCTCCAAACCCTCGATGGAGACGAGGTGGAGCCCGCCGTCAACCTAATCGTCGGCCGAGGATTCCCCCGGTACAGCCAAAAAACCCTCGACGTATCCTGGGCTACTCTTCGCCGCATACTTGAGCAAATCAGCGACTTCGACTGGCAGCTGTTTAGGTCGGCGATGGCTAAGACAGGCGACATCGGTTCGGCCACTAGGATGGTGCTAGAGCAGTCGCGGGGTAAACTTCAACTGCAACTGACCCAAAACCCGCTAAGCATCCTTGAAGTCAGGCGAACATTAGAGGCCATCGCCGACACCAAAGGAGCCAAAAGCCGCACTAAAAAGGAACGCTTAATCACTGCGCTGCTAAGCCAAGCCACCCCAGTTGAAGCCAAGTATCTGGTGAAGGTGTTTACGGGTGAGATGCGTACGGGGCTGCATGAGGGGTTAATGGAGCAGGCTGTTGCCCATGCGTTTGGGGTGGCGCTTTCAAGGGTGCAGCATGCTGCAATGGTCATAGGCGACATCGGCGAGGTAGCGGCTAAAATCAGAGCAGAAGGCAACGAGAGCCTAGAGCAAGCTGGCTTCCAGGTGTTTAGACCTGTACAGCTCATGCTGGCGCAGACTGCCGATTCGGTGGAGCAAGCCTTAGAGCTGCAGGGTGGGACATCGGCGTTCGAGTACAAGTATGACGGTGCGAGGGTGCAAATTCACAAGCGGGGCTCTGAGGTGCGGATTTTTAGCAGGCGGCTAACTGACGTTACTGAGAGCCTTCCCGAAGTGGTTAAAGTGGTACAGCAAAACATCCTTGCAGACACCGCTATCATCGAAGGGGAGGTCATAGCGTTTGATTCTGCGGGGTATCCGATTGCGTTTCAGCATCTGATGCGGCGGTTCAAGCGGACAAGGGCACTTAAGGAATTGCAGGAGCGGATTCCGCTAACACTCTACCTGTTTGACATCCTGTTTCTAAACGGAGAAAGCACCATCGCCAAACCCTCTGTGGAGAGGCGGCAGCTGCTAGCACAGAATGCAGGACAAATAGCGCTGTCAAATCAAATTGTAACTTCTCAGCCCACCGAAGCCCAAGATTACCTAAAAGAAGCCCTCGCCGCTGGTCATGAAGGCTTAATGGCCAAAAAGCCCGACAGCCCCTATCTGCCTGGGCGCAGGGGGAACCGGTGGCTAAAAATCAAACCTACCCTAGAACCCCTCGACCTAGTCATAACCGCCGCCGAGTATGGGTATGGCCGACGTAGAGAATGGCTATCGGACTACTATCTCGGTGCACTAGACCCCGAGACCGGCGAATTTGTGAACATCGGCAAAACCTTCAAAGGCTTAACCGATGCAGAGCTGACTGAGTTGACGGCACGGCTAAAAGAAATCGCAGTCAACCAGCAAGGCCACAAAGTAACCGTCCTGCCCAGAATTGTTGTGGAAGTTGCCTATAACGAGATTCAGCAGAGCCCCAAGTACCCCAGCCAGATGGCGCTGCGTTTTGCCCGGATCACCCGCATACGAGACGACAAGAGCCCCGAAGAGGCAAGCACAATTGGGCAAGTTAAGGCGATTTATGAAAGGCAATTCAAGACGAAGGGCAAATTTATCCATGGGGCTGAGGGTAAATGAAAGTGTCGAGGTCTACGGTTCTTTGGAAAAATGCTTCTGGTACGAGTTTGGAGTATTCTACGCTTTGTTGCCATGAGCACGGGTTTGCCTTCGACGGCACAATAATAATGCTATTGGAAGATTTGCCTACTAAGGTAACTTACAGCATTAAAGGCGATTGCAACTGGCACACAAAACAGGCAGCCATCCTACAAGAACAGCCAAGAAAAACAAGCCAATTAACACTAACCGTAGATGATAACAGGCGATGGTACGCAAGCAGTGCGCCGCTGCCGTTAGTGGAGAGCTTGTTTGACGTGGACTTGGAGGTGTCGCCTGCCACCAACACCCTATCCATAAACAGACTACACCTCGCCATTGGACAGTCACAGGAGACCGACGCCGTATGGGTACGGTTTCCCAGCTTAACCATAGAGCGGCTAAAACAGAAATACACTCGACTAAGCGAGCGCTGCTACGGCTATGAAGCGCCCACGCTTGGCTTTAAGGCACAACTCGAGGTAAACCCGTCTGGTTTAGTCACCAGATACGGTGAGTTATGGAAGCAAATACCTTAATTTGCAGCTCAACATCAATAGCAATACTACTCGAGGCGATATGGTGGAAACCGCAGATAAAATAGAGTTTGCTAAGCAGTTTTACAGTCGACAGACCCTCATAAGAGAAATCGGCGAGGCAGGGCAGGAAAAGCTCCGAAAATCCCGCGTGGCTGTGGTCGGCGTGGGCGGTTTAGGCTCTGTCTGCTCGCTATACCTTGCTTTAGCTGGCGTGGGCTATCTGCGGCTAATTGACCCCGATACCGTTGCCATTGCGAATCTGCATCGCCAAATCCTTTACAACCCCAACGAACTTGACCAGCCCAAAGCCGAACTTGCTGCAAAACTCCTCGCCAAAAAGAACCCCCTCATCAAAGTCGACGCGGCTATGGCAAAAGTCGAAGAATCCAACGTGTTGCCGCTGTTGGAGGGCGTGGATGTCGTTGTGGATTGCTTAGACAACATCCCTAGCCGCTATCTAGTCAATCGGGCATGCGTAAAACTCGGCGTTCCTTATGTGTTTGCTGCGGTTATGGGTTTAGAGGGTAATCTCGCAGTGTTCAAGCCGCCACAGACAGGGTGCCTTGAATGCACCATGCATAATCAGACGGTGGGTTCCGAGAAGCGGGTGCTTGGCATAATCGGTGCCTCCGCGGGGATAATGGGCAGCCTTGAAGCCCTAGAAACCATCAAACTCTTAACGGGAGCAGGCTCAAGTTTGGCGGGCAAAATGATGGTCTGCGATTTCACAGACATGACCTTCACCACCGTGCCGCTGCCAAAGAACCCCAACTGCAAAACCTGCAGCGACCGCTAAAAAAGCGCCTCAAGAAACGCTCCGACATTGCTAATCAACATCAAATATCTTGAGGTTCTTCAGAAATCTAAGAAAGCTAAGGGCCCCCGCTTCGCTTCAAGAAGTGCGCAATAACAAAGAATACTTAACAGAGAGATCATCAGCCCGCTTGAGTAAACAAAATAGAACTATTATTGACCAGTAAGGTCTGGCTTAATACTGGTTCACCAGCTTTCTGTTCATTTGTCCCAATGAAGGAGACAATATATTGTTTGAAAAAAGCGATAGAAATAACATGTTAGACTTGCAACAGAATTAGAGCTTGGTTAAATTTATTAATTAACAAGACCATGTAGGCGTGTGATTTAATTGCATTTCTGCGAAAAATGTGGAACACAACTTACCCCTGAAGCGAAATTCTGCATGAACTGCGGAGCAAAAATGAACCCTATGATACCCTCAAGACCAGTTGAACCAGCATCAATTCAGCCAACCGCTCCTGCACCGCAACCACCACCCATGCAGCCACAAGCGCAGCCTGCACCCGTGTATCAACCACCAATACCAAACTATCAACCAGCTCAAGTGCCTCCACCTCCGATGTATCAGCCGCCCCCACCTGCTTCACAGGCAGCACCCAATGTTCAGGCACAGGCACCTCAAAACAATCAGGTTATCGCAGTCATAGCATTTAGGAAACCTAAATCGTTTGGACGATACGACAGCTTCACGGGAGTAATAACGCCTCATCAGCTGATTATTGCACAAATGACCGCCGATATGGTTAAAGCTGCGACAATGCAAGCACGTGAGCAAGCAAAAGCGGCTGGCAAAGGCTTTTGGGGACAATGGTCAGACCAGCTTAAAGCAACCTTTGGCTACACACAAAAGTACCTAACCATGGATCCGGCAGCGATTCTTGCTGAGACACCTGGTAACTTTGCAATTGACAACAATTCAATTACAGAAATTAAAATGAAAACAAGGTATCTGGATCAGGACAGTTCTCGTTACGAATGGGAAGTACAGATACATTCACACGGCGGCAAGTATGAGTTCAGAATGGATGACAATAACGATTACCTTGAGTTGCTCAAAAGAGTTTATGCCGACAGATTGAAGATGCCGTCTGGATTCTTCTCGAAGGGTGGATTAAGAGTAAAATTCTTTTAAACAAACTTTTCTCTTTTTAGATTCTGTCCCATTAAAGCCAGCCTTCCTAATAATTTATTCAGAGAAGGTTGCGGTCTGGGGTTAGGCCTAGAAAAGCTTGAACCCTAACAAGGCAATCAACAGCCACAACACCACCGAAGCTACCACCACCTCCGCAATGGAGAGTACCGCGCCGACTTTGAGGTAGCTTTTGAGGCTGATGTTTACGCCTTTGCGTTTCATAACTTCCAGCCACATAAGAATAGCAAGCGAGCCCAGTGGGAAGAAGTGGGGTCCGAGGTTGTTGCCGATGATGTTTGAGAACACCAGCCCCGTCAAGGCTGAACCGCTCAACGCCACGTTCGAGGCTATGTTGCTGATGGACATTAAGCCTAGGATGGTCATTGGCCAGTTATTCATAAAAGACGCCCCCACCGTTACCACAAGACTCGGTGTCACGACACCTAACACCGACGGTAAAGCACTAGCAGAAAGCAGAACCTCCGAGAGCAACTCCGTTACGCCTGCATTGGTTAGGCCCTGCATGACAAGAAAGATGCTTAGCATAAACAGAACGATATCCCAGTTGATGCTGCGGGCTAAGGCTTTGAGACCTTTACGTTCACCCCGGATTATTTCGCCATTAAGGCTGGCAAGATAGACCGCAGCTAGGAAGACTGCGCCCGAGCAAATTACAAAGGACACTGGCACTCGAAACAGCGAAGCCGCAACATAGCCCACATCCACGACAACCAACGTTGCGATGCATATTTTGAGCATGCTTGATTTGATTGGTGTTGATTCTGCCAAGATGTCGATCACGGTGGTGTCGTAGGTTTTGGGGATATCCTTGCGGAAGAACAGGTAAACGATGGCTATGCTGGTTAGGATGGTGGCTACGGCGATGGGTGCCATGAATGTGAGGTGATCAAGGAAGGTGTAGCCAAAGAAGTCAGCGCTGAGAATGTTTATGGGGTTGCTGGTGATGAGTGGCATGGCTGCTGTGTCGGCTATGAGGCCGGCAGCGAAGAGGTATGCCATTTTGCTGTTGCCGTCCATTTTTAGTTGACTGATTATTTCAAGCACTATAGGCGTTAAGATGAGTACGGCGCTGTCGTTGGCAAACAGGATTGCCACGGCGGCGGTTAGTAGTGAGATGTAGAAGTAGAGTCTCAAGCCGTTGCCCTTGGCGAGTGTAACTACTTTAAGCGCGGCCCATTTGAAGAAGCCCAAGGCATCCAAAACAACCGAGAACGCCACGATACCGATGAATGCTAACGCGGCATCCCAAATGTGGATAAACGACTCTGCGGTTTGACCTAAACTTACGGTGCCCAGCAAAAGAGAAGCCACAGCGCCAATGCCTGCTGCGTAACCCAGTTTTATGCCGTGTGGCCTTTTAATCATCAAGAAAAGCGTCGATATAAAAACCGCTAATGCCGCTACTGCAATGTAATCCAAAGGGAGCCTCGCATAGCATAGCAGGCGCCGGGTTCGGGTATAAAAGATTAGCTAACACGAAAAGGCTGAATTAAGGTAAAATACAGAAAATAGGTAAAGAAAAGAGTGGTTACTCTTTCTTTTGTTTGCTTGGGCGAAGTGAACGGACGGTTCTGCCTGCACGCCACATTTCGCTGTTGCCCATAGCGTTTAATTCGTCAGCCAGCTTCTGCTTGTAATCGGGTGCTTTGCTCTTTTCTAGGACAATGCGTGTTTCTTCGCCTGCGGCCGTTAACTCATAGAGGCTGTCAAATACTGGCTGGGTTGCGCTGCGGAATCGTTCTTTCCAGCGGAGTGCGCCGATGCGGGCTGTTTCGCTGCAGTTGCAGTACATCCAGTCCATGCCGTTTTCGTCGACGAGGCGAATGAGGCTCTGTGTGAGTTCCTCAACGGTTTCGTTGAAGGCTTCGCTTGGGCTGTGACCGTTTGCGCGTAGGGTGTTGTATTGAGCTTCGAGTATGCCTGCTAGTGCACCCATTAATGTGCCGCGTTCGCCAGTTAGGTCACTGTAGACTTCTTTCTCAAAGGTTGTTGGAAACAGGTATCCTGAACCGATGGCGATGCCTAAAGCTTTTGCGCGGTCCATGGCTCTGCCTGTGGCGTCTTGGAAGACTGCAAAGCTGCTGTTGATGCCGCTGCCGTCGACAAAGTTTCGTCTGACGCTTGTGCCGCTGCCTTTTGGCGCGACAAGAATAACGTCGATGTCTGCTGGTGGGATAACGCCTGTTTGTTCCTTGTAGACTATGCTAAAGCCGTGGCTAAAGTAGAGTGCATCGCCCTTTTTGAGGGTGGGTTTTATTCTTGGCCATACGGCTTTCTGTGCGGCATCGGTTAGCAGGAACATTTTGATTGTGCCTTTCTGTGCCGCTTCTTCGAGTGGGAACAGGTTTTCGCCTGGAACCCATCCGTCTGCTACTGCTTTGTCCCAGTCTTTTTTGAAAATGCCATCTTTTTCTTGTCCGATGATTACTTTTATACCGTTGTCTCTCATGTTAAGGGATTGGGCTGCGCCTTGTATGCCGTAGCCTAGGGAGACGACGACTTCGTCTTTTAGTACTTTCTGTGCTTGTGCAATTGTAAACTCTGTACGGGTGACGACGTCTTCTATTACGCCACCGAAATCCATTTTTACCATTTTTAGGTTCCTCAAGCCTGACAATTTAGCAGGCGCAGTAATTAAGAATTTTGTAAGGAAACAACCAAAGCATAACCCAGAAAAAACCCGTTTTTGGGCTTAGATGATTTTTAAGCGCTTTTCCACAATATAAAACGCCAAATAAACCACAACGCCAAGAGTAATCAATCCTGCACCCACAAGCAGGGAAACCAGAAACACTGCCACCACACCGACGCCTATTAGGATTAAGCCCAAAATGCCCATGACAGCAAGAAAAGTCATTGAAGTATTGTCTACGGACTCTTCGGGTGGCTGCTCTTTTGGTTTGTTTTTCTTTTTGGGTTTTGGCATGATAAGCAGAGAATGGTTACTGTATGTAATAACTTTACGCTACTATCCGTTACTCTTAACTTTTCTTTGATGGTTGGTGCCCGTCGTTTATCCTTTAGTTTTGCTTGTAATACTTCAACAAGGCACTTAAGTCCAACCGCTTATTCTCCTTATGGAATCCGACCCGAAATTCACTGCTGAACTCATCGGCCCCTGCGGCATGAACTGCGGCTTATGCAAAGCCTACCTAGCCTGCAGCCACGGCATCCCAGCCAAAAAGGGCCAAGTCTCGCATTGTAGTGGCTGCCGGGCGCGGAACAAAAACTGTGCATTCATTAAGCGCGATTGCCCCCGAAAGGTTGGAAAAGCGCTATATTCTTGCATGGAGTGTCCCGATGTGCCCTGTGAAAGATTAGCCAAGCTAGACGAGCTCTATCGGGTACGTTATGGTGTAAGTTTTGTTGAGAACCTGAAGGTTATTCAAGAGAGCGGTATGGATGAGTTTTTGAAGCGTGAGGCGGAGAAGTATCGGTGCCCCCATTGTGGTGATGTAGTTTCGATACATGATGGGAAATGTTACGCCTGCGGTTATCAGGGTCCCAAGCCTCAGACTTCTAATCCTAAATATCGGTGGAAACCAAACAAACCCTGCAAAAAATAACCTGCCGCCGAACACTCTTTCTAAATCAAATGACTGTACTTGGCTAGCAGAAAACCGGCTTAGGGCAGAACCAAAAGCAGTCGTTTGGAAAGTCCTCCTCGGGGCTCTGATGTTATAGGGTCTGGTGAGTTGTAGCTTGGATGCAGCAACATAATCTTAATAAGCTGACGCTAGCCCTCTAGAATTATAACAAGGGCTCCTTTTGAACAGAGTACTTCTAAGGCAATACACCCAACCGCTCGAATACGACGGTTTACAAACAAATGAGGCTAGAGGCAAAAAGGCAGAGTTGTATCTGGATGGAGCGTTAATTCTCAGTGGACACCAACCTACCCTGCTTCCTTACCCCGGCTTTTTCTATCGCATGTACCACTCAAACATCATGGACATCTGCCCCTATGACCCCCTAAGCAAACATACCGATCGCTACCAGCACCGCGTCAAAATAGGCACGGACTCCAACTGGCGCTGGCTAACCATACCAATTGAATCCTCCAACGGCTGCTCTATAATTAACACAAAAATAAAGCATGAATTTATGTCCGAGCGCTGGATGGAACTAAAGCATGTTTACCAAACCTACCCCAATTGGGATCAGTATAAGGATGAGCTTAAGGAGATCTTTTTTGGCTACAACTACTTATGGGAACTTAACTTCCGTTTTATCCTCTGGATTAGAGATATTTTAGGCATCAAAACTTATCTTTCCATATCCTACAGTGGCCAAGGCAGCGACACAACTGAGCGAGTAGCTTCCCAATTCTCTAGCTACGGCTCGGTGGTTTACTTGGCTGGAAAAGGCAGCATGGAATACTTGGACCTTAAAAAATACGAACGCTTAACCCATTCCACGATCGCCATAGTTACCTATACGCCGCCGGTGCCCTTCTCCACCGTCTCCACACTAACGCCTCTGCTAATGTATCCGCCCCAGAAAGTCCTAGACGTACTAAACATAAGGCGCGAACCGATAAGGGTGATAGTTAACGGCGCCGAATACAGCGTCGACTACCTAAACAGCTAACTGACCTGCAAAAGTTTTAGGAAAAGCGCCTTCGCCGAGTAGAGGCGGTTTTCTGCCTGTTCATAAATCACGGATCTGGGGTTCTCTATGGCTTCTGCGGTGATTTCGTAGCCGCGATGAATGGGCATGTCATGCATGATATAGGCGCTGCTGCCTTTGAGTAGTTCAGCGTTGACTTGATAGGGCATCATGAGCTCGATGCGTTTCTCTTTCTCAGCGGCAAACTTGGGATCGGTAAAGAATTCCATATCAATCCATGTATCGGTATAGACAAAATCGGCGTCTTTGACGGCTGCCCTCACGTCTAGGGTGGATTCCCAAAGCCCCGACTTTTTAGCTTCGGAGAGAATCTGCTCGTCACGGGCTGCTTCATTGAAGAGCGGAGTAACGGTGGTTATCTTCACGCCTGTCTTTGTGCACCCCTCTAGGAGGCTGTTGGTTACATTGTTGTGAACTCCGATGTATACCAGTTTTGCACCTTCGAGTTTGCCGTGTTTCTCCTTTACGGTGATAAGGTCTGCGAGGGCTTGACTGGGGTGATACATGTCGTCACAGCCATTAATGACGGGTACACGGGATGCTTTCATCATCTTTAGCAAATCCCTGTTGTAGAGCAACCGCGCCATGATACAGTCAACGTTTCGGGACAAGTATTGAAGCTCATCAGAGATGTCTGCCAATGTGAAGTTGCTGCTTCTCCAATCAATATAGAGTGCATGTCCTCCTAGCTGGGTCATGGCGACTTCAAAGGAGACGCGGGTGCGGGTGCTGGTTTTTTGAAATATGAGCGCGGCTGATTTGCCCTCGAAGGTTTTGAGGTACTTTTTTGGGTTAGCTTTAACCTCTATACCTAAATCTACCAGTTCTTCTAGGTCTCTACCAGTTAATTCTTTGAAGTTTAGCAGATGCATCTTTCCTTGCCTTCGCTACGCTTGAATCAGCCATGCAATAATAAGTTTTACTATATTCTCTCATTTAAAGTCGAAATCGTTTTTTTATGACTCTATTTGTGTAAACAGTTTAACGCAGACGAAGCTTGAACCTATAACGCTTGAGAGAACCAAGCCATGCCCCTAAGTTGCCTCCATTTTACTTCTACAACAACCATTTAACCCACGACCCCTCTTTTTGGTTAAGGGGAATTCGCTTTCTTACAAAAACCTTTTCCGTTCAACCCCCGAATAGTAGATGAAGGTGGTAATCATGATTTTGCTCGTTGCCTCAATCAAAGATCCTGCAAGCCAAAACATCAAAATTCAACTCTTAAAAAACTACGTCTTTAGCAAAACAGACAAAACCTATGAGGGCAGCCCTATCTATGTCGCTGACGTAAACGAGAAAAAAGTCTCCCTCATAACCCTTAACCGCGAATCCGTCACCGCACAGGACTTACCCCAACAGTTCCCCCAAGCAAAACTAATAGTGTTTATATCCCGCCACAGTAGCCAAAGCGCCAAACCCACCCTAACCGTACATACCCCCGGAAACTTTGGCGATGCAGAACTCGGTGGCTTACCCAAACAACTCTCAATCTGCCCCGCGGTTGCCATGCAAACGGCGCTCAAGGCGCTGGTGCATTACCAAGAACAGTTTCGCCTAGTAAACTATGAAGTCTCCTATGAGGTCACCCATCACGGTCCAAGCCTAAGAGTTCCAACAATGTTTGTCGAATTAGGCAGTTCCCCTGAGCAGTGGAGTGATTCGGTGGCAGCGGAGGCTGTTGGGCACAGCGCTATGACGGCTATTGCTAACTTTGAGGATACGCCCTCATCAGCGGTTTTAGGCATCGGCGGAACCCACTACAACCAGCAATTCACGCTCCGCTCGCTATTGGGTGCAGCGACGTTTGGGCATATGATACCCAAATACGCTGTTGCCGGCATCGATGCGGATATGGTTCGGCATTGTGTAGAACGAACTTTTGATAGAGTGCAGTTGGCGCTTTTGGATTGGAAGGGCATTAAAAGCGAGGATAAACCGGCTTTACTTGCTGCGCTGGAGGAGGCGGGGTTACCTTATCAGAGGATTTAGTTGCCGCCAGTTTGTTTATGAAGCAACATTTAAAAGGGCTAGCTGAGTAGTTTTTTAAACCTAAAGTTTCACAGTAATGTTTATTATAGCTGATGAAATCTTGAGTGTGCGGTACATATGGATATTAAATCTTGGCTACAACAGGCGGCTAGGACTTTAAAGTTAGCCGTTAAACCTGACCGTGAAGAGCTGTGGCTATCAGTTAAAATCAGCTTCCTAGGCATAGGCGCAGTCGGTCTAATAGGCTTCATTATTAGACTAATATCCACATCTCTCCAGAACATGTAGAAGGTACTACGATGACTAAAGACGAAGAGCAGCAAACATCCGACGTAAAGATTTTCGCCGTCAAAACCACCACTGGTCAGGAACGCAACGTTGCCAGGTTAATCAGTACCAAAGTGGAAATGGCCCACATACCCCTCAAGTCGCTTCTTGTTCCTGACACACTAAAAGGCTATGTATTCATAGAAGCAGATGGCCCACACCTTGTTGAAGAAGCAATCTCAGGCGTCCGCCATGTCCGCGAACGCATCCCCGGCCTAATCAGCTTTAACGAGATTGAACGCTATATCGTCCGCAAACCAGTCATGGAAGACCTAAACGAGGACGACGTGGTAGAGATCACTGGCGGTCCATTCAAAGGTATGCGTGCTAAAATCACGCGGCTGGATAAATCCAAAGGCGAAGTCACACTCGAATTACTTGAAGCAACATTCACTTTGCCCATCACAGTACATTCAGACTATGTAAAACTAGTTGAAAAAGCAAAAGCATAAAGTGATACATTATGGCAGACAAAAAAGTTGTAGAATTAATCGTCAGCGGCGGTCAAGCTAACGCAGGTCCCCCGTTGGGCCCCGCTTTGGGTCCCTTAGGAGTCAACATAGTGGCTATTGTCAACAAAATCAACGAAGTCACCAAAGCATATGCTGGCATGAAAGTTCCAGTCAAGATTTCTGTTGACACAGAAGATAAATCCTTTGAGGTCACCGTTGGTACTCCTACTGCTTCGGCTTTGATTGTTGCAGAACTAAAGATCGAGAAAGGCTCCGGTACACCCAACAGTGTCAAAGTTGGTGATTTGTCTATGGAGCAAATTGTAAAGATTGCAAAAATCAAAGGCCCGCAACTATTAGCGCCTGACACCAAGAGAGCTGCCAAAGAAGTGCTTGGCACCTGTGTGAGCATGGGCGTGACTGTTGAAGGTAAAGATCCCCGGGATGTACAGAAAGAAATAGATGCGGGGGACTACGATAAACTATTCGCTTAAACTTAAGCGAATATTTTTATAAGTGGTTTATTATCCCCTATTGGCACGAGGCTTAAAAATGCCCCTAGACAACAAGACCATATCTGAAGCAATAAAACAGGCAAAGTCTAAAGCTGGAGACAAGAAGTTCAACCAGACCGTAGACCTGATTCTGGATATCCAAGAAATCGACATGAAGGCACCTGAAGGCAAAATACAGGAGATCGTTGAGCTTCCCCACGACACTCTAAAACCCAACGCTGTCTGTGTTATTGCTCAAGGCGAAACAGCCTTAAAGGCAAAGAACGCTGGCGCTGAACGTGTTATTGAACGCGCAGACCTTGATGCTCTTAACGGTAAAAAGAAGGAACTGCGTCAAATCGGAAGCCAATACGACGTTTTCATTGCTGAAGCGCCCCTGATGCCCCTGGTCGGTAGACTTTTGGGTCCCGTTCTGGGTCCACGCGGCAAAATGCCTATACCTGTTCCACCTAACTCGGACATAGCTGCCTTGATAAAGAAACACCGCAATACCGTGGTTGTTCGCATGCGTAACCAACCAATCATCCAAGTTCCTGTTGGTACACAACAGATGAAAGACGAAGACCTCACCGAGAACGCTATGGTGGTTCTTCGTGTCCTTGACGGTAAACTAAAACGCGGTCTAAAGAACGTTAAACTTGCGTTCATCAAGACCAGCATGGGCGAGCCCGTTAAAATCAAACCATAAGCGAGAGAAATAGTATGCCATCCCAACAAGTATTAGAGGAAAAGTCAAGCGAAGTCCAAGCAATCAAAGAGATCCTAAAAGAATACAAGTCCGTCGGCATCGCCAGTTTACAGAAGGTTCGCGCATCACAACTGCAAGAACTCAAGAAATCAATGAAAGGCCAAGTTTACCTCCGTGTCCTAAAAAACACACTAGTAAAGCTCGCCATTGAAGAACTCAACCAAGAACAACTCAAAAAGCTTGAGGAATACTTGGAAGGATCAAACGTTTTCCTCTTCACAGACCTAAACCCCTTCAAGCTAGCCCTTATGCTAGAGAAGGGCAAAGTCAAAACCTTCGCTAAAGCAAACGACATCGCAGCAGAAGACATAGTTGTACCCTCAAGCAACACTGGTCAACCACCTGGGCCAGTCATCAGCCAACTAAACGCCGTCGGCTTACCTACACGAATCGAAAATGGCAGCGTTTGGGTCAGCAAAGACACCCTTGTCGTGCGTAAAGGAGAACCCATCAACGACCGATTAGCCGGTGTCCTCTCAAAGCTGGGCATTAAATCCGTTGAACTCGGCCTATCTATGCGTGCCGTCTATGATAACGGTATGATGATCAACGGCGACCAACTAAAAGTGGATGTAGCAGCAACCAAACGCAGTGTCGAAGTAAGCAACCAAGAAGCATTCGCTTTGGCACTCGAAATCGGCTATGCAACCAAAGAGACAATCCAGCCACTACTACAACGCGCTCACCAGAAGGCAGTTTCGCTATCACTCGGCGCAGCTATTCCAACCAAAGACACCATCGCTGACTTGATCCGCAAAGCCAACGCAGAAGCCACCAGCTTAGAATCAAAAACCAAAAAGGCTGCATAAACAGCCCTCCCTAATTCTTTCGTTATCATTTATTAATTATTTTATAGCGCATTCGACCTATTGGTTAGGCTATTTTCTGTTTGAATTCAAGAAACGGTGGCTGATTAGTCGTGGTGGTCGCTATGCCCGTGCCCATGCCCATCATTATGCGTATGTCTGTGTCCACTTCGGTATGTTGCTCGCCATGCTCTGCCAATAACTGCCGATATTATTGCAACCACCAAAAACGTCACTGCCGTTAGAAACAGATCTCCACCGCCGCTAAGCCCGCCAGTCAAAACCCATACTAATAGCGCCGCTAGCGCTGCGATGGGGAATGCGAAGAGGAAACCCAGGACTACGATGATAATTAAGGCTATGATGACTAAGATGATAAGAATCCAGAGTAGTGACATAAAATCGGTGGGAATGACAATCTGTAGAGCCGTTAAATTTAACAAAAATTCACCTCTAAGGTTACTGGGTAAACATCGGTATTTATTGATTTGTTACGCGCAGGCAGTGCCCACAAAAAGGGCTACTGGAACTATTTTTCTAGGCGGCGCCGATAGCATTCATAGTCAGGCAACCTCCGGGAGTAATCCTCGTCCATGAGCTTTGAAGAGATCAGAAAGTCAGCTGAGGAGCGGTTCATCGCTATGGGGATATTCCAGACCACCGCTACACGAAGCAAAGCTTTAACGTCGGGGTCATGCGGTAAGGGCTCAAGGGGATCCCAGAAGAAAATTAAAAAGTCAATGTCGCCGTCAGCGATGCGGGCGCCAACCTGCATGTCACCGCCCAATGGACCCGACTCCAGAATGTTTATGGGCAACTCGCATTCTTTCTCAAGAATCATACCCGTTGTTCCCGTAGCGTAGAGTGTATGCTTTCTTAGGGTGTCTGCGTTGAATTTTGTCCACTGCAGCATATCCTCTTTTTTGTTATCATGCGCGATGAGGGCTATTCTTTTTTTGGGTTTTAGGAGTGCGGTTTTAATAGTCATGCAGTTCCCTGTCTAGCCGTCGTTTTGTGCGCTTAATAATGTTGTGTTGTGGCGCAGTCCACGCGTTTTGGGGTTTGGGAATAAAGGTTAATGGGAAAATCCCCCATATGGACCCTCTTGCGCGGCGGCGACCCATAACTTGCTGCAGTTTTATATCCCTTTAACTCTAAGGTACCTAATGACAAATTCTAAACTGCAACTCTCCACAAAAGTGGTCTAGAGGTGCTCCCTGCTCCTGCGTACTCGGCGCAGGTAAAGATCCTCTTTGGTATCAGGCTTATGCAGGATTCCCGCTTTAGTGTAGGCTGTGGTTGTATGGTCTTTAGGCTCTACTTCCACATCCTCTGAGACAGTCTCGTTTTGCTCAACTCTATGCCGTTTATCACGGGGATCAACCAACAAATTCACCTCCAAACTATTATTCCTGTTTGGATTGCGTCACCTATGCCAGAAGAGGAAAAACTTGACTTTAAGATGATGTGGGCTTGAAGCTGCTGTAACAAAATGAAAGGCAAGAATTGAAAAGTTGTTTAGACTATTTTTAAGTCAGGGCATAAGCATGTTGCTGTGTTATTGTTTTATTTTTTTCCGCTCGTTAGCAGCAAAATCCGCCGTTAGATAACAATTGAAGTGTAAAAGTGTTTGAGAATTAAAGACTAAGCAGGTGCTTTTACGTCAGCTTCTTTGTCATTACGTAGGCGTCTTCGCCGTCGCTGTAATACCCATTAATGGTTCGGGTTATCTCAAACCCCAACTTCTTATACAGCGAAATCGCCGCGTCATTAGTCACCCTGACCTCGAGGAAGCCCTGTTTGGCTTTGTAATACTCCATGCCTTGAATTGCGCGGTTAATTATTGCTTGGGCGACGCCTTTTCTTCGATGTTGGGGCATAACTGCGATTGATACTATGTGGCCTTTTCTAACTAGGCCTCCGAAGCCATAGTTTGACAAACCCACTTCGATTCGGCACATAATGTAGCCGATGATTTTTCCTGCTTCTTCGGCGACAATGAATGTTTCAGGGAACCTTTGGTGGAGGTCTACAAAGAAGAAGTCTGTGTAGTTTTCGGGTAGGCAGACGCGGTTAATCTGCATGACTGCTTGTAGGTCTTCTGGGACGAATTTGCGTAGAGTGAAGGTTTGCTGCATCTTTTCGCCTTGTCTTAGAGGATTTATCTGTTTAGACTTAAAGGTTACGCTTTGCGTTAAACCTTACCAGCGGATTAGCGCCCTTGCTGCTGTTTAGGCTTTGTTATCGTCTGGCGCCTTGTAGACTGGCAGAATATGATCGCCCTGCGGAAGCGCCCAGACCCTCGCAGCTGAACCCGCAAGCTTAAAAGCCTCATTTAGAGCGTCGTTGACTGCTCGGGCTGTCTTTAGTTTAAAGATCGTCTGAGCATAAAAGTCCGGCATGGACGAGACTAGTATGACTTGGTGGTTCTGGAGCGCTTTAAGTAGGTAGAGCGCTTTGTGGCCACCCATGACAAAGTTGCGTCTGACCTCTTTCTCAACGGCTTTCACTTCACCTAGCCGCGTCATCCAATCATAGAAAACTTGGTTACCATGCCCCTCTATACACTCTGCCACGAGGATAATTACTCCGCCGCGTTTGACAGCGTCTAATGCGTTATCTAAGCCCTTGTAGGCTTGGTAGAGGTTAATATCAGCTGGGTAGCCGCCTGCACTGACAACCACAATGTCTGCCCGGCGATCGACATAAACACGGTACATTTCGTCAACGAGTTTAACGCCCTCCATAAAAGCCGTCTCCAAGTCTCCTGCGAAGGCTTTCACGATTTCACCCTTACTGTTCTCAACCACATTAACTATAAAGTCCACTTTGGCCAATCGGGCGGCCTCAGTCATATCTATGTGGACGGGGTTGTTTTCTAGGTTGCCCGTTCGGGCATTAGCGTTTGTGAGCATGGCGTGATTGTGCTGTATGCTTTGGGCGCCGCTAACTGCCGGCAGTACACTTTTTCGGCCTCCCCCATAACCGGCATAGTAGTGATAGTTAATGTCTCCCAGCAGTACACGGACATCGGCTTCTGCGAAGGCACGGTTGACCATGATTTTGTTACCATAGGTTTTGGTTGTGCCGATGTGGACGAGATCGTTGTCTGTGCAGCAGTGACTAATCACCTTTACCCGCTTGAATGCTTCTTCGCCTACGAGTTCGACGGCTTCCTCTGGCTTTACTGCACGATGAGTTCCACAGCCAAAAATTACCGTGATGTTCTCGTCTTTGACGCCTGCACTGTTTAATTCAGCTAAGGCCGGTAGAAGCATGCGTTCGCTGGGAGCTTTGCGTGTGGCGTCATCGACCACTATCGCGACTCTCGAGGTGGGTGTGGCGATTTCGGATAGGCGTTTGGTTCCTATCGGTTCTTTGAGTGCCCGTTCAACTTCAGCTTTCTGGTCAGGTGCAGCGGGAACGGGTTTTGCTTCGATTGTGCCAAGTAGGTTTCGGGCGGGGACTCGGACGCATACCTCTGTTTTTCCATAGGGTAACCAAACGTCAACCATGCCGATTCACTGTGTGGAATTTAGTCGGTGCACGAAACTATTAAGCCTTGTTAAAACCCAACAGTAAAACCACGCATATAGCCGAAAGACAGCAAGACCCACCAAAACAGCACACCCGATTCAACCCAAAAATAGGGTTTCGCTGATATACCTTCCAACCACAGTTGAACCCTGGGGTGACTCTATAAATGAGGGAGAGGGTCTATTGTGAGAGCAACAGACGACTCGATCCAAAAGGCCCCCCAGAAAACAACCCTCCAAACATAGAAACCAAACAGACACAACCGCCAAGACCACTGGAAGCAAAAACCAGTAGCAACGCCATTCACGTTTTGGAAAAGTTAGCTGTGCCTTCAAGGCTTTCTGTAAAGGTATATCGTGTGGGATGGGTACCCCAGCGGGGGATTTTCGCAAAACGTTTCAATTTTTTCGGGGCGCCAACCGACCACTTCATAGTCATGGGATACCACGCGTGCCCCTGCTTTGAGGTCGCGTTCAAGTTTGGGTTTAAGCCGCTCATTTGCGCTCGTTGTCAGATACAGGTAAACGACGTCTGCAGCGGACAGGTTCACGTTGAACATGTCGTCGTTAACGATTGTTACTCTGTCGTCTAGGCCGGATTCGTGGATGCTGTTCATAGCTTTCTTGGCTAAGTCTTCACGTAACTCGATGCCTACTCCGCGAGCGCCGAACACTTTAGCCGCCGTAATCACCGTGCGACCATCTCCTGCGCCCATGTCAAAAAGTACTTCACCCGCCTTTAAACCCGCAAGTTTTAGCATGTACTCTACTACAGGCGATGGACTGGGAACAAATGGCGCGATAAACAAACCATTTTGCCTCCTAAACAAATTGTTCTTTGACATGTTATGCTACATAGGCGTTGTTTTTAGGTCTTGGCCTTTTTGCTTCGCCGCATTTTAAGCAACTCTGTGCACATAGGTCTAGATATTTCTCTTCATCGCTTGTGCCGATCGCTTGGGCTGCTTTCTCGCATAGGTTGCTGGGTTCACTGCAGCCTTCTTCTTTGCAGAGGTTTGAGATGTACTGGCAGATTTCATGCACGTCTTCGGGTTCAAGTACGGCTCTGTTGGTGCGTACAAGCAGGCAGAGTTCACGTGCCATAACGCATGTTTTGACGAATTTGATTCGTTCGAGAACTTCTTTGCGCAGGTTTTTTCGGCTTATTTCCACAACGCGGTCTCCTAAAGCATAACAAGCAAACAATCCAATAGAGAACAAATTTACTACTTAAAAAGATGCTGGCTACCCTGGACTCCCGCAGGCCGAAAATAAACCGGCAAATGTTACTTGAAGCGTTTACTGAGTGCTTTACGCTCCGCTTCTAGTACTAACTCAAAAAATCGCTCAGACATCTGCGGCTCCTTCTCCAAAACCGCCGCAACATCAGAAGCCAGAACCCTGCGTGCACTCAACGCCACTGCCGCTGCTTTGCCATACCGTTCAATAAGCTCGGAGGTTTTCTTTGCATACGACTGCATCTTCTCTTCGTATTTTGCCAGATGTTCCCCTTTCTTCTCCAGCAACCCCGCTGCTTTCTCTTCTTCTACCTTCAACAAGCCGATCTTGTTGGAACCGCATCGGGGGCATTTAGGTTTATCTGGCAAGTCTTTGAGGCGGATGAGCTCCATGTAATCCCAGCAGTTAGAGCACACAAAATTGCCCGTCTCGTTAAGCAACCGCGCGCGAGCAGATTCAACTAATACCATGCGCATCTGCTGAGGCGGAATTAAATCAGTCTTCATACTGACCCGCTCAATACCTACACGAGCAACCGGTGTCACGTTACCACCTGTCTCAATCGATTGAAGTCGTGCGTCTCCACTGCGCAGGCGATCCAGAACCATAACTAAGCCGTCAGCGTCAAGGTCTTTGCTAAAAACTTCTTTGAGGCCTTCTTCGTAGATTGGGGTGCCTTCGAAGCTGCTGATGAGCTTGGTTAAGCTTACGCTGCTAAAATCAGCCCACTTTTTAAGTGCTCCAAAACGGCGGGCGACTTGGATGACGCGGCGCTTGAATAATCCAGTTTTAACCGTCGATAGGGTAAGTGTATTGCGAATCGCAGTTTCGGGTAAGTTTTTAATTTCTTCTAGCACTTCCACAAGACCCGATGCACACATAGCGCCCATAGTTTGCACGAAAATGCGGTAAGGATCGTGCTGAACAACAATGCCTCGTCCAAGCTTATCAGAGAGCACCTGTCCCAGCAACTGCGCCAACGCCCGATTAATCAGTGAACCAAAATTGCAATGGATGATTACAAACTCGTTCCAGTCTTCAATAACAATCCGTTTAGGCGTAGGAACGGGAAAACCGCTCTGCACCTGCTCGACCGTCTCTTCGATTGCATGCAAAATGTTCTCTGAATCAGCCGGGTAACGCTCTGTCAGCTCGCGACTGATCTCTTGGAGGGTGCAGCCCTGCTGAATCTCCTTCTCCACAAACCCGCGTACCTCGGCCACTTCCTGGGCAACCTCGTAGGGCACAGGAATCTCCTCACCGATCCAGCTTGGAATCGATCCGGTTGGGTCCTCGACGGGGCGCACGTAAACCTTGTCTTCGGTGGCATGAATGATTTGCCAGGGGCTTCCGCGGATGATGAATTTGGTGCCTGGTTTGCCGTATTCAGCCATGAATGCTTCATCTAAGACGCCGATTGAGGCGTCAGCTGTCTGGTCTATCACAAGGAACTGTTTCTCTTCGGGGATCATGGAGAGGTTATCAAAGTAGTATTCGAAAAGCGCTTTTGTCCGTTGGGGTTTGAGGACTACTTGGTCTTCAAAGGATGCCCAGGCAAGGCGTGGGAAGCGTTGGTGCATGTACTTGATGACTTTTTCCACGTCTTTGAGTGTCAGGTTTTGGAAGGGTGCGGCTTTCTGGCAGGTCTCAAGGATCTCCTGAAATGTCAAGCGCCTATTCTTAAGCAGCAACCCCGCAATCTGATGAGTGAGTACATCATAGGGTTTATCGGGTATAGTGATGGGTTCAAGTTGCTCGTTTAGGGCTCTACGGGCGATAACCAATGCTTCAAGGGTGTCATCGGAGTCCATGCCTATAATGAGGCCTTCGGAGAGGTTACCGTAGGTGTGGCCTGCTCTGCCGACACGTTGGATGAGGCGGCTGACTTGGCGTGGACTCATGTATTGTATCACGAAGTCTATGTGGCCTACGTCGATGCCGAGTTCAAGGCTGCTTGTCGCAATCAAGCCTTTGAGATCACCGCGTTTGAGCCCTGCTTCGGCTGCGATGCGGCTGGGCTTTGCCAAGGAGCCATGATGGATAGATAGCGGAAAGTCTATGTCCCAGACTTTGAACCGAGAGGCCAATACTTCGGAGATTGACCGTGTATTTGTGAATAATAACACAGATTTGCGTTTACTCATGTAATCCCGAATAATACGCAGGCGTGCGGCGACTTCGGGGTGGGTGTAGATTTTGCCTGCAAACTGGGCATCCTCCTCGGTTGGAGTGGGATAGATAACTTGGAGGTGAACCATTTTTGCAACCGAAACCCTCACGATTTCGACTTGCCGCTGGTTACCCACAAGAAACTGTGCAACCTTATCGGGGGTGCCCACGGTGGCGGATAAGCCGATGGTTTGGAAGTCCCTGCCGATTAAGCCTCGGATACGTTCCAGCGCCAAAGAGAGTTGGCTGCCGCGTTTGCTGTCTGCTAATTCGTGCACTTCGTCGATTACTAGCCATTTGAGGCTTTGTAGGTGCTGCCGTAGTAGCCACCCTGAGAGAATCGCCTGCAGCGTTTCGGGTGTAGTGATTAGTATGTCTGGGGGACATTGGCTTTGGCGAGTGCGCTCTTTCTGTTCGGTGTCGCCGTGTCGCACTGCAAGTTTAATGTCAAGATTATTGCACCACCATTGCAGTCGCTCAAGCATGTCTCGGTTAAGCGCTCGGAGAGGTGTGATATAGAGGACTTTTATGCCTGGCGTTTTGGGTTGCTGTAGGAGCAGGCTGAGAATTGGGAGGAAGGCGGCTTCTGTTTTGCCCGTTGCTGTGGGGGAGATTAGTAGGACGTTTTTGCCTTCGAGGATTTTGGGGATAACTTTTTCTTGGGGCTCGGTGGGTTTAGAGAATCCTCTTTGTTCTATTAGCCTTCGCACTGGCTTTACAAGCATTTCAAAAGCGTTTTCAGAAGTTGCCTGCAATACAAATGGACCTTCGATTCGATTAGATGAATCCTTGTTTGGGCTATAAAAAATCTTTTGGGGTATAAAGATGGTTTGCTGGCGGTTTATGCGGTGTTGTTAAGTGTTTGATGCGCCTGTTTTTGGTGCTCTTCTTGGCTATTCCCATTGAGTATGGGAGTTGGTTTCTACATTTTCATTTTAGGGTTTCCATAGATTTTACGTTTCCATGTATAATTTCAATGTTGAATAAACCGCTATGTGTGGGTATGCTATGGAAACATTTTAATCTAATCAGGATAATGCCATCAAAGCGATAATACGGAGAAATTAAAATGGCAAAATGTCCAAAATGCGGAACCGAAGTCTCAAAACCAAAGAAGACCTGGAAAATGGCAGGTCGCCCAGACAAAACTGGAAAACGCATGCAACTAGAAATCGGCCTATACGAATGTGCCAAATGTGGTAACGTATTCCGCGAAGTATTAAGCAAAAGCAAAATCTAATTCTCTAAGTGTCTCAGAAGAGCACTCTCTATTTTTCTTTTAAAAGCGGTAGTTTTAAAGCCAGCTAGCAGTTATGAAGCTAAGTATATCGGTGAATTATCGGGTGGCTCACTCTAACCTTCTCAAGAACGAATACGTGAGAACTGCGGTCGCTATCGGGTTGGTGGTTGCGCTTGTTCTGGGCGGATATTTCGGTCTAGGGCTAGCATTGGGTACTGAAACGCCGGTGCGTGTGGTAGAAAGCGGCAGCATGTGCACTTCCACTTTAAGGTTTGGCTGCGATGGCTGGTCCGATGTGTTTGAGCAAACATTGCATGTGGGCGACTTAATCTTTATCCAAAAGGTAACCGCAGGAGAATTAAGTGCCGATTACCCTAACAGTGACATTATCGTCTATGACAAGCCTGGTCAGAGCGGTAATCCAGATACCACGCCGATTGTTCACCGTATCGTCGCCAAATATGAGGTTGACGGTGTATGGTACTTTCAAACCAAGGGTGACGGCAACGGCGTGCATTGGCCTGCGCCTGTAAGCGAAGGCGAATATGATTCAAATACACTTTGGCACACTGGGCAGGGTGTCTCGGAGGATCATGTTTTGGGCAAGGTTATCTTGCGTATCCCCTATGTTGGCTGGGTTACGCTGCTAATGCGGAACACTTCCTGGGTGCTGCCGCTGGTTATCCTGTTAATTGTGCTACTTGTGATGGTGGAGTTTGTGTATCCAGCCCTTAAATCCCACAAAAAACGTTCCAGCGAAGAACAAAACCAGCCATAGATGTATTTATAACTTAAGCTTTCACTAAGTCACTAACTAAGGCGGTATAGCAGAGGGAAATTGATTTGCCTAAAGTTAAAGCGCAAGTAAGCATCGAAAACGTAGTCGCTTCCGCAACGCTTAACCAGAAAGTTGACTTGAACTCAGTGGTAAAAGGCTACCCTGGCGTTGAATATCGCCCCGAGCAGTTCCCTGGGTTGGTTTTTAGGCTCAAACGTCCAAAGACTGCCACGCTGATTTTTAGTTCTGGCAAAATGGTCTGCACCGGTGCAAAATCCGAAAAAGAAGCCAAGCGTGCCGTCATGAAAGTAATCAAGGAACTCAAGAAAGGCGGCATCATTATCATCGGCAAGCCAGAGGTGAAAATCCAAAACATAGTTGCCTCTGGGGCACTCGGCGGCATGATTGACCTTGAGAAAGCGGCCTACACGTTGGGGCATGCAATGTATGAACCCGAGCAGTTTCCAGGCTTAATCTATCGGATGGATGAACCCAAAGTAGTCATTCTACTTTTTGCCAGCGGCAAACTGGTATGTACCGGCGCCAAAAAAGAACCCGATGCCTATGAAGCAGTCGATAAACTGCATATGCTACTCGAAGAAACCAATCTAATCTACTACGATAGCTAGACTACTTTTTAACTTGTTTTAAGATCGTTTTTAGGCTGTCTTTGTCGATTGCGCCTACATCATAAAGTGTCTGGGCTACTTCGCTTACGTTTAGTAATGTATGCACTTTTACCCCGTTGCTTTCCAATAGCTGCTTGCCGCCTTCTTCGCGATCCAAGAAAACCATCACGTCTGTGACGATTCCGCCTTCGGCGCGAACAGCGTCCACGGCGTTCTTTAGTGTTAAGCCCGTGGTGAGTAGGTCGTCGATGACTAGGACTTTGTCGCCTGAGATGAGGATGCCCTCTACCCGGCGTTCTCTGCCATGCAGCTTTATGTCTTTGCGGATGTAGAGGAAGGGCTTTTTGAGGTTGTAGGCGATCTGGGATGCGAATGGTATGCCTGCGATGGGGACTCCTGCGATGCGGCTAAAGTTGTTGAGGCCGATTTCTTGGGTGATTTGTTGGCTGTAGAAGTCGCAGATTTCTCGAAAGGCATCGGGGAAGCTGGGGATTAAGCGGAGGTCTATGTAGTAGGGGCTTTGCTTGCCTGAACTCAGTTGGAATACTCCGAATTTTATGGCGTCAATCTTGTAAAGGATATTTGCCGTTTTTGCTTGTTTGTCAAGCGTAACCTTTTCTGTTTTCATTGGTTTTGCCTCTTTGAGACTTGGTAGATTTTGTTTTGTTCGGGAATCAAGCAGGCTGATTTTGGGAGTTTCTTTTTCATGAGTTGAGCGAATTTTTGCTGGTTTGCTACTGTGCTTGAATGGTAGGGAATCGCCAAAGCTGGTTTGGTTAACCATGCGATTTCAAAGCCTGATTCGGGGGTTGCGTTTGGAGCGATTCCGACTGTGCAGAAAACTATATCGAAAAGCTCGTTTTGTCCCATTAGTCCCATTTCGGGGAAGGGGAGGCTGTCGCTTGTGTGGTAGACTTTGACGTTGTCTTCGCTTGTAATTATGTAAGTGTTAGGGGCCTGCGCGGGGGGATGGTTGGATTTTTCTGCTTTTACGGTTACAGCACCGATTCTCACTTTTGCGCCGGGTTTGAGTTGGATGAGTTTGTCGCTGGGTACGGTGCCTTGTATCTTCTTTGCCGATGCGGGGTCTGCGATTACTATGCAGTTGGTGTTGGCTTGTATGCTGCTAACAAGAGGCTGGTCAAGGTGGTCGTAGTGTTCATGGGTGAGTAAAAGTGCATCTACAGTTGTGTAGTCTTTAGCTTTTACATCAACCGGATCGATGAGCAGGGTTTTGGTTTGAGTTTTAATCAGGATGCCGCTATACTGGTTGAACCATGTGAAGAAGATGGTGTTAGGTTCCGGTGTTTTTTGAATGGACATAACTTGATTCCTAAAACTAGTATTGGGGATTTCTTTAAAGAAGTTACGCATAGGCGTTAGGTTGTATCTGTTGCGGTTCTGTCTCCCCTCGTTAGACCTTATTCCACCATCTACGACTTGGAGCCGGCGCCGCGTTATTTGAGGCAGACCCTGCTGATTTGCTCCATACAAACCTCTGTTGATTAAGTAACAGTTTTAACCCACACCCTCCATCCAATACCCGAAATCTCGATGCAATACATTCCTTGGCGAAACGTGCAGAACTGGCAATGCAAAGCATGCGGCTACTGTTGCAAACTCTACTCTGTCGTGCTAAATTTCGGAGAATACCTCCGCCTCACCCAAACCTACGGACAAAACGCCGCCGTAACTGACTTCACCCGCTTCTACATACAGCGCCATAGCAACGGAGACTGCGTATTTCTCGGCTGTAAATCACTAAAATACTATTGTGGATTGCAGCAGATGAAGCCGGAGGCCTGCAAAATCTGGCCCTTTAAAGTCACTGCGGAACCCAAGTATGGCGAGGCCGACTTGGCTGCTTACGACCTAAACGGCCGTGAAATCTATGTTTATGTAGACAACATGTGTAACGGTGTTAAGTATGGGACGCCAACTTGGGAATTCCAAAACCAAATCCTGCGCGAATTTGTGGAGTTGGCTGTTCGGACAAGGGAGTTTCAGCATCACGCGACTGGTCGCATAGGGTTTGAGTGGCGCAAGTAATTAAGTTCTTTAGGCTGCTTACCTTTTAACAAGAAACACTTGTACTAAGAGGATGCATTATGTCTAAACCTAAAGTCGGCGTGTCAATGCTCTACAGTCTAGGCGACCCATTTAACCGCATGGTCAAGCGCATAACCACCTTGGAAACCAAAACCATCGAAGTTCTAGACGATGGCGACCACGAATTAACCCCCACCCGCATAGCAAGCCTCAAAGAAGTCGCAAAAAAGCACGGGTTAGAATACTCCATTCATGCACCCTTCGCGGATGTAAACATCGCCTCCCCCATAAAGCCAATGCTGACCTTATCTCTAAAACGCGTAAAACAGTCCATAGCTCACGCAAGTGCCTTAGACGCGAAACTCGTCGTCATCCACCCCGGCGCCTACACGGGCATAAGTAGCTTCACTCCGGGCGCAAGCTGGAAACAGAACACGGAGAGCCTAAAAGACATCTATGGCTATGCAGAAGAGAAGGGCGTCAACATAGCAATCGAGAATTTGCCCGCTAAATATTGGTTTTTGATGAGTTCTCCACAGGATTTTAGTCGCTTCTATAAAGAAACAGGTCTATCCATAGGCATAGTGTTGGATCTGGGTCATGCTCATCTGGAAGGTCAAATTGAACCCTTCTTCAACCAGATAGCAGACAAAATAGTTCATGTCCATGCAAGCAACAACGATGGCTCGGATGATCAACATAATGGCGTTGAAGACGGCACCATAGACTACAACCTCTTCGCTGAGAACCTTAAAAAAATCGGTTATGACAAGTGGGTTATGGTTGAATCATCAAGAAAAGTGCCCGAGAGCTTGGCCATACTAAAGGCTTTGCTCGTTTAAGGGTAACTCAAGCTCCATGTAATCCTCAGCTAAGATGCTGTTTGGAAACACCTTTTTAGCTTGCTCCAGTAGTGGCGACGCATCTGGGTAGCGTGCGCTGATATGAGTGAGTGCAAGGCGCTTGGCGTTTGCCGCTTTGGCCTGGGCTGCGGCTTGGCTTGGCGTCGAATGCCCATCCACTTCTGCCCGTTCAAGGAATGAATCATCAAAGGTGCATTCATGAATCAGCAGATCTGCTCCCTCCGCAAACGGGATTAACGCCTCAAATGGTTTGGTGTCGCCTGTGTAGATGATTTTGCGGCCTGGTCGCTGTGGACCCATCACGTCGCTGGGTTGGATGGTTTTGCCGTTTGGCAAGGTGACGGTTTGGCCGCTTTGCAGTTTTGACCATAGCTCCCCTTGAGGGACGCCTAGTGCTTGGGCCTTTTTGGGGTAGAATTTTCCTGGACGGGGCTTCTCGATGAAGGCAAAGCAGTAGCCATCGACTGAATGGTTGGCTTTTATGGCGCTTACCTGGTATTCTTGGTCGTCTATGATTAGGCCTTCGCCGGTGATTTCGTTGATTTCCACGGGGTAGGTTAAGCCGAAGTTTAGCGTCTCTTTGGTACAGATTAAGAATTTGCTCAAGCCAACTGGTCCGTACACTTGGAGGGGCTCTTTGCGATCCATCAAAGCCATCGTCTGCAGCAGCCCCGGTAAACCTAACACGTGGTCGCCGTGCAGGTGGCTGATTAAGATTTTCATTTTGCGGTGAAAGCTAACTTTGGCGCCCATCATCTGTCGTTGGACGTTTTCTCCGCAGTCAAACATCCACTGGTCGCGGGGGCACTGGATTACTATGCAGGGTAAGCTTCGCTTGAGGGTTGGTACGCTGCCGCTGGTTCCCAGAAATACAATGCGGATACTCATAGTTGATCCTTATGGTTGTATGGTACTTATGAGGGTTTAATTACCCTTGCTTTTGGCTGGCGTTTCTATGGGTTGCGGTGTTTTTCGTAAACAACGATTTCCCGCGTGAGGGTTGCGTGTATGTAGACTGTATGGTGTTCTATTGCGTCAAAACCTGCGTCTGAGATGAAGGCGGAGATTTCGTCTGACATGCGGGTGACTTTGCCGGTTGCGTCGGGGCTAATGGGCATAGCGATGCAGATACGCTGACCTACACTTAGCAATGAAGCACAAGCCCATAGCACTTCACGGACCAACTGCCTAGTGGTGGATTTCAGTGTGCTTGAGCTACGGCCATACGGTGGGTCAGTTACGATAGCATCAGCTTTATGCAGGGGAATCTTGCGTGAATCTCCCCAAATCAACCCCTCAGCGGATATGTTGAAGAACTCTAGGTTCTTTTTGGTGCCTTTGATCATGCGGTGCTGGGCGTCTATGCCTACTGCTCGGCAACCGATGAAGGTAGCTTCGATGAGTGTGGTGCCTGTGCCTGCAAAGGGGTCTAGAAGTATAGACTCTGCTTTGGCATGTGCCAAGTTGACCATGCAGCGGGCCATTTTTGAGGGCATGGCGGAGGGGTGGAAGAAGGGTTTTTTGCGTGGGCGGCGTTCCGAGAAGGTCTTGGATGTTATGTCGGTTAGTTTGAGGCCGAGGATGAGTTGGTTGTCGGTGATTATGCCGATTAGGGTTTTGTCTGGGTTTTTGAGGTTGACTTTTGCTTCGGGGGTTTGCCGTAGGATTTGTCCGCCGAGCTTGATCTCCAGAGTCATGGTGTTGATTTCTGCGTCGGCATAGTTTTTGATGCGGTTGATGCGCACCACAAAGCTCTCACCCGCCGTGATGACGCTGCTAAAATCAACTTTCGAAACTGCCTCAGCAATATCAGAGTAAGAAGCATTTGCAACAAGAAGTTCCTGTGCTACAACCCGAGTGTACGCGGAGCGGACAGGAACCACCTTCACACTTTCAAACGGCGCATCTAAGCGCAGAACTTGATCCATCTCAACCACGTCGCTGTAGCGGTAGCCTTCCGACTCTAAAATCGCCTTAACCTCGGCGGCTGGCAGCGTCGGGTTCTCGCCTGAAAGTAAAAAGAAGAGTTTGGGCACTACACTGCGCCTTTGAGTGCTTGACTAATAAGCGGCGCCAATGAAACTTTACTTACTGGCCCGGGGACGCTGTCGGTTCCTATGATCTCTTCTACGCCCGCATCGAGGATGCGTTTCTCGGCGTCACCTATGAGTAACCCGTGTACACAGCCACAGAATACATGCTTTGCGCCGTTTTCACGGAGGATCTTTGCTGCGCCAACAATGGTGCCGCCTGTGCTTATGATGTCGTCGAGGATGATGACGGTTTGGTCTTTGACGTTTAAGCCCTCGGCGGTTTGGACGGTTTGGCCAGTGTAGCGGTCGCGGGTTTTGTTGAGGTGACCGGCGTCGCCGCCAAGCACTGTTTGTGCTTGCTGGGCGATGTACATTGCGCCTTTGTCGGGTGAGAGCGCATATGCGCCTTTGTAGCCCTTCTTGACGAAGTAATCGGCAATTAATGGGATTGCGCTGACTGTGCGTGAGGGCATCGGGAACTGTGTCAAGGAGTGCTCGGAGTGCAAATTAACGGTTAAGAGCTCATCGATCCCCGCTGCTTTGAGCATCCGTGCGATGGTTTCTACGCCTATGCCTTCGCCTGAGAGGAAGATCTTGTCTTGGCGTGCATAGGCCATGTAGGGTACGACTGCGGTGACTTTGGTGGCGCCCGCGCGTTTGGCTGCGTCAGCTAAGAATGCTAGTTGAAGCATTCTGCCGTCCTGCATTGGGGGGCAGGTGGTCTGGATGATGGCGACTTCGTCTCCTTTGATGTCGCCGTCTAATCGGACGTAGGATTCGCCATCTGGGAAGATTTTCGAGACTATGGGTATGTTTTGGTATCCTGTTTGAGCTGACACTGCTTCAGCTAAGGGTTTGGATGCGGGGCCAGAGATAATCTTCAAATTATTTTCCTCTCGCCCTTTTAGGAATGCATATTTGGGTTTTAAGCATTGTCTATGAGTTATCAAAACAGATATCCGAATCGGAGTATTTCAGCAAATGCTTGAGGTTCTAAGGTGGTTGTGCGATAGATGAATACGGTTCAGGTACTTGAGGATATGCAGGCGGCCTTCAAAGAGGCAGACCAACAATTCCACAAAGGCAACTACGCCAAGGCAGAAGAGTGCTACCAAAAGGCGCTTCAGCTCTGCCAGTCACTTCCCCCCGAAACCACCTTCGACCGCCGCCGCTTCGAAGCCTCCGTACAAGCGGGGTTATCAGCCGCCTATGGCCGATTAGACAAGCCGTTTGAGAGTTTTGCAGCCGCCAACAAAGCTCTCCTCTTCTATGATGAATGCGGCGACAAATACCCCGCCGACACTGGTCGCTGGCTAATGGCTATAGTGAACCAGGGCACAGCATTGGCGGCGTTCAAATGCTTCGGTGATGCCCAAGCAGCTTTCCGTCGGGCAAAGGAAATTTTCATATCCAAGGGGCTAGATACTCCACAGAATAAGCAGTGGATAGCGATGGTTGAGGGCAACCTCGCAGTGCTGGAAGCTCACCTCAAAAAGCTCGAGCAATAGAGCATCAATCCACCCGCTGATTAAGGACTGAACCGTTATGGATACTTGGCGCTATCTCCCCTTATCAATCAATAATGCAGCGATGAACATGGCTATCGATGAGGCCATCCTGCAAGCCCGCATCGAAGACAAAGTTCCCAATACCCTTCGGCTTTACCGCTGGCAACCCTCGGCTGTAAGCATCGGTCGAAACCAAAACCCCCATGAGCAAGTCCATCTAGACGCGGCTGAGCGGTTGGGTGTGGATGTGGTGCGGCGTCCCAGCGGCGGCGGCACCGTATACCATGATTTCGAGGGTGAAGTCACCTATGCAGTAGTCGCCAAAACCGCCGATTTAGGAACCG
>JBLNCY010000065.1:0-19126 GCA_050261115.1 Methanocella sp.
TACCAGGCATCGGCTAAAGAAGTGGCCGCCATAGAGGTTCCTGATATGAATTTTCTTATGGTTGGCGGTCAAGGTGCGCCCGCTTCCCTAGAGTATCAGCAGGCTCTTGAGGCACTCTTTCCATTAGCTTACGCCCTAAAATTCATGGTTAAGAAGTCTCAAGGGGTCGATTATGGGGTGATGCCGCTTGAGGGGCTATGGTGGGTTGACGATATGACTAAGTTCAGCGTGGAACGGAAGGACGAGTGGAAATGGACCGCTATGATTATGCAGCCAAAATACATCACCGAAGATCTCTTTAAAGAAGCCGTTGAGGAGGTGCGCAAGAAAAAAGCCCCCGCCGTCCTAGATAAGGTGCGCTTTGAAAGCTACCACGAAGGCAAAGCCGCACAGATTATGCATATCGGCCCCTACTCAGCCGAGGGACCAACCATACAGAAACTCCATGCGTTCATCAAAGAATCAGGGCATGAATTAAGCGGAAAACACCATGAAATCTACTTAAGCGACGTGCGAAAGACTGCGCCAGAGAAACTCAAAACCATCATAAGACAGCCCTTGAAATAAACACCTGTTAGGGGGAAGCAAACACTAACTGCGTTTGCTTAGACTTTTTCTGCTTTCTCCCCGTTTCCGTTGTCATTTCAGGCTCTGGCTGCGTTTCCAGCTCAGCAATCATATCCTTGAGGATTTTTATGATTTCTTTCTTCTGTTTTGCATTGTTGATGCTCCAATTTTCTTTGTTGGCGCGTTTGTGGGCGACTTTGTATTTGGTGCCGGTCATTTCGGTTGAGTAGTTGTTGGCGTCGAGTTTCTTGACGATTTGATCGGCGACGATATACCAGTGGTATTCTGTTCCGACGGGTGCGCCTGAACCTTCAGGTGCTTTTCCTCGGCGTTTTTTGCCGACTTTGTATGAGAATTTCCATTTGTTTGGGTCGGTTTTGGTTTCTTTCCATTCGCCTGCTTCGTATTGCCATGTGTGGCCATGTCCGACTTTGACTCCGGTGTATTTTTTGCCTTTGTATTCCTTGAGTTTGTTGAATTTAGATAAATCGGGTGCTTTTGACATAGGTTCTACTTAAGTTTAGACGGTTTTATAATTGTTCTGCCAAACAATGCTATAATTCTGGCTATTTGACGTTTTTGCCAATGGATATGGTGCTGATTGGCGTTTATTCCATAAATTGGCGCCTGATGTTAAATCAAGCGTTGAATCCGCAGAGATTTAAGCTGCTCCCGCAGTTTCTTATCCATCTTGGGGAAGCGAGCTGCCGCCTGTGGATGCACCATCTCAAAATACTCAACCCCCATAACCCTGGGTGCTTTACACGCAGCCTTGCCCAAAAGCACAATCACCTTAGGCTTAACGATGCTAATTTCAGCCTCCAAATAGGGCAGGCAAGCCTCAATCTCATCGTCTAGGGGGCGCCGATTTTTTGGGGTGATGTGCTTGACGATGTTTGTTATGTAGAGGTCTTCTCTGCGTATACCATTCTCTAGCAATACCTGGGTGAGGTATTTGCCGGCTCTGCCCACAAAGGGTCTGCCTGTTTCGTCCTCTTCTGCCCCGGGGTTCTGCCCTACAAGCATAACCTCTGCGTTGCGGGGACCCTCGCCGGGAACACCATGTTTTGCGCCCTGCCAGAGTCGACATCGCCTGCAAGCATAGATTTCTCTACTGATAGCTTCTAAATCCAAAAACAATCCGCCTGTTGTTGAATAAATACAGTCACACAACTTAAAAAACTCGCTTAATTCTATTAATCAAGTTCTTGTATGCCAAAATAAGCGTTAGTTTCTGGCGGTTTTATGCAGAAAGTATCGGTTTCTGGGTCCCTAATCGAGAGTGCCACTCGTGTTCTGCTAAGGATAGCTTTGGCTTTTGAGCCCCTAGCACCCGCCGCCATCACCGTCTTGCTAAACCAGCAGCTGCATCGCTACAAAGAAGGCGGCATAGTCGGAGACTATAAAACCCACACCAAACGACTCGGACGATACCATTACCGCATAGAAATCGACTTGGACCTTACTGGCATGCAAGCCTATCACCTGTTAGGCAACGTTTTTCCTAAACAGCTAGGACGTTTTGGGAGGTGGTTCCATGACTGAAATGACAGATAAAAGCGGCAAAATGAAGTTGACAGTTGAAGTGGAAGTCAATGAGCAATTGATGGATGTCGTTAAGGAAGCGATGTCTAAGGCTTCAAGTAAACTGCCGGAAATGATGAAGCGCGGAGGCTCCGAAGCTAAGGAATAGCTGCTACATTTCGCTGGCTTTTTCAAGCACTTGGATGATGAGGCCGTCGTGGATGCGTTCTCCTTCTACGTCGGCTTCTTTTGCCGATTTTATCTTTTGTATATTCTTCGATGTGGGCTTCGATTGCCTTTCATTTCTTGTACACTGGGTACAAGTAGGATTTTTGCGCCCACAGTATCATTCGATCATCCTGAACTTTATTTTTTTGAAGCTTTTGGGCATTACTTATTCTCCAGCGACTTTTCATTTACCATCGTATCTTCTTTTTAGGGTTTTATTCTATAATCGGATTTATATCGGGAAAAAATACGGATGCCGCATAAGAAACGGCTCAAATTATCGATCAATCACTAAATTGTTCATTTAATTCGATGAGAAAGCCTTTAAGCCCCAATCCTACACTTTTCTAGGGATCAAACATGAAGTTTTTAATAATTCAGAGAGTAAAACGAGACATCTCCATGGCTCGCTGGGCGAAGTTGCTTCCGCTTCAATTCAAATACTTCGAAAAGCTTGAACAAGAAAAAACCCTCGAAGTCTACTATCACCTAATCGGGCAACAGGGGAGCATGCTTATCGTAAACGTAGAATCCGACGAGAAACTCAGCCGCATCATAGGCCAAGACCCTCTCTTCTTTGAATGCGAACGCGAAATCTACCCCCTAACCACACGGAAAACGCATGAAAACCAAATCCGAGAACTCTTGGGTTCACAATCTACCTTGGGCGTATAGCATGGGGTGCCATGGCGGATTCAGCCTCGACGAGGCGACAAGGCGCAGTTGGTACAGCCCCGAAGCAGTCCTCTCAGACCTAAAGGCGGGGATGACTTTTGTGGATGTAGGCTGTGGAGACGGCTTTTTTAGTCTACTTGCCGCCAAAAAAGTGGGGCTTGAGGGGCGTGTGTTCGCTGTGGATGTAGATGGCTCAAGGGTTGGGTTGTTGTGGGATAAAGCCGCTGCGGCGGGTTTAACAAACATCGTTGCAGTGATTGCTAGGGCGGAGGATACGGTTTTCTGTGAGGGCTGCGCGGATATGGTTCTCTATAGCATGGACTTGCATGACTTTGACAATCCCCCGAGGGTGCTTGAGAACGCCCGCTTGATGCTTAAACCGACGGGGCGACTGGTGGATTTGGATTGGAAAAAGACGCTGATGCAGATTGGGCCACCAGTGCATATCCGGTTTAGCGAGGACAAAGTGGCTGAGATGCTAAAAAAAGCGAAGTTTAAGGTGGAATCCGTCAAAGAGGCAGGACCCTACCATTACCTCATAACCGCTGTTCCGGCGCCTTAGGTGGTAGCTTGCGCATAGAGCTTAAGCAGGTCAGTTTTGAACCATTCCGGCTGATCCTGATAAGCCGAATGCGTTGCGTTATTGTAAACAAGCAGCTTTGCATCAGGGAGCTTATCGACGAGTACACGCATCTCTTCGCCTGAGATGACAGTGTCGTTGTTGCCCCAGATGACTCGTATGGGGAAATGGAAGTTCATATACTTGAACACAAGCTCGCTGTCCTTAAATGCGAAGGCTGGCGATATCAAAAGCATGCCTTTCACGGGATGCTTCGAGGCATAGTTGAGTGCCATGTAGCCGCCTAAGCTTGCGCCCACCAGCACAGGTGCTTCGTCGCCAAATAGGCTGCTTATTGCTTCTGCTATGAGGGCTATGTTGGCTTGGGGGTCGCGTGTTTTGGGTTCACATTGGCTCTTAGCGCCATAGGGCATGTCGAGTGCAAGGAAGGGAATTTGTTTTTCTTGGAGTGTGTCGAATATTTTGATGCGTTGCCATACGCCGATATCGTAGGATAAGCCGTGGAGGAACACGATGGGAGTTCCCCCCTTGCCTTTGCTGTAAAGGGCTTGGCATTTGAAACCGGCGAAGTTAAGTGTGTCCATTTTCTCACTTCTTTTTGTTAATGACTTTGGGTGCTTATAGCTTTGGGTATAGCAGCGGTAACATGCTTTCTTCAAGGTGCCCTTTAGGTTGATTGCGTCCATAAAAGAAATATTGCCAAACCATCCACTAGTAATAGGTGAATTTTTTGGCAGTAAAAGTCGGCGATAAAGCCCCAGACTTCACGCTCCCCAGCCAGATGGGCGACAACGTGAGCCTCAACGAATACATAGGCAAGAAAAACATCGTGCTTTTCTTCTACCCCAAAGACGAATCCCCCGGCTGCACAAAAGAGGTCTGTAGCTTCCGCGATAGCTACCAGCAACTAACCGATTTGGGTGCGGAGGTGCTGGGTGTGAGTGGGCAGAGTGTGGAGTCGCATGCGGCGTTTGCATCGCATTATGGGCTGCCATTTTTGCTCCTAAGCGACGTGGACAATAAGGTTCGAAATCTTTACGGTGTTCCCGCAACCATGGGCATCATACCCGGTCGAGTAACCTATATCATCGACAAGAAAGGCTTCGTACGACACATTTTTAACTCTCAGACGCAGGCCACGCGGCACGTTGAAGAAGCCAAACGCTCCCTAGAGGATCTGGTCAAGGAAGAGCAGACCCAAGCGACCCCCGCAGCCTAAGGCGCCCCTCATGCTAAGCATCTACAATACGCTAACCCGACAAATCGAGCCCTTCAAACCCCAAAACGACAAGCAAGTCAAAATGTACACCTGCGGCCCCTCCACATATCAGCGCCCCCACATCGGCAACTACCGCACGTTCCTCTTCGAAGACATACTGCAACGCTACCTTGAGTATCAAGGTTACAAAGTCACGCGTTTAATGGCTTTAACTGACGTGGAGGATAAAGCGATAATGGAGGCTAAAAAGCAAAGACTACGCCTCGACGCCTTAACCCAGAAAAATGAAGCCATATTCTTCAAGGACTTCGAGCTACTGTACATCAAAAAACCCGACTACCCCATTCGCGCCTCCCAAGCAGTAGACCAAGCCGCCAACCTCATAGCTAAGCTTCTTCAAAGCGGCCATGCCTACTGGTACACCCATCAAGGCATCAAAAACGTCTACTTCGACCCTCTAAAATTCAGCGGCTTTGGTAAACTCGCTCACCTTGACATGTCCAAATGGCCCAAACGGCACCGCCGATACCACAAAGACACCTACCCCGGTACGCCCTGGAACATGGGCGACTTTATTCTCTGGCATGGCTGTGGACTTGAAAAAGTCTGCTACAAGACCCCGATTGGTAGTGGTAGGCCAGCGTGGAATATCCAAGACGCCGCCATCGTAACCAAGCATCTTGGCTTTAGCGTTGACATTGCCTGTGGAGGGGTCGATAATCTTGTGCGGCATCATGATTACACTATTGCGATTGTGGAGTCGATTTCTGGGCAGCAGTTTGCGGGTTTTTGGCTGCATGGGGGGCACCTGTTTGTGGATGGCGCCAAGATGTCTAAGAGTACGGGTAATGTGGTTTATCCTTCTGATGTGCTTGAGAGGGGGTTTAGTGGGAGGCAGCTTCGGTTTTTCTTAATTGATGCGCCTTATCGTGATGAGTTGGATTTCACGTTTGAAAAGTTATCTGACTCTTCCGGGCGCCTTGAGAGTTTGAGGGGCATGATTAAGGCACTACAGCAGACCGTGCAGCCTTCCGATAAGTGTATGGGCGACTCCTATGTGGGGCGAATCACAAGTGAATTTGAAGCACACATGAACAATAACCTAGACGTAGCCGGAGCAATCAAAACCCTCACCCAAACAGTCACAGAAGTATACGAGAAATCTGACGCTTTGCCCAGAGAAGAAATAGAAAATGTATTAGCTGACTTAGCGCAGGTTGATTCTGTGCTGCAGTGTCTATTCTAGTTCGCCGACGAATTTTACGCGGTCAAAGTTTTCTACATTATGCGGCGCCATATCCAATTCTTCGGTTAAGTCTTTGCCTGCATCGTGCATGCCCATATGTTGTCCGTCTATCCAGAAACTGCTCTCAGAAACATCATATACTTTGCCTTGATATGCAAACCATGCGGGTTTACCGTTTTTACCATCATTTGATTCTAGTTCTTGACGGGTTACTTTTCTTTGTGCCATGAAAATATGCCTCTGAAATTATTTGGTGGCTTGAGGGCAATAAAGGTTTAGCTTGCTTGCTAGTGGGCTATGGTGACGGTTTGGGTTTTAGCATTTATGTTTATGTTCCCTGTGCCGTGGACTGTGTTTGTGATGTCTATGTTGCTTTCCGAGGGGTAGTTGCTGGAGTAAAGGGGCGATTGATCACCGGTGAAGCCTACGAGGCTAGTTTCGATACTACCCATGTTTGTTGCGGAGGTGACTTTTGCGGCGACGCCTGCATCGACCTCTAAACCCAAATAGATAGTGCCCGTGGTTGCAGCCGCATTTACCTCCATGTTGCCATCGAGCTGGCTTGTTTCTGTTATGTCCATAGCGATGTTGCCGGTGACCGTTTGTAGGTCAAGCGTGCAGTTGTCCAGGACGCCTATTTCATGTATGCGCAAGTTTACTTCCCCCGTCGTTGTTCTGAGAATGACTGGGCCGTTGAGTGCTGCTTTGTCTTGGAGGTTGGCTTCCACGTCGCCTGTGGTGGTTTGCAGCAAAAGGGCTTCTATGGTGACGCCTCGATCGGCTGTTAAGCTGATTTTCCCCGTTGTGGAGGTGACGTTGAGGTTTAGGTGGAGCTTGGGGTCTACATAGATTTGGACTGAGACAGCTGCGCCTCTGGTCAGGGCGTTTTCTACGTTGATTTGGCTGTTAATGGTTAAGGTTCGGCCTATGGTTTGGTTGTCAAAGGTTACCGTCATAGGCATGTCATCATTGGTGATGAAGCTGCTAGAGCCGTTGCCCTGCACGTGAATGAGGACTGCTTTTTCTCCGACTTCAAGTGTCATTATGTTGATTTGCCCGATATTGGTGGCAAAGTTCAGGTTGAGGCTATCAATTTCGGGGCTGCCATCGCTGAATGTTTTCTCAAAACTCCAAGACGTCGTCGGGATGAATAGTAACGCGGCAGCCACAGAAGCTAAGACTAATATGCCGATTAGGCCCGCTGTGAGGATGATGATGCGGTTGCTGCGGGGTTTTTGTGTTGCGGTTTCTGTTGGGGCTGGCGTTGGCGGTGGGTACTGCTGGACTGGCATGGGCGCGGGTGCTGGTGCATTGTGGGCTGCGATTGGTAAGCCGCATCGGTGGCAGAATCGGGCGCTCTCATCTAGGGGTGTGCCGCATCTTCTACAGTAAGGCAATGAACAATGACCTCAAGTGTAGGGTGGGGAGGGGTAAATTTAAGGCTTTACCAGAAACACAAAACCCTGACTCAGATAGGTAAAGCGCTTCTTGTCAGGGTTTCTTAACTAAGTTTAGTCAATGTTTATGAACGACCCTTTTTCGTAAAAACAGCAAAAGCCCAATAGCTACTGCTGCTAAAATTGAACCGATAACAATCGGATTAATGACGTCATCCCATGTCTGTGGCGCTGCTAAGGTAAAATGTACCATCTTTGGCGCTGCCTGGTTACCTGCCAAATCAGCCGCGTACAAGACTATGTTGTGGTCGCCATTGTAGAATCCGTCTAGGGGTATTGTTGTGTTTGCGGTTATGGTAACGTTTGCTGCCCCATCAAGACTATAGTTTATCTGTGAAGTGGCCTCGTTTACGGTGAAATTAAGCAAAAGCTCTCTTGCGGTGACAGTTATGTTTGGGTTAGGCGAGAGCACCTCTATGACGGGTGGCCTTTTGTCGCCCGCCCAAGGCTTCATCAGCGGATAATTATCAGTGAAGCTGCCAGCAATAGAGAGTCCATACCCATGGTCGCCTATGTCATCTCGGTTCAAGTCTAGTCCGCTGTATCGTGCGTAGTAGTTGCCTTCTGCTCCGTTGTCAAAGTTGCTTGTTCCCGTGACCGTGTAATCGGTTTCGTAGTAGGTGGCTCCAAATATTACGCTGCCAAGGTGGATGTAGGGGTATTTAGTAGCTAAAAAAAAGTTGTTATGGAAAAATAGGTTCCCGTCAATATGGGTTGAGTATACATCGTAGGCTGTGGCGAATCGGATACCCATTGGAGAGGAGATGTTATTATCGGTAAAGGTGTTATAGTCTGCGTTTGTTAACTGTAACCCTACTATGCCCTTCAGTGAGGGTGTTTTGGGTGACTGTGTTTTGGTTGCTTTCTTCGAGATAGATGGCTACATCATTTCCTTTCAGAGTATTGTTTATGATTTGGTTTTTGGCAGAGGACGAGATGTCGATTCCAAAGTTGCAATTTTCAACGGTGTTGCCGGCTATGACATTATTTTGGGCTTGGTAGAGCCATATACCCTGAGCTGTTCCTGAATCGCAATGCCGAACAATGTTATTGGTAACGACACAGTTGTCCACGTTAAGAAGATGAATCCCACGCTTTTTAGTCCACTGAGTCGTATACGTTGGGTTATCAATGGTCATCCCACTTATGGTTACGTTACTATGGGTGACGAGTATAGCGGCTTGCCCAGTTATGGTCCAACTTCTGATTACAGCTTTACCATATTCGCCAATCAACGATATGGATTTGTTGATTTCAACTATCCCCTCGTAACTTCCGCCACGGACATAGACGGTGTCCCCAGGGTTTGCAGCGTCCACAGCGGCTTGAATAGAGCTGAAATCGTCTGGGACAGTGATTGCTTGGGGTTCTGCTATTGCTGGAAGCGGAAAAGTAAAGCAGGCAACCAGAACGACCACAATGATAAACACCGCAAGTTTATTCATGACTACCAAAGATAGAACGAGAACACGGGGGTTATATCGTTTGCTTAAAACTGCTTTTCTGTGGGTGTCAAATGTGCTGGTAGAACCCTTTTATATCGCATAACAACCCAATATCTATTGGACTTTTAGGAGGATTTGTATGGCTTATTTTAGTGATCGAGTAGATGCAGGCAAACGTCTTGCAGAGGCGTTGGCGGATTTTCGTGGGAAAGATGCGGCGGTGTTGGCGATTCCCCGAGGCGGCGTAGTTGTGGGCTATGAGATTGCAACAGCGTTTATGTTGCCTTTGGATGTGATTGTGCCCCGTAAGCTGGGGTCCCCCGATAACCCCGAGTTAGCTATCGGTGCGATTGCAGAAGACGGCTCAAGAGTGCTGGATAACCAGTTAGTGGTTTACTTGGGCGTCTCGGATGGTTACATTGAGGAGGAGAGTGAGCGGCAGCGGCAGGAAATCGCAAGGCGTATGAAGGTGTATCGGGCGGGCGCTGAGCCCATTGATTTGCAGAGTAAAGACGTCATAATCGTCGATGATGGCATAGCTACGGGTTCCACTATGAAGGCGGCGCTGCTGTCGGTGAGGAATCGGGGCGCTAAAAGCGTCACGGTCGCGGTGCCGGTTGGTCCACCCCAAACCATAACCGAACTCAAACACCTATCCGACCGCGTTGTTTGCCTCTATACCCCCGAATACTTCCAGGCTATCGGGCAATTCTATGAAGACTTCAGCCAGACCAGTGATGAGGAAGTTATCCGGTTGCTTAAACTCTGCCGGGAAGGCCTGAAACTAAACCCCCAAGGAGTGAGCGCAATATGAGTTCCCTTGAATCAGCCCTAAAAATCCCCGTAGGTAACGTGGAGGTCGAGGGCAACCTGTTTCTGCCCCAAGACGCCAAGGGGATTGTGGTGTTTGCGCATGGCAGCGGGTCGAGCCGCTTTAGCCCACGCAACCAGTATGTCGCCAAAGAAATCAACAAAGCCAACTTGGGCACACTCCTATTTGACCTCTTAACGCCCACGGAGGAAGAGGCGGATGAATTAACTGGCGAGTACCGCTTTGACATCGCCCTGCTTGCCCAGCGCTTGATCGGCGTTACCGAGTGGCTAAGAAACGACCCCACCACACAGAGTTACAAGCTGGGTTATTTCGGTGCGTCTACGGGTGCGGCTGCGGCTTTGATTGCGGCGGCGAAGTTGCCTGAAGCGGTTTCAGCAGTGGTTTCCCGGGGTGGCCGCCCGGATTTGGCGGGGGAGTATCTGAGTCAGGTGAAGGCGCCGACGCTGCTGCTTGTAGGCGGCTGGGACGAAGAAGTCCTCGAACTAAACCGGCAAGCCCAAAACCAAATGACCAACCAAAACAAGCTGGTAGTTCTCCCCGGCGCCACACACCTCTTTGAGGAGCCCGGTAAACTTGCAGAAGTCGCCCGATTCGCAACAGATTGGTTTAGTCAATACCTAGCGTAGCTACTGTGCTTTAGGCTGCTCAATGAGCTTAAAGACTGCGTAATTCTCTGCCATCTCTGCCGTATAGAGCACGCTAAAAGCCAGCATGGCCTCAAGGGGTGCGTTCATGTAGACTTTGCCGCCGGATGCTTGCATAGCGTTTTTTTCTGAGGTTAAGAATACGGTGAGTACGTCACCGATTTGTAGTTCGTCGCCGACTCGGTGTCCATCCTCTGATTCTTTGTCTAGGGGTATAGCTGTTTTCCATGCGGCTTCCCCGAAGTCCACGATGATGTAGGGGTGCCCTGCCTGGATTAGCGAGGAGACAGAAATCGAGGGTATGCACTTTGCGCATTGGCCTGATACTTCTATGAATTCGGTTTCGTTTAGGGGAATGACTAAAATTTTATGTACTGTGTTGTTTTGGTCTGTGACTGTAAAAAACCGCATAAAACCACAGTTACTCAATGGTGGTTTTTGGCTTTAACTTTTTCTATACTCTGCAGAGGCAGGCTGTGGCGGTATAGGAAGGGGGTTGCAGCCCATAGGCTAGGCGGAGAATACTTTTTTGACAATGTCCGCGGCTTCCTTTAACCAGCCTTCACGCTGCGGCTGTGTACTGGTCATCATAGGCGAGAAGAGTTTCCGCTCCACAGTTTTTACTCCAACAGTGTCAAGTATACAGACCTTCCAGAGATTTCCCATGGCATCCTTGCAGCGCATCTCTTCTTGGTCTTGGGGAGTATTGGAGGTGTTAAAGACTACGGCTTTTTGGGCTTTAAGTAAGCCGACTGGGACGCCGACTCCGGGGGCAACTTCCTGAAAGCGATAGGCAACGCCGGCACGGAAGACGCGATCGACCCAGCCGCATACGATCGCGGGGGGCATGCCCCACCATATGGGATGGATGATGACCAAACCGTCGGCGTTGGAGAGTTCTTCGGTGTGTAGGCGTATGATGGGGTCGGTTAGGGTTTGCATCTCCGAGAGGGGTAGGGTGGGGTCGAATTTTTCTTGGTAGAGGTCATGGAAGAATACGGTGTGTCCCATAGCTGTCAGGGTATCTTTGGCGGTTTTGGCATGGCGTGGCTAAAACTGGATGGATTAGGGTTTCCAAGTATGATTAGAATGTTCATAAAAATTCACATAATATTTTGAGGCTGTCGTATTATATTAGTTTGTACAAAGCCCCTTAGAGAAGGCGCTAAGTCTTCTCGCTTGTCAGGTTTCATCACGATTCAGTGGCAGTTTGACCCAGAACTTTGTGCCCTTGTTTAGGTTGCTTTCAAAGCATATGCTGCCTCCCTGAGCCTCCACTAGCCGCTTTACCACCGCCAACCCCAGCCCCTGTCCCTTTGCTTTTGTGGTGAAGAGGGGCGTGAAGACTTTTGTTTTCAATGCATCGTCAATGCCGACGCCAGTATCTGCAATGGTAATGCATACGTGATTGTTTTCTTGATAGCCCGCGACTTCGAGGTTCCCGCCCTGAGGCATGGCTTGAATGGCATTGTTGATTAGATTGGTGAGGGCGCGTCTTAGGAATGTGGGATCCGCATTTACTTTAGGCGCCGATTTCACGCCGATTGAGAGGTGGATTTTGTCTGGCACCTTGACGGCGCTAAAGACCTCTGCGATTAAGGCGTCTAGGTTGACTTCTTTCATTTCGGGGCGGAGTGCACGTGAGTAGTCTTGGAGGTCAGCGACGATTTTGTTGATGTAGCTGATCTCCTCGTCTACGCTGTCAAGGCTATTGATTATGTTAGCTTTAGCTTCAGTTTCCACGATGCTATCAAGCTCACTGCGTATAAGATAGATTTCGCCTGTGAGCGCCTGCAGGGGGTTGCGGATGTCATGCCCCACCATACCTGCAACTTGACCCATAGTGGCTAAGCGTTCCATCTCTACAAGTTGTTTGGTGCGTTCCGCTACGAGCTGCTCTAGGTGTTTGCTGTATTGGTGGATTTTTTCTTGGTCTCGTTTTCGTTGGGTAATGTCGCGTACACCGCCGATGACGAGTACGCTTTTGCCTTGAGCGTCTTTTAGAATTCTTGCAGTGTCTTTGAGTGTTATGTATTGCCCGTTTTTGTGTAGGAACCGGTATTCTAGCACATAGTGGTCAAGTTTGGGGTCTGAAATTACGCGTTTCCATTTTGTTTTTATGCAGTCTCGGTCGTCGGGGTGGAGGTGTTCTATGACCCAGTCTAGTTTCCAGTTTGTCTCTTGGGGTTTGTAGCCGGTTAATCGTTCTAAGTCGCTCATGAAGTGTATTTGTCGTGTGTTTAGTTCAATTTCATAGACGCCTACGTTAGCGGCTTCGGCGACGACGCGGAAACGTTCCTCGCTTTTCTTTAGCGCCTCCTCTGCTTTGCGCTGTTCGGTTACATCTTGGTCTACGCCTACCACGACTTTGGCTTTTCCCTGTGCATCTACTTCTTTTACTTGCCGTTGAGCATGAAGAATACGGACTGTATTGTCAGGGCATATTATGCGGTAGTCAAAGGTTTCCCTGTGGTTTAGGGGCGAATCCATCATGATTTGAGCGTTCTTAATTGCGGCTTCTCGGTCATCAGGGTGGATGAAGCTTGCGTATTCTTCCCAGGTAAATCCCTTTGTTCGGGGTTCAACCCCAAAAACCTTAAACATGCCCGGAGACCAAGTGGCTAGGGGTTTTGTAATGTCCCATTCCCAACTGCCAAAATGCGCCACCTCTTCAGCTAGGGCAAGGAGTTTAGTGGTTTCAGCGGATGCATGTTGGGCGATCCTCTGTTCGGTTACGTCTTGGTCTACGCCGACGACAATTCTGAGTTTGCCGTCTTGGGTAAGTTCTTTTATCTGCCTCTGGGAGTGAATTATGCGTACTGCGCCGTCCCCGCGAATTATGCGGTAATCTAGGCTGCTCTTCTGGTTCAACTTCGGGGAAGTGTGGGCGGCTTGTATTCTTTTCGTGACCATTTCTAGGTCATCGGGATGGATAAAGCTGCAAAACTCCTCTAGCGATAACCCTTCAGCTTGGGGTTCTATCCCAAAGATTCTAAACATCTCGGGGGACCAAACAGCTCGCGGCTTTGTAATGTCCCATTCCCAACTGCCAAAATGCGCCACTTCCTCGGCTAATTCTAACAGTTTTGCCTTCTCGTCTTTTTCATTTGAAGGGGGCATGCTGGGAAGGTGGGCCGTTGTTGATTTTCCTTTGGTTGCAGAATTCGATTCTGAGGCTAACACATATTGTGCCTCATATAATGTTTGGAGCCTGAGTATTAATAAGAGTTTCAGCCTAAACAGCCTAAGCCCATAGTTTGCCTGGCTGTAGGGATAAATAGGACAGAAAATAACTCTCCTTAGGAGACTTTTTATGGAGAATGTAAAACATACGGCCCAAGAGGCTGCTGAAAAAATTCCCCAATTAGCCCATAACGCAACCGATACTGTCGGCAGAGCTGTGCAGAACATCGCTGAGAACCTTGTTCCTATCATGGATCGTCTTGCAGGTACACAATCCAGCCTTACATTGCGTTTTGAGGATCTCACTTTAGATGTGGGGGCTACGAAAGCAAAAATCACTGGAGCGATCAATCTTGCGGCGTCCTATACTGAGCATAATGGTGGGGTTAAGCCGTTGTCTGGCGGAACCACTGACAAGGTTGATTTTGGAGAAGTTGACCGAACCGTAGTTGATGTAGAGTAGTCTTTTGGGTATGATTGTTGTTCTGATTTCCGGTGTTTTCGCGTTTGTAGTGTAGTCCATAAGGCTGTTTGGTTTATTTTGCTTGTTAATTGATAAATTTTTCAAATATTAGCACTTTATATATCGAAATAAACGTAATCAGCCGAGCGGTGATTTATCCCAAATACCGCAGCATCCGTTTAGTCACATAAAACAGCAACTTCTTTGCCCGTTTAGGTGCGACAGCCCCTTTTCTGACAAAATACTTAGCCGTTTTATTACTGCACAGTCGGTTCCAATACTTGCCATCCATAACTAAAACAAAGCCATAATTTGGCTGTGTTTCCATTTAATTTCTCCCCGCTTGGATGTTTTGTTGGCGTTTAGAAGATAACGTTTATGGTAAAAAAACGGTAAGTGTTAAAAGAATAGCGCATCAGAAAAATTATTCCTCGTAGAAGCCAAGCTGGTAATTGATGTCTTATTCGACGCCAATGATTTGTAGCTGAATCATTCACTCACCTCTCTACTGCTATTTTCAGTCGGTTCGTCATTTGTTTTAAAAGCATTTCACGCTAATGCTTGTGTCCCAAGTTAACGGCTACGGTAAAGCAGTTCAGATTGTTTGGAGGTATAGCAAGTTAGAGGCTGGATTTTTGACGTTTATCCTGGCGATGAAGGCGAAATAGTAGTCTGGGTCATAAGCGAGAGTGGGGAACGTATCCGCTTAATCGATAGTTTCCAGCCTCAAATCTATGTATCGGGCGCAAGAGAGAACGTCGAAGAGTGTCTTAGCAAGCTATACCATAACAAAGACATAGTTGGCTGGAAATTCATAGAAAAATATGCTAAGCCAACTGATCCGAAAAAAAGCAGCGTTTTGGAATTAACCCTAAAAGATTATCGGAAAGCAACCTACCTGACAAAAGAAATTCTGCGATTAGGGGACTACTCCCGTCTTGATGTTCATAACGCCGATCTGCATACCGATAGAGCGTATTTGTTTAGCAGAGACCTCTTTCCCCTAGCTTTTGTTGATATCCAAAAGAAGGGTGGACGGCTGGTCTACACCCTAAAAGATGATGTAGCGAGCACTGATTACTCTATTCTACCCTTGAAGACATTAAAGATGGAAATAAAGATTGCAAAGAGCGGCAAAATAGCACAAGTCACCGATCCCATAAAGCAAGTAACCCTGACTCAACAGGAAACCACCGTAACGATAGGAGAAAGAGATGAAGCTGAGACCCTTTTAAAACTCGCAAAGGCAGTCTGGGAGTTAGACCCAGACTTTTTGCTAACAAACGGCGGTGACTCCTACGTGTTTCCCTACCTGGCCCAACGAGCAGCCGAAAATCAGTTGTCATACCAATTCACGCTAAGCCGGGATCCCGTTCCTCTGTCAAATAACAAAGCATCTGGCAGCACTTATTTCTCCTATGGACGAACCTTCTTTAGAGCTAATCCTCAACGTCTCTTTGGCAGGGTGCATATTGACTATTCCAACACATTTGTAATCTCCGAAGCAGACATAGATGGCTTAATCGAAATCGCCAGAACTTGCCGTGTACCACTACATACTGCTGCTCGCAACTCTATTGGATCAAGCATGACCTCGCTGCAACTCTACCAAGCCATAAAAGACGACCTTCTAATTCCTAGAAACAAGAGTATTTCTGAAGCGTTCAAATCAGCGCAGGAACTCCTTATCGCTGATAGAGGCGGTTTCGTCTTTGAGCCAAGGGTTGGAGCCCACGAACACATAGGCGAAGTGGACTTCAGCAGCATGTACCCCATGATAATGGCAAATAACAACATATCAGCCGAGACAATACTCTGTAAATGTTGCCCCGACTCACCGATTCGCATACCCGATTTGAACTATCATATATGCACAAAACGTCAAGGCATCGTCGCTAAAACGACTCGTCTAGTCGTAGACAAAAGATTGTACTACAAAAAAATGAAAGACCAATCACTCGATCCGCTGGTAAGCGAGATTTATAATAAGCGACAGATTGCGCTGAAATGGATTCTGGTCACATGCTTCGGTTACTTGGGATTTAAGAACTCAAAATTTGGCACTATAGATGGTCATATTGGAGTCTGTGCTTTTGGGAGAGAAGCACTTCTTAACGCGGCTCACACAGCAGAGGATTATGGGTTTGAAGTAATTCATGGCATAGTTGACTCATTATGGCTCAAAAAACCAAACGCTCCAGTGGAAGAGTACAAAGCCCTCTGCGAAACAATCACCAAAAAAACCAATATACCCATTAATTTTGAGGGTAAATACAAATGGATCGTCTTTTTACCCTCCAAAATGCACCCCAACATAGGTGTACTAAACCGCTACTATGGCGTTATGGAAAGCGGCAAAATTAAAGTTCGGGGCATAGAGGTAAGACGCCGAGACACCCCCAAATTCATCAGTGACGCCCAAACGGATATGATAAAAGAGTTATCAACTGCAAACAACGTCTCTGAACTCTATGAACGAATCCCAAAAGCACTAAACGTAGTGGGGGCCTATCGGCAGAAGCTTCTGGATAACGAGATTCCTATTTGGGATTTAATCATAAAGAAGCATCTATCCAAAGAACCCAGACATTACCGGCAAAACGTAAGCCAGGTTATCGCAGCAAGACAGCTTCAACAAGCGGGGGAACAGGTAAACGCAGGCAGCAGTCTAAAATTTCTTTTTACAGATGCAAAAAACAAAAGACCTTCCCGCAGGGTGAGAGCTCAACAGTTAATCGGTGAAACAACCAATCCGGATACCCGCCAATACCTAAAGATGCTGTATGACTCTTCTGCTAACCTGCTGAGCTTTGCAGGATTCACGACAAGAGCCATCTTCGAAGCGGTTACCAAACAAAAACAAGCCCATCTAGAACTTGCGAAATTTTGAGTTGCGCTGGCGCTAAAAAAAATATTTTTTTTTTCGGGGGACGGTCGTTAAAAAATTTTTTTTTGGACAACGGAAATGTAAAAAACCCCTAATTTAGAGCGATATGCAACTTGCATCGCCACTAATTGCTCTCAACGCTCGGGGAGGGGGCTAGTAAACTTGGCGGGGAAGAGATACAGGGGTAATCAGCTTAAGGTGATTAGTGGCAAAGAGGCGACCCTAAACCGAATAACGATGCTAATTCTGGACTGCTCAAAAAAGTCGCTAACCAGATATGACCCTGAGGGTAAGAGCCCTGACTATGCGGATATTTTGATGTTGACCTCTCGAGCTGCTCGAAAAAATATTTTTCAAAAAGCCGTGGTTAGGCGTTGACACCTTCAAATATTGAGCGTATCATCGTTACTGGTTAGATTCTAAGACTTTTTTGATTTACGTATGACTTCTGCAAAGACGCCGTTAGCATCGAAAAGTAGATCAATGCGGTAGTCACCTTTAGCCCAGCCTAGCACTAGCCTTCCATTACCTGCTGGGTTGACAGTGGAAGGTGGCCCCAGAACAGACATTATTTCTTCTCTTGTTTTACCACTAAGCGTACCCAAACTTGAAATCTTCTTATTTATTGGGGGAGACATCATTGGGAGAACTATGAGGCGTGCAACTATTGCAATTAAAAAGAAGGAACCTAAGGAACCTAGAAAAAAAGCAATCGTTGCAGCATCCATGTTACCACTTGCTTAACCTCTTGCTATTTTCCAGTATATAAAATGTTTCCTTTAGCTTACTTTTTGTTGGAAAGTATTAATTTACTTTGATATTGCCCCTAGGAAACCTCTAAACATTTCTCTTTTGATGCCATACTGTTTCAATTAGCCTCTGGCTTGATAGAGTTCCATATTAGCGAGTATGCTTGCTATTGCTATTTTACCGCTGAACTCACATTTCACAAACAAAAATGCCCTTCTACTTACTAACCAGTAACCCGCAACTAATCAGAGGGGACAAGACAGGCTCGAAGAGTGCACCGTTTGGTCATGCCAACAAAGGGAAAAGAAGCAGCCGCATAAACAATGAAATTAGAAGCAGCTTACGACAGAAAACGAATAACCGTTTTCTGCAATATGTAAGAAATAGACTTTAACTAAAATATGCACTTAGTCAGGTTGTCATTTCTTCTTTTGAAGCACACATTTTGCTTCATGATTTAGTATATACAAGCCAAAAAGTGTCAACACTACGCCCACTATTAGAAGCACAATCAAGGACTCATATCCTAAATATTGGTCCAATAGTGTCCAAACGCTTCTAAAAATGAGTACAGATGCAAAAAGGAGTATGAACTCGCCGAGTAGTATTTTAGTCCAATGCATAGCGGTTGCCTTAACCCTAAAGTCTTGGATTCAGAAAATTTAGGCATTACGGGATTACTTCAGAAAAACCGTTGAGAACTGCTAAGAGGCGAAATTACGGTTTTTTAGCGTCATACTTTGAGTCTGCTTAGTCTTTCATACAGCGCGTCAAAAACTAGTTTCTTTTTCTCCTTGCTTAAATGGAAGAGGACCTTTGAAATCATCTCTTCTGAGACTGTGAAGATATAGTTTAGTTTTATAACGCTGTCTTTTATGGCGCCATCACTTTTGGTAAGCGGTATCCCCTTCATCTTTAAGTTGCTGGTTACACCGGCTATTATGACGTTGCCTAACTCCTCGAATAGAACCACTGCTGGTCTCGTCTTGATTTCAGAACTGTCCGCAAATTGAACGCTAGTGAGGATAACATCACCAGGTTTAAGCATGTTCCCAAGCCTCGTCTTCTTCGTTATCCCATAGTTCTTTCATTTTTGCTTGTTGAATTCTGTGGATAAACTCATCATATTGTCTTCTATTTTTGTGTTCCTTTGCAAGTTTTAAGAGGTTTAATATGGTTTCATTGTAGGTTTCTCTTGGATATTTCTTGATATTTTTTAGCTCTTTAACGATGGACTTCTTGAGTTGTATGGTGGTAGTCTCATCTTCGGTCACTATATATCGCCTATAATTATTGTATAACCGCCTATAATATGTCGCTTGTGGAAATGGATTTTATAAGCCTTGGAGCTAACTCGACGATTTCACCGCCAGCACCATAAAGCTAGAAAAGGCTAAATTCAATTTAGAATTGAAATTGGAGC
>JBLNCY010000066.1:0-28759 GCA_050261115.1 Methanocella sp.
TCCCTTGTAGCTGAAAACAGTGGGGGTTGTCTTGAAGAAGCGTAAAGCCCACATGGAAGGGGTGTATTTCAGGTTTTTATATCTAGTCGGCGAGTAGAGTCTCGCGATACTCTTGCCTAAGGAACAACCAGACTCTAGAGACGCCCAAGCTTTAGGCTCCCTGGACACCGAGTTTGAAGCGTGGACACAAGAGCCAGAGGCCCAATCAGGCGCTAAAGAGGCTAAAGTAGCAGTAGCTAAGCCTAAGAAAACCAAAAAGCCACTGCCTAAAGGGGAAGAGAAAAGCTACCGCTACGAATACGAAGACCTCATCGGGGGTAAGAGAACCAAACAAAGCTACACCTGCACCTATTCTGATCCTCACAACATAGTTGAACTCATCCAGAAAAACAGGTTTCAGCCCTTCCAAGCCTTCAAGCTTAATCTAGAAGCGCTAAGGCTTAAGCAGACCGCAAAAATTGACCGCTTAATCGCCGTCGACGCCATCCGCACTAAGCTTGTGCCCTACAACTTCCAGCTAAAAACAGCGCTTCAAGTCATCAACGAAATGAATGCTAATGCAATATTGGCGGATGAGGTGGGGTTGGGTAAAACCATCGAGGCAGGCCTTATCATGAAGGAGCTTCTGCTTCGAGAAGAAATTAACTCTATTCTGATAGTTGCACCCAAAAGCCTGCTGTCTCAATGGAAAAGCGAAATGCAGGAAAAATTCGGCGAAACCTTCCTCATCGCCAACAAACCCGGCGAACGTGCGAACTTTAAAACAGGCAACCGCATCCTCTGCTCACATACGCTTTTGCCGCGAAAGTTCGAGCAGATCGCTAAGCGTACTTGGGATCTTGTGGTGGTAGATGAGGCACATGCCTTCCGAAACACCCACAGCAAAGGCCGGAACTGCCTTTCCGAACTGCGGAAAAACCATCTTTTACTCCTCACAGCCACACCCCTATGTAACAAACTCACTGACCTCTATAGTTTAGTGGATTTGATTCAGCCAGGGATGCTTGATAGTGAACGCGCCTTCATATCCCGATTTGCTGAGGATCACCGGAGCCGCGTTATCCGAGAGAGTGAAGCGTATGCTTTGCGGCAGAGACTTCGAGACGTTATGTGCCGGACAAGACGCGAACAGACAGGTATCCCCTTCACTAAACGCATCGTGGAGTCTAGGACTCTGGAACCCACAGTGGAGGAGCGACAATTCATCGACGCCGCCACCGAGTACCTCCGAGACGTCAGCAAAAACAGCTTTAAAACCATCGAAGCCCTCATCGCCGAGAACCCCAACCGAAAATTCACCGAGGCCCAAAGTAACGCCATACTTGTCTTCCAAGCAATCACTTTACAGCAATCCTTCTCTAGCTCTCCAGCGGCTTCAATTCAGTCACTGCTTAAACGTCAACAGCGGTTCCCTACAGAAGCCCAAGCCACAAGCAAACTAATAGAGATGGCAAGCAAAGTCAAAAGCGCCAAGATGGAGCTTCTACGCAGCATCCTCAAAGAGACCCCCGGAGAGCAAGCATTAATTTTCTGTCTGCGAAAAGTCACTGCATACCAGATTAAGCAGATGCTAGACGGGGAGTTTGGTAAGGCTGCAGTTTTCCTTGGCGACATGGATCAAACCGAGCGGGATGAAACTATAGCAGCGTTTAGGAGCGGCGAAGTCAAGTACCTAGTGGCTACGGATGCAGCCGCGGAAGGTCTAAACCTGCAGAACTGTTGCCTCATGTTCAACTATGACTTACACTGGAACCCCATGAAGATTGAGCAACGCATCGGCCGCATCCATCGCTTCAAACAGGACCGAGACGTAACCATATTCAATTTAGCCGTCAAAGACACCATCGACGACTACGTCTTGCATGTGCTTTACCAAAAAATTGACCTCTTTACCATGACCATCGGTAAAATGGAGACCGTTCTAGCTGAACTAAAAGACGGAAACCAAGACATCCAGAAAACCATCGCTGAAATCCTCCTGCGTAGCGGCAGCCGCATTGACCTGCAGAGAGAACTTGAGAAACTTGCAAGCGACCTTAAAGTGGCAAAGCAGAACCAAGAGTTAGCCGAGCAGTTTACAAGGGGGGTGCTGGATTGAGCGAAGAAGCAGGGAGCGAAATTCGAGGATTCATACGAGCCTACATTCAATCCAAACAGGGTAGTATCAAGGGGGATGAAGAGCAAATTTTCACAGTAACTTACCCCGAGGAGGAGTCTCCCTGCGAGTACACCTACAACCCTGCCATTGCAAGAGAGAAGGGTATTGCGTTACTTACTGCGGGCAGCCCAGCTTTCCAACATATCCTAAAAGCCTGCCTAGAAAATGGTGCACTAAGCCAAGTCCAAGTTAAACCCAAAGAAAACACCGAAACCCTCATCAAAAAATACTACCGAGACACAGCCAGCGAATGCCCAAACTGCCACATAACAAGCATCGACCAAGAATCAGTTTTCATCTGCACTAAACAAGATGCCTGCCACCACACAATAAACAACGGCAAAATTACCAGCATAGACATCGGCAAATCCGAACCCCAAAAGTACTTTTTGTTTTACTATGCAGCGACGTTTTCGAGCAAGCTCCGGCCCAAAAACGAGGAGCTTATAGCGATATTGCTCGATGAAGACGGCCACCTCATTGAAGGCTTTGATGAAGAGAACCTCTTAGGTAACGAGACACTGGAGCTTACCGATGTTAAGAGCAAGCTAAAACCGGGGTTATTTGAGAAGCTAAAGGCAGCTGCAGACAAAAAGCTAACGGCTACCCTTCAGGAATTAGTAAAGCTTTATGATTTGCCGCTTGCTAAGGAGAAGCGAGCCAAAATCAGAAGTTTTGAGCGGCGGCTACGCAGGGAACGCCGAGAACAAGTCATCTCCAAAAAGCATGATTTTGACTATGTAAACTGGCAACAAAACTATGAGGCGCTACTGCAGCGCGAGGAGGAGTCCTGCACTACTTGCGTCTCGGCGCGGTTCACCAACCTCTTAGTGGTTAACACGGCTAAAGTCAAGTTCCAAATAAACTTAGACAACAAAGCAGCCATTCCCGGGAGCCTCATCATGGGCATAACCAAGCCGCTTGAGGCAGTTTGCCCCATTTGCCACGGCGTCTTCACAGAGGGTTATGCAACTCAAGACGGCCAATACGTTTGCCCAAACTGCACACGCCAATCCATAGATACCGGCAAAATCTACTCGAAAAAATCCAACCTTTCGCTTGACGAGAAACTAAACGAGTACATCGAACGCGAGGGCGGGTTCGTCTGCAGTGTATGCGGCAAAAAATATAGCAAACTCCTCGAAGTCAAATGCAGCCACGACAACTCCAGCGTCTGCCTCTACCATTACGGGACATGCGACGTATGCGGCAAGGCCTTTAGCAAGCTCAACCTCACCTACACAGACGAGTTTAAACGCAAACTGTGCCCCAAGCACGCAAAATCCAAGGAGGCCTAAACATGCGCTGCAACCACTATAATGGCGTTTTTAGGGAGATTTGTGAGCAGTACCCTGACATTGACTTGCCAGGGTATCTGTGTGATAATTTGCAGTTGCCACTGGATAAGGCGGAGATGCTTGCAGAAAGAATTGAAAGGCAGCTCCAAAAAACAGCAGTAAACAAGAAACCCCGCAGCCTAAGCCTTATAGAGAAAGGCACCGCCGAAGAGGCGCCAGCTAAGAAGCTAAACTATTGGGTGGATCGCCTTGCTCCTAGAGAGTTTGAGTACTTCCTCAAATGGCTCCTGTCTGATTTAGGGTTTGAAGCGAAGTCAGAGATGTTTGCAGCCACCCCATGGGGCATCGAGGTAGTAGCCACAAAAGACGCCCAGAAAATTGCTATCCAAGCAATAAGGTGCCCAACAACCCATCGAGTCACCCAAACCGCCATAGAACTCACGCAGGAAACTAGAGGCGACTGCCCCCAAGCCCTTGTAATCACGACCGCCTACTTTACTCAAGCAGCAAAAGAAGCGGCTGAACGGGCAGGCATCGAACTCTGGGATATAGAAGCACTCAACCAAAAAATCACGCAAGCAAAGGAAAAAGTTGACTTAGAGGAACAGGCAAGTTTTCCCGAATTCCAAGGTTCACTGCTACAGAGTCTTCATGCTTTGGGTAAATCCAAGATTTTCCTCATCGAAGCCAAAGCAGACGGCAAATATGATTTGCATTTGCCAGGCGTAAAATATCCGCTTCTGACTTTTCAAGCCCAAAACGGTATCGTAACCCGCTGTGTCCTGCGCATAAAATACAACGAACCGGTCACAGAAGAGCAGGGCGAAGTAATAATCGGCTATGACGAAAACAATCAGCCTGTAGGTCCCTCTGACGAGGAAGCATACAGGTTAGTTACGCAGTATCTTGAGCAGTTCCTCGAATAGCAACCACTTTCTTTGCACAAGAGCGTAATGTAGAAAAAGAGCGTCCCCTGACAATAAGCCTATGACAGCACCAAATAAGCAGCGTTCTATCTGGCTTGACGAGTTGAGCAGCAAAGAAGCCGCCGAAGCAGCCAAAGAAGGCACTGTTGTAATCTGGCCGTTGGGTAGCGTTGAAGCTCACAGCGATCACCTTCCCCTATGCACTGATAGCATCCAAGCGGAATACGTAGCTCAGGAAGTGGCTAAAAGGACTGGGAGTCTTGTTGCGCCGCCGTTCCGCTATGGCATCTGTAACGCTACCCGCAACTTTAAAGGCACCCTCACGATTCAATTCGACACCCTTTATCGCTTGGCGCGTGATGTGCTCTCGGAGCTTGTTCGCAGTGGGTTTTATCGTATAATTGTTGTTAGTGGTCATGCGGGGAACTCGCATATGGTGGCTTTACGGCTCGCAGCCCAAGACATCGTCATAGACAGCGAGGAGCGGCTTGGGAGAGGTAAGGTTCGGGTTATGGTTCTTTCCGACTTTGACTTCGCAGATGAACTTATCCCAGAATACGCCGTTAAAGGCGACGGTCATGCGGGAACAGTTGAGACTTCGCGGGTTATGGCAATCAACCACGGTCTGATAAAGAGAAAGGGTGAGGCTGATGTTTGGAGCTTACCACGCTTTGAAGTCGTTGCTCACCCGGAGGAGCTGATTCCAAGCGCAACTAACGGTGACCCCACAGCTGCCACGGTGGAGAAAGGGCAAAAAATCAATCAATATATTATGGAACAAATGGAGAAACTGGTAAGAGAGCTTCAAGAAGAAGCAGGTAGCTCAAGGCAAGCTAGTTAGGACTTCTTCTCTTCACCTTCTTTTTCTTCCTCGACACGCTTCATCGGCGCCTGGCAGCAGACCAATTCACAGGATTCGTCACATTCGCAAGGAACACTTACGGTGACGACTAAACCGCATTCTTCACACTTATACTCTTCACCTTTATCTTTAACCACAAAATTCACCTACCTAAAACATAGTACATTACACTGTAGGTTAGGTAGAAATATAAGACTGCTGACGAGTAACCCCAAAAAAGCTAGCCTAGGGTTTGCCTGCTTCTTCTGCACTTTTCCTATAGAGTGCTTTGTCGATAACTCGTGCGTCCAAGTTATGCTTCTTGGCGGATTTACGTAAGGCAGCAAGCAGGCGAATATAGTTCTGGGCAGTATAGAGCCCCGGCGGCGGGTTGCCAAGCAGTCCCTTCCAGACGCTTGGTTCAAAGGTGCCATAGTTTTTTGGGTCAAAAAAGGTCAATATTACGCTGGCTAATATGGGGCTTATGCCTTCTAAGATTATGAGGCAGTTGATGCGGTATGTGTCGTCGGCGTTTGGGAGGCTGAGGCTTTGGCTGGTGATTCGTTGAACTTTTTCGTCGTCGTTTCGGGCTACTAATTCTTGGGTGCGTTGGAGCTTGTCGGCTTCGTTTTTGTATTTCCACTCAACCACAGCGGCGAGGTCTTTTGTGGTTAAGACTTTGTTTTTTCGGAATTTGGCGCCGAGTTCCCGTTCGCGTTGGGCTTGCCAACCATAGGCTTTGTCGTATTTGCGGCTCCACATAAGGTATTCTTGCTTGTCCAATGCACTCACGTTTATGCATTGTATTGCAGGTCTGGAATTTCAGCTTTTGCATCCTCTACATCAGATTCTACTCAAAATGTGCAACCAACTGCAAACTAAATTCAATCGCTAAATGGTTAGTAACGTATTGCGAAGGCACTTGGAACAGTTTAGGTTAATTCATTTTTTGTTTTTTTATTCAGGGCTTTTACGCTTAGGGATAGGGTTTTATTGCCGTTTCCTGCTAGATACCTTTGGATTTGTATCTATGGCTACACAATCAGACTTTTTACGTGACGCACTCTCAGGATACAACCAAAGAGACCTAACCGCCATAATTGACAGGCTAGCAGGCGACAAAGATAACCTGCGCATAGACCTCAACCACGTAAGACTCTCTGCAGGGAACCAGAAATTCGAGCTTAACGGGATGGTTAACTTCAAAATCTTCCACAAACCCCCAAACGCACATACAACTATCAAGGATACGGTGAAGAAAGATGTCTGAGCCGCAGCCTAGTGGAATCCCCAATTTTGAGGGCGGCGAAGTGCTGGTCTCCACAGGGGACCTTAAGGTTATGCAAGTTAACTTAAGTAGCGCCCGTATTGACGTCAACGTGGAGGACAAGGCGTTCATCAAGCGCCTCATCGCCATGCGCAATCAACTGATACCCAAAAAGCAAGGGGCTGAGGAAAAGGAAGCGAAGCAGCCTCAAGCCGGCGGCATCCTGTCAACCGCGCGTAAAATCGCCGACGCACTATGCAGCCGAGGCATAACCATAACCGTCTCCTATAGGGGGCAGCGGATCGCAACCCTCGGCGCAGAAGCCCACCCCACTCTGCTGCAGTACATAACAAAAACCCGCGGAATAGCCCTAAACAGCGTAGTTGCCGCCATAAAAATGGTCATATAGTGAGAGCTATGAATAAGCGACAGTTCCTGGGGCTTCTGGCCAAGTTTTCGACGCGGCAAAAACACGACCCTCGTCCCGAAGTTGACCACATAGAGATTGCAATTGAGGTAAGCGTGAAAATAGAGGATAATAAAGTATCAAACAAAAAGTAAGCTTTGTCTTCTGTTTATTCCTTAAGGTTTGTGGGGTTTAGCCTGTTTTTATTTATCTTTGTTAAGTCGAGTTTTTATATTCCTATGCAGTATTGGCTTGCGAAGAGAGAGTGAAGTAGACAGATTGACGCTTATTGTTGACGACGCAGGCAGCGGCGACTTGCTTTTCGGTGTAGTCATCGGCGCTTATCATGACGAAACCGGCACTTTCAAGTATGACTTGATCGACGTCAGGTTCTATCAGGATATCTTTCGCGAAAAAGAGTACCTGCAAGAATCCAGCCGTGTAGTGTCCCGATTAGTCTCCAAGTTTACCCTCAGACCAGACGAAGCCATCCACATATGTCAGGGCTGCATTTTTGATGTGGCCGCCGAAGAGCTACAGAAAGTTTACGGACAAGACAGAGTTAAGCGTATACACGTCGAAGGCGAAACGCAGCGTCTTGTCGAAATCGCCTACCTAGATGAAATACGCAACTTAGGCTACGAACCTCTCGCAGAACGGGAAGAGAAACGAGGAAAAAACTTCTTCCACATGATGCGCTGGCTAAAAGAAAACCCAGAAATGCTACGCTACGCAAAAACAGGTTGGCCCCGACTGAAAAAGTATCAGCTATTCAAAGCCTTCCATGAACCCCACACATATGAAGCCGTCTGCAGTGAATGCGGCACAGAATGCGAAGTACCTTTTCAACCCAAAGCTGACAAACCTGTCTTCTGCCAGAAATGCTGGTCCAACCATAAACCTGCGCATCCTCATCCACGCAAAAGCCGAAAAAACAAGAAAATAATAAAACACTAGTTGGTTAAGAAATAATGAATGTATTCTTTGACTTCAATGCAAGTTGGTATATCCTATTATTGGCCTTCCTAGGCGCCTGGGCACTGCTCATGGTGGCTAGACGCAGATGGAATGCTAAACATGAGATAAAAGAACAACTATTCCTAGCCCTTGGAGGCATGATATCTCTAATTATGATGGAGTTCTATGCTGTCTCCACGGGTCTTTGGCATTACACGCCCGGTAACTGGCCTGTAATCTTGTGGCCAACCTACTTCGCAGCCATACTATTTGGGTATCAACTGCTTCGGTCAGTTGAACGAGTGTTGCTGCGTAGGCCCATAATGGCTTGAACACTTAAATCACCGATCACCACTTTTTCTAGTGGTCGTGTTTTTTCGTTGGTTTCCAGCAGTAGGCGTGTTTCTCATGGCGTTGTTGTTTGGTCTGGGAAACCCTGGGTTATCCCTGCGGCAATCTTTCGCACCGCTGCAATAGTTATCACCGCAATAATCGTTCTGTTTTTAGAAATGAACTTTGGATTTGCCTTAATAGTTATAGCTGGACTGCCAGTTTTCATGTGGACGCTACTCATATTCGTACTCATCTGGGTGTTGAGTCTACTGAATTTACTGATTTTCTGGGCAAGCCACATCTATGTGCTACGGCAGGATGGCTTAGAGGTGCGGCGAGGGATTATTCAGCTGCACTCATTTGTTGTGACACCCTCCGGCTTTGGGGATTTGGCGGTTTTTCAATCGTTTGGTGGCCGGATCTTTGGGTATGGGGATTTGACGATTAATTCACAGGGAGAGCGACATACGAAGCTTGCTCTGGTACGGGCACCGTATGTGACGGCTGATATAATTCGGGACATTATGGGCAAACCAATCGTACGTATCGATGCTAAAGATTAAAATTTTCGCTCAAAGCATACTGCAGCTACTTCGCTGCGTTGTCAACTTCCACTATTAGCTAGAGTGGTGAACAAGCTAATCGTGTTGATAGCCTTCTCCTTTCTCCTCGCATGACCTCGCTCAGCCACGACCTGCTGCTCTAAAAATATAGTTCTAAGGTATTCATTTTAACAACGCTTCGCAGGTCCCAACGTATCAGAACTCGATAGATCTATGTTTCTACTGAGTCCTTACCTTTTCATTCAATAACCCGTTTTTGTCTAGACAGGAGAATGAATCGGTTTGTGTTAATTTCTTTTGATTTAATCGCCATGGCGGCAACCGTTAGTAGGAAGAGCATAGAAGTAACTGACAATGCCCCATAGACTAATGCTGCTATTTCACTTTGGAAAGCTAATTCGACTAATAGTGCAAAAATAGAAATCAGATAAAAGAGCAGCCCTGTGATAAAGAGATTGATGATTTTCGCGTTTTGTCTTAGTGCTAACAGGAGTACCTCTACTGCGCATAGTAGTACTCTTATGAGGAAAAATTGTCTATGTCTCTTTTCTGCTTGGCGTTCGCTTATAGGGAGCTTTAGGCTGTGTAGGCGGCGAGAAGTGGCCTCAAGAACGATGAATATCATCAGAGTTAAAACAGCCAGATTGATTAATGCAAGTGTGAGGGATGAGAACTGGAGAGTCGTCAGGTAAGTTAGGTACAGGATTACGCTGTAGGCTAGAAAGTATGCTAAGGATATTCCTGCGATTATGGTGCTTGAGAAAGCGTAGAGGTTGGCGATGTTTTTTTGGGCACAGAAAACCGTGTTAAACCATCTCTCAAGGGAATAACCCAATAAAAACGCAAGCAATAGAAAAAATGAATAAAACAAGATGCCTAATGAGCCATACCGCAGCAGAAAGAACGCTGCAAAAGCAGTTATCCCAATCACGAGATACACCCAGCCGCGTAATCTTTCAGTTATAATATCCCCATACTCGATTGCGCCCCTTACATACCCTACATAAACGGGTAACCCCACACCAAGTAACAGTATTGGGGAAATTTCGATAAAGCCAATATTCCAATAGTTAAGACTTGAATGATAGTGAATAGCAGACCTATGGTGCTTATTGTGAAAAGAAAAAGATCATCAAGCCTTTCCAGTTTATTATTCCATTCTGGGGTTAATTCATGATTGCAGCAAAAATCCGAACAGGACACCTGTTATGCCCTAGGAATAATTTGGGTTTGATTAATAATAGCTTTCTTGGCGTTTAGCTTCCCTTTCACCGGTTGGTTGAGGCAAAATCAGGTTTATTAGCGGCGACTTGGAATAAAAAAGTCTGATAGTGCCATGTCTGAGATAAAGTCTGAAGCGCAACGTTGCTTAAAATGCAAAGTTTCTGGTTGCTCGAAAGGTTGCCCCGTCTCGACCCCTGTTCCGCAGGTACTCAACCTATTTCTAGAGGGCAAACTTCGAGAGGCAGGCGAAGTACTTTTCAACAACAACCCTCTATCAGCCGTAACATCCATAGTTTGCCCCCATGACCGCAACTGTAAAGGCAACTGCATACTCGGCAAAAAAGGGCAGCCTGTTGAATTCTACAAGGTAGAACAGTACATTTCAGGCTTCTATTTAGAAACATATCAGCCGCCCGCCATCCAGAAGAACGGTAAAAAAGTCGCTGTGGTCGGCGCTGGCCCAGCTGGGATAACCATGAGCATTGTTTTAGCCCAAAAAGGCTACTCCGTTACCCTCTTTGACGCGATGGACAGCATTGGCGGCACACTCCGCTATGGTATCCCCGAATTCAGACTCCCCAAAAGCATCCTTGGCACATACAAAAAAATCCTCGACGCACTCGACGTTAAATTCCGCCCCAACACACGAATAGGCACAAACATCCAAACCGAAGACATGATCCTTGACGGCTACCAAGCCATCTTTCTCTGCACAGGCACCAGCCGACCAAACCGCCTAGGCCTTCTGGGAGAGACTCTTGGGCATGTGCATTTTGCCATCGACTACTTGAAGTCACCCGACGCCTACCGACTAGGCAGAAAAGTTGCTATAATCGGCGCTGGCAACGTTGCAGTGGACGCTGCAAGAACCGCTATTCGAAAAAGCCATTCAGACGTAACCATACTTAACTATAAAGGACCTGAAGATATGTCGGCTGATAAAGCAGAGCTTGAAATGGCACTAATCGATGGGGTGAAAATGCTTCATCACTGCCAAGCTGTCCAGATCGCCGACGATAGAGTTAAGTGCGTTAAGGTTCAGAAGGATGTGGCTGAGGATGGATCGGTGACGTTTACGGAGGACTATCAGGCTGCCTTTGAGGTGCCAGCTGATTCGGTTATAATCGCCATCGGTCAGGGCCCTGGCGCTGACTTGGCTAATGCTGGTGCTGTGAATGTTACCCGAAGTGGTCTTCTTGAGGTTGACGCGTTTGGGCAAACCTCCCAGAAGGGCGTATTTGCCGCGGGAGACATTGTGACTGGCCCTAAAACGGTTATTGAGGCTGTGGCTTTCGCCAAGAGGGTAGCTGCAAAAATCGACGAGTACTGCCAAACATCCGGCCAAAGCCACTGTTAAACACACTTACTCGTACCTCTTTTGGTTTAACTAACATTTTTATGCAAAGGTGGTTATAGCTTAGTTGAGGTGTAATTTTTGCAGAACAATTCAAAGGTAGACCTTGATCAGGTTATTGCAGTGGATATGAACGCAAAAAGGGTTCTTGAGGTCCTTGCAGAGTTCAAGCCAGGTGAACTCGTGAGGGGCGAACAGATACAGCAAAAAACCGGCTTTTCCCCAGAGACTATTAACGGTGCAGTGAAGGTGTTGGAGAAGTCTCTGTTTGTGCAGAACCCCGATATTTCGGATTCAGCGCCGCCCTACGATTTTAAAGCGGTAGCTATAACCGATTTTGGGCGCCAAGTTCTCGAGCAGTACGGCTAGCCTAGTTGCGCTTCTGCCCATTCCGCCAAGTTAGATGAAAATTACCAGCACCACAATTTCTGCTATAACCGCCACTGTTAAGATGCGATTGAGGCGCTCTACCTTTTTTATCATACGCTCAAGCTCCTCGTTAGTCACCCATTCACCACCGTCTAGACGAACGCAATTATTATAAGAACTGCAAAGATGGCTAAGCCTAATCCAGCTGCGGCATAACTCAGCAACTCGGTTCTTCGCAGAGCCTTCTCTAGCCGTGCGTTTAGCTGTTTGGTATTTTTGTCTGTGTCTACTGCTTTATTGGGGGTGGTTGTGATTACGGCGTTGCAGGTTTCACAGACAACCCTGTCTTCGTCAATGTTCTCGCCGCATTGTGGACAAACAGCCAACTTGATTACCCTCCATATACCCATAGCGGAACAGAAATTATAGCTTTCCTATCTTTAGACGCAGATCACCTGTTTACCGTAAGGAATAAATCGCCAACCAGTCACCATTTCAACGATTAACTCTCCACGCTAAATGGAGACAGCCAATGAATCTACCGCTAAACAGAAACACCGCGATAATTTCAGTCATCATTTTAGCATTAATCCTTAACTTCTCGATATTCCTCAAAGCGTACCCCGAGACGTTTGTACCCCAAACTCCGACTCTGGAGCGAGACTTCTCAGCTTACTATATGGGTGCCTGGCGACTCTTCAACAACCCCAGCCAAGTTTACTACGACGGCAGCTTACCCGGCGATTACCCATTAGTTGGGGCACCGCAACCTTTCAAGTACCTGCCTAATTTTCTGATTTGGTTTTCGCCTTTTTTGTTGCTAAGCTACCAGAATGCGCTTAACGCTTTTGACATCCTGATGTTTCTCTCTATGATACCGCTGGCTTTCTTTGTTTATAGGCTGGTGCATGGAAAGAACCTGTTTCTCTCTGTAGCCGTCGTTTTGATTGTGTTGCTTCAGCCTATTCTGATTTCGCCCTCAATCGGCTATGATGACTTGAACTTTCTGCATTACCGCATCATTAGTCTCGATGTTCAAACCATCTCTCCCAGCTACCTCTGTGGATATACACTAGCAAACGCTCATGTCCTTCAAAACACGCTCTTAGTCGGCGCCATATACTTCGCCTACATAAAAAAGCCGCTGATATCTGCATTGCTACTCACGTTTGCGGCGTTTGATCCGCGTGTTGCATTGGTTGCCCTTCCGTTGTTGCTGTGGTACAATCGAGAGTCGCTGGTAAAGTTTGTTGGGGGCACGGCGGTTCTGCTTTTAGCGACCAACCTGCCCATATTTTTGTACGGCGGGGTTGGAGAGTCGTTTCTGAGTATGGTTGTCCATGCTTCGGTTGTTTCTCAGATGTACCTATACGAGTATATTCCGCTCTACGCTATTGGCGCTTTAACCTTACTAGAGCTGGTGACGGAAATCAGCAAGAGGCGAATCAAAAATCGCAAGGTACCCCTAAAGAGGTAGACGGTTGATTTAGTACTAAAAACGTGGACATCAAGCAGCTTAAACATAGCGTGGTTACGTTTTAGAAGAACAGACGATAGTATTGGAGGGAAAGAGTAGAGAACTTTTATCTAATAGTCACATGAAAGAAGTGTACTTAGGCGTGTAGAGCGAGGGAGAGAAAGGATGGCCGACGGTAAATATTGGAACCGAGAAATCGAAACTATGCCCCGAGCGGACATACAAAAAATCCAACTACAGAAACTCAAAGAACTTGTCAAGTACTGCTATGAAAACAGCAGATTTTACCGCAAAAAATTCGATGATGTCGGCCTAAAACCCACCGATATCCAAACATTAGCAGACCTCAAAAAGATCCCCTTCACAGTAAAAAACGACCTAAGAGACAGCTATCCTTATGGCATGGTTACCACTAAACCCGAAGACATCATAGAAATCCATGCCTCAAGCGGAACGACAGGCAACCCCATTGTCGGTGCCTATACAAAAAACGACATGGACGTCTGGTCTGAACTCATGGCAAGATGCCTCTACACCTCCGGCAACAGACCCGGGGACATCATTCACGTGTCCTATGGTTATGGGTTATTCACTGGCGGATTAGGCATGCACTATGGAGTACAAAAGCTCGGTGCACGAGTAGTTCCAGCCAGCGGCGGCATGACCCAGCGCCAAATCAAACTCATGAAAGACCTCGGCGCCACCACCATCGCATGTACCCCCAGCTTTGCTGTGTACCTTGCGGAAACCATGGCGCAAGAGGGCGTAGACCCCAAAAAGGACCTCAAGCTAAAACGCGGCATATTTGGCGCCGAACCCTGGTCGGACAAGATTCGGGAGCGCATCGAGGCGGAGTTGGGGTTAGAAGCTTTTGATATTTACGGGTTAACTGAACTGTGCGGTCCAGGTGTTTCTATTGAATGCGAGGAGCATGCGGGGTTGCATGTCTGGGAGGATCACTTTATAGTTGAAACCATTGATCCTGAGACTGGCGAAAACGTGGCGCCCGGAGAAGAAGGCGAACTCGTCTTTACAACTTTGACAAAGACGGGGATGCCTATGCTGCGTTACCGTACACGCGACATCTCAAGGCTGGTAACGGAACCCTGTAAATGCGGCTGTACGCATACGCGTATGATGCGGGTTAGCGGCCGAAGCGACGACATGCTAATCATCAGAGGCGTAAACGTGTTCCCCTCCCAAATCGAGTACGCCGTTATGTGTTTCCCCGAACTCGCCGCTCAGTACCTCATAGTTGTCGACCGTCCAGGTGCCCTTGACAGCTTTGTCATTAAAGTCGAGTTATGCGAGAAGGCAGCCTGCAACCCCAAGATTGACATTGTCAGCTTAAAGCGTGAAATCGCCGGCAAAATCCAGGTAGTTACGGGAATTTCTGCAGAGATAGAAATCGTTAAGCCCGGCGAGCTGCCCCGAACCGAAGGGAAAGCTAAGCGGGTAATGGATTTACGTAAGGGCAAAATGTAGTGGATAAGACTTATGGGTAGCAAGATTACTGTAGATAAGCCGGGCAGTTATGTCCTGCTTAACGGCGACGAGGCAGTTGCCCGTGGCGCTATCGAGGCTTCACTTAAAGTTGCAGCCGCCTACCCCGGTACGCCTTCTACAGAAATCTTAGAGACGCTGGCCTCGGTTTCTAAAGAGGTCGGTTTGTATTCGGAATGGAGCATAAACGAAATCGTCGCCGCCGAAGTAGCCGCTGGCGCATCCATGGCAGGTGTACGCGCGTTAACCTCCATGAAGCATGTGGGGCTTAACGTTGCAGCGGATGCCGTCATGACCTTAGCCTACACGGGCGTCGAGGGCGGCTTAGTAATCGTAGTATGCGACGACCCCGCCTTGCATAGTAGCCAAAACGAACAAGACACCAGATACTTTGCGGTCCACGCCAAACTACCCCTGCTTGATGCCGGTAACCCTCAAGAAGCCCACGACATGGCAAAAGAAGCTTTTGAAATCAGCGAAAAACTCCATCTGCCAGTCATCCTTCGCTTAACCACAAGAGTTGCACACGGGAAAGCCCGGGTAAAACTAGGTCACTTCACCAACATCCATCGCAAAGCCGACTTCGACAAGAACGGCAGCCGCTGGGTCATGATCCCAGCAAACGCCATACGCCAACACCGCGTACTAGAAGTTCGCTTGGCACAAGCCAAAACCATGGCAAACCACTCGCACTTCAACACAATAGAAGACAACGGCGCCGAAATCGGCATCATTGGAAGCGGCGTAGGCTACTACTATGCCCGCAGCGTGCTTGACACCAAAAAGTTTTCTTGGCTAAAACTCGGCTTCGTTCATCCCTTCCCTCAGGAGATCGTGCGGCGATTTGCACTTAAAGTTAAAAAAATCATAGTTATAGAGGAACTTAGGCCTTATCTGGAGGAGAACATTCAGCGGCTAGGCATACCGTTTGCTGGCAAAAACGAGTTGGGTTTAGAGGAAATCGGAGAGTTAACCCCTGACAATGTACGCGTCGCCTTAGCTAACTATGGCTTAACCCAACACGCACCAGAACCCCCGCGGCCCGAATTGCCCCAACGACCCCCCGCGCTTTGCCCCGGATGCCCCCACCGCGCCTTCTACTACGCGCTAAATGCCGCTAACCAACACATAGAATGCAATAGCGACAAATGCGTCGGCTGTGACATCTGCGAATACGCCTGCTCCTTTGAGAAAGAAGGCGTCTTCAACCCGCTTAAGTCACGCATCCGCTCGGTGCGCATGAATCTAACATTTAACTCGGCAATTACCTGTAAAGCCTGCATCAATGCTCCCTGCGTTGCGGCTTGTCCTGAAGAGGCACTCACACAATCTCTCCAAACAGGCGTCGTAACTGTTGACCAGACGAAATGTAAGGGCTGTGACTGGTGTATAGAAGCCTGCAAATACGGCGCCCTCACTTTACATCCAACCACCAAGAAACCCCAAATCTGCGACACCTGTGACGGCGAACCCAAATGCGTCTCCGCCTGCCCCGAGAGCGCCTTGAGCCTCGTCGGTAGACCTAACGATAAAATCGTTGCGGGTGACATTGGCTGCTACACGCTTGGTGTGCTGCCCCCTTTGAGCGCGGTTCAGACCTGTCTCTGTATGGGCGGAGGCATCGGGCAAGCCGCAGGCATGTACCATGCAGGTGTAAAAGACAAAGTCTTTGCCGTTTTGGGGGACTCCACGTTTTTCCATGCAGGCATGCCCAACCTGCTCAATATAGTCTACAACAGAGCCAACGTATGTGTAGTTGTAATGGATAATAGTGTCATCGCGATGACGGGGCATCAGCCGACGCCGGGTTCAGGGAAAACTGCAATGGGCGACGTAGCTGCAATAGTTGATATCGAAAAAATTGTTCGCGCAGTTGGAATCCAGAAAGTCATAACCGTAGACCCCTATGACATCCACGCTGCAACTGCCGCAGTCAAGGAGATGGTTGACTATAAGGGGCCTTCAGTCATCATATCCAAACGCACCTGCCCCCTGCTAACCGAGAGAGGTAGACCCTATGAAGTCACCGATAAATGCAACAACTGCGGTGTCTGCACCAAATCCTACGGTTGTCCCGCCATATCAGTAGCAAACGGGAAAGCCAAAATCGACATGACCCTATGTAGTGGCTGTGGCGTCTGCAAAAAAGTGTGTCCTTTTGGCGCAATCAGGAGAAAAGAGCCATGAAAAAGCTGGACATAGTTTTTAGCGGCGTGGGAGGCCAAGGGGTAGTTGTTTTAAGCGACATTTACTGTGAGGCGGCGATGCTTGACGGCTTTGATGTAGCTAAAGCAGAGATTCATGGCATGGCCCAACGCGGCGGCTCCATAGTAGCATACACGCGCATCGGTGACAAGGTGGAGGCACCCCTAATCGAAACAGGCAAAGCTGACGCCATTATCGGGTTTGAAGTGCTAGAGACCGCTAGGGTGTTGCCCATGCTAAAGCCCAACGGGTCTGTGGTTGTGAACAAGAAGTATATTCCGCCCATCTGTACCGGTAAGGGCGTTAAACCGAAAACTGCCCAGGAACTGATAGACTTGATATCCGCAAAGGCGCCGAATGCTTATCTGGTTGACGGCACAGGCATAGCCCTCAAAGTAGGCAACCCGTTGGTTGTTAATACTGTTCTGCTGGGTGCTCTTTCAGCGTTACCCGAGACGCCGGTGCAGCGGGAGTCATTTGAGAGGGCAATGGCGCTTAGACTAAAAGAGAAGTATCTCAGCGTTAACTTACGAGCGTTCCAGATGGGCCGTGAAACCATACAAAGCCAATAATCGCGGTATTTGGATGCTCTCGTTTATTCCCCAAAACTTATAACCGCCCCAAGGAAACCCAAAACAGACGGAGGCTAAGCAATGAAGGGAACCGATTACTACGCGGAATACTTAGGCATTAAACTCCTCGAATCAAAGGATGGCTACTGCAAAGTCACCATGCAAGTACAGAAGAACCACACAAACGCCTACGGCATGACACATGGCGGCGTACTGTTCTCGCTGGCCGACTACGCGTTTGCGCAAGCATGCAACTACGGCGAAAACATGGCAGTAGCTCTACAGGCCAGCATAAACTACCTCAAAGCAACCAGCGAAGGCGACGTGCTAACGGCTGAAGCACAGCGGGTTTCTGAGGGGCGCACCACGGGTTTGTATCATGTTACGGTTCGTAAGGATGAGACGGCAGTGGCCTTCTTTTCGGGTGTAGCCTACAAAAAAGCTCGTGCGGTATAATCTTTCTATATAAGGGAGGTCGGTCTCTGTATGAGCACAACGCTGACTCTCATAATTTGGCTTCTAGGGCAAACTGGAAAGAAAATGTGCCCGTTTGAAGATAAATACAAAAAATAAAAAAGAAAATTACTTAGTGACGAAAGATGCATAAGCTTACGCTTAGTATCTTCTTGGTGGTCTGCGTTTTGCGTAGCACTCGCGGCAATAAACTGGTCTTGTGCCGTCTGGCTTGAAAGGAACGTCGCATTCTTTTCCACAGTCAGCGCAAGTTGCCTTGTGCATCTCTCGGTTACCGTATGACATTTTTGCTATTTCAACTCCTACTTACGTTGTTGGCGAAAAACACTTTTTCGCATTTACCCAATAGACCCTCGAGGCTTATAAAGTAGGTGCCTCCTGAGGTCGCGTTACTCCCTAAGTGTCCATGTGCAGGCGCTTGCTGGTTTGCCTAAGAGAGGCGAGCGGAGGGAGGGATTAATAGTCAAACTAATATAGGTAAAATACTCATATAGGTGGTTAATTCGAAAAAAATGGTGAATTATTGGAGAAAAAGATGAAAAAAGGTGATAATGGCTTTTTCTCCACTAAAAAAGATAGTGAGGCCCAGTGAGACAGAAAAAATCCAGCTTAGGCGAACATCTCGCGTTACTTTCAGTGAAATACGGCGTTTACCCCAACGAAGTCTTCCAAGCACTCGTGGAAGCGAAAAAGAATGAACACTCAAAATGTGGCTGCCTAAAAATAGAGTTCCGCGGAAAAGTCAAAGGCGAAACCATATTTCTCATAACAAAAAACAACGACGTTGTGGCACAGTTCCGCTGTGAAGAAGAGTTCTTGCTGCGCAAAGACAACCCCTTTGAGAGCTGGATGAGCACCGAGAAAATCAAAAAGAAAATAGCAAAACAAAACACCGAATCACTCTACATTCAAGTCAAAGACCTACGTGCAGGCATGAAAAAAATCAACCTTAAAGCACGAGTGGAAGAGTTGCCCAAACCGGCGCAGGTCCGCACACAATTCGGCAACACCGTTAGCGTAGTTAATGCTCTTGTCGGGGACAATTCTGGTAAAATCAAGCTATGCCTTTGGGAGGCACAGATTGGCCAAATCAGCATCGGAGACAGCATAGAAATAAAAAATGGCCAAGTGTGCGTATTCCGAGGAGAAAAACAACTGCGACTGGGCAAAAACGGCTCCATCGTGGTACTCCAGCATGCCGAAGTGAAACAGATCGCGACGGCTTAACCACCTCTATTGAATACTGCAAGCGCCCAAACTAGGTGCTGATGGCGCTGTTTTAGGCTTCTGCCTTACTCTATACAACTGTTGCTATGGTGGAGACCTCAAGGCAGAAAAAGCCACAACTTTATGATAAAAAAAGAAAAAGTTAGTTTTGGTCGACTAAATGTGCTGTACCGTCTGGGCAGTAAACCTTCTCGTCTTTTCCTACACGACGGTACCTTTCGCTACACATATGCAGCATTTCGCATCCGTCGCAGTCTCGACTCAACACTTCTTGTTTCGCCTCCTGTGGGGATTGTGTGCGTTGGCGTTTTTGACTTATAAGAGTATGTAATATGGATGTATATACAGGGCAATCTTTTCAAGCTATACATCCAATAAAACGCTGACAAAAAGCTGGCAATAAAGCTTAAAAGTTGATTCTTATGCAAATATTAAAATACTTTCATATGGAGTTTGCTAAATTTTTTTAATTGATGGCTTGCTGAAGAGTCAACAATAAAGGGTGCTAGCGCGGGAAATTGCCATTGGCATGACAGCTTTTCTTTCAGTAAGCCTATTTGTGCTTGATTCTTAGAGTTAAAACAGAAATTGTTGCTACTGCGGTAATTGTAACTGCGATTACAAGGGCTAATGTTGTGTTTATGGTATAGTCTTGAGGTGGCGTAATTGGGGTAGTTGTTGGGATTATGGAGGGTATTGGGGTGGCGGTTGGTGTGGGAGTTGGCGTCGGCCTAGAGGTTGGTGAAGGTGCGGGCATTGGGTTTTTGGTGTGGCTTGGGTTTAAGGGCAATGGTAAAGTTACTGTAGGTGTGGGTGTTGGTGTTATGTTGGGCGTTGGGGTTGGTAGATGAGGAGTCTCTGTGGGCTCAGGCTCATAGGTTAGTGCTAATATGGCTAGGGCGGTGGTTTCTGTATTAGTTTGGTTATTTGTCTTGTTGTTTTCTGTGTAGTAGGTTGCAAATCCGCCCCTGTTTTCTAGGCCGCTAGCACCTGTGCCTATCTGGCAGGACAGAAGGTTATTGTAGGCACATATGTCAAAGTATTGATTGAGCGTTTTTGAAGCACAGATATAGAGGGCTAGTTTAAAGGTATCATAACCGCGAGTGCTGTTATAGGCGTTATCTGTAAAGCCGGTTCCATCCCATTTGGCAATGCCACATTGGTAGGCTTGGATGGCGTTTTCACTTTGACCGATATTTTGGTAAGCTATAGACTCTAAAAATGCGATATCAGCGTAGTCTTCGGCACTTAGAACCCCTGTCCCGTTATTTATAGTACAATTGATATACGCTCCGTTTATCCTTCCGATTTCTATGTTGGATGCATTACTGATTGGCAATGAAAACGCTGAGCAGTTTAAGATTTGATATTGATTAAGAATGACGGATTGATTTTTTGTCCACTCTATTGAAGCATTCCTTATAGTGTTCAGCAGATCGGCGATAGATTCATCCTGCATACCGTAGTGGGATAGGGCGAGTTGGACCAAGTAGTTATCTGAGTAGACCCAGTAAGTCTTATTGTCACAATCGGGAGTTTCATAGACTAAGCCAACTTCAGGATTAAAACTTCTAACGATATACCCTAATGCTTCCTCCAAGATGGCGGCTTCAGATTTAACCAGCCTGTAAGTTTGAAATGACATTTTAGGCTTCGAATCTACATCGAATAGCCCAAAGGTATCTTCTGCTAAAATGTCACCTTCAGTTTCTGACAATTCATACCATATGTAAGCTGACACGTTTTGGGATTGCAGAAGCTTGTAGCTATTATAGAGAAAGTGTGCTTGCTCTTTTTCGTCGTGGCCTCGACTGTTTGAGTGTTGCCCAGCCTCGGTAATCCAAATGTCTTTTTGTGTAATGTTTCGGTATTGTTCAAGAGATTGCGTAATTGCCTTCTCAACTTCGGCGGTATAGTTCCCCCAGGGGTAAGCATGGAGGCTTACTGCGTCACAATGGTCCATTCCACCTAAAGCAGTTACGTTTTTTGCGAAATCAAGCCCTTTTGATACCCACTCTTCTTCTCCACTGTAGAGATGTAATCCAGCTAAACCTATAACAACTGCATCTGGCGAGAGGTTTTTTATCGTTTGGTTAGCGACTTTTAACATCTCTGCGTAGTTGGAGGCGTTTCCAATAAAGAATTTGGGGTCTGTTGGCTCGTTCCAAATTTCCCAATATTTTACCACATCGCCGAAGTTGCTAACTGAAGTCTGTATAGTTCGAACCCAGTCACTCATGCTGGGAACTTCCTCGCTTCCGTTCATGGTATTGTGGCATAGTTTACCTATCAAAGAAATATTGTATTGTTTGCATAGTGAATAGATTGTTTGCCAACGACTGTCTTCACCGAGTTCAACGTCTGCTTCGACAAAAAATCCATTCTCTGATAGGCGTTTGGCTTGGAAGTCAGTCATGTTATGCGCCAAAACACCGCTAATCATGGGCTGCTCTGGTAGGTCGTCGGCTTGTACCCCAATTGACAGAGAGGAAGGCGCGAGCGCTATAAGTAGGAGTAGAAGGGGTAGGAGCTTGCGCATTTTTGATTTAGCCATAGCCTGCTATAGAGGTGACAAAGCCCTTTATTTTTTTTTTAACATTTTGCCTTAACTCGCGTCATGCTTCCCTTTTGAGGTTCCATTTTCTGGTCGTTTATTTTCTTTTGTTTTTACTAGTATTTCCATTTTTGTTCGGGTTTGGCATCGGGGGCATTTTAGGTAGGTCCAGCCGCCGCCTTCTTTGGTTACTCCGTGGGGGCTAAAGAAGTCGGTTAAGAAGGATATCTCAAATTCGTTACCGCATTTAGGGCAGCGGTAAGCCGTGGACTCTTTGTGCCATAAAACAATCAGGAATAACCCGACTGCAACAATCGATAGCCAAACATACCAATAGGTTACGAGTAGAAGAAAGGCGCTGATTGTTACGGCTGCAATGTAGATGCCTATAAAGAGCAGCGACACTGCCCAGTCGCCTGATTTCGGTTTACGATATGCTGGCATTCAACTCACCGAGCCCTGTTTATGGCTCTGCAGACTTGGTCTGGCTGTTTTGAAGAGAAAACAAACACTTGTCCCTCTTTAGGTGTTACTTCTACTGCATCTCCAAACGACGTAGTATATGCAACTGAGCCATCCGTGCCATACCGGACGCCTATCCCAAAGTACCGCCCAAAGCCAGCTTTAGTTCTTTTACAAGAAGCCAAATCGTCTAATGCGTAGGATTTCTTGTTGAACCTGCCATATGTCACGGTAAGCCTGCCGTCGCTTACCTGGATGCAAAGTCCGCGGTAATTCCAAAACAAGAAAACTATCAACGCTAAAATGCCCCAGGCAATTGCAACCCCAACAAGACTCTCCATCGATAAGCCATCGAAATACAAAATTGTAAAACTGACGAAAACCTCTAAGCAAACAAACATAGCCACAAGACCCTTAACTAGCCGGCCCATCGGTACCCATTCGGAATAATCTACAGCTTGCATAACCCAAACAAAGGGACATCTCATCATTTATTTTTTCTTACGTCATTTTTGGGATATTAATGCTCATACCGGCAGTTTCACTAAGATTCATATTAAGGCTAAGATTGACTGCCCGACATTCTAGAAGATTCTATTAACCCCTTGCAGCTATATCCCTTCTTGAAGCGATGGCAATTGGTTAAGCTAACCTTCTATGGTGGGGTCAACGAGATTGGCGGCAATAAAATCCTGCTACAAGACAAGAAGACTCGGGTGATGCTTGATTTTGGGCAGTCTTTCACGTTTGGCGCGGACTACTTTGCAGGTTACTTATCTCCCCGCTCCGTGAACGGTTTAGGCGACTACTTAGCCTTCGATCTGCTGCCGCGGCTTGAGGGCCTCTACTCAAAAGAGATGCTTACCCACTGTGACCTGCCGTATTGCAAGCCAAAGATTGATGCAGTGTTTATTTCTCATGCTCACTTCGACCACATCAATCATTTACGATTTCTGGATCCGGCTATACCCGTCTACTTGGGGTATGGCACGAAGCTCTTTATGGAATGCATGGAAGAAACAGGCTATTCCTGCAACTACGGCGATCATGACTTCTACCAGTTCAGGACGGGCGACAAGATTAAAGTGGGTAGCTTAACTGTTGAACCCGTGCATGTTGACCATTCGATTCCGGCAGCCTACGGCTTCATTATCGAAACATCCAAAGGCAATATCGTATACACTGGTGACCTGCGTAGGCATGGACCACGAAGCGACTTAACCGAGGATTTTATTGAGCGAGCTAAAGCCGCCGACCCAGTCGCTATGATATGTGAGGGCACCCGAATGGCCACTTCTGAGAATCGCCAAGACATAGGTGAACCTGACGTTAAAAAGTACGCTCAGCAAGTCATAGCTGGCACAGACAAAATTGTGTTTGCCTCACATTACAGCCGAGACATAGATCGCTTTAACAGCTTCTACAAGGCCACCAAAAAAGCAAAGCGCAAGCTAGTCATAACACCCAAAACTGCATATCTGCTAACTAAGCTCCAGGATGATAAACATTTGAAAGTGCCTGATCCAATGAAAGACGACAACCTCCTAGTGTATTATAAGCGTAAGAAAAGCGGCAGCTATGACGACAAGGACTACTTCCTATGGGAGAGAGCCTTCATGGATAAGATGGCGACCTATGACTATGTCCGAAAACACCAAAAAGACCTCGTCATGGATCTAGATTTCTACCAGTTCACTGAATTAATAGACATCAGACCCCAACCTGGCAGCCACTTTATCCATAGCATGAGTGAACCCTTCAGCGAAGAAGACATAGAAGACCAAGTCATGCACAACTGGATTAACCACTTCCAACTGCTGTTCCATCAGATGCACGCCTCAGGACACATGAACAAAGAACAACTAGCCGAAATGGTAAACTACATCAAACCAAAAACTCTGTTTCCGGTTCATACAGAAAATCAGTTGCTCTTCAAAACGTACTATAGCAGTGTCCAAACAATTGCGCCTAGGCAAGAATACGAGATACGCTAATGGCTTGTTTGGGTCTATTCTGCCTATATTCCTTGTTCATCGAAAAACAGGTTTTCAGAGTTCTTGTTACCGCCCGTATCACCGATATTGTCATCTCTCGCGAGGCGCCGCAGTTTTCACAATAGGTTGAAGCTTCGTCATTTTCCTGCCCGCAGCCCCAGCAAAGCCACATAAAATCCCCTCACAATAACTCGTCAAACATGCTGTCGGACTCTTCAGTTAGCCGATCGTCCCAGCATTCCCAGCACATGCCATCATAGTCTTCGTATTCGCCCCTAGAGACTTCTCTCCCACACACAGCACACTCATATTTTTTATGAGACATCATGGCACCCCCATTTTTTATTTGAGCATAGGTTCCTAATTGATTTTGCGGAAAACCACAACACGCCCATTTAACGGTTCTAAATTCATTTTCCTTAAGAGGTGCATTCTTGAGCAAAAGCAACTGAAGGATTACCAATATTTGCAATTTCTTAACTGCATTATCGTTTCAGTTTCTTGCGTTGTTTTGGTAGCGCTCTTAGTATCGGGATAAGCGTTTATAGCGGTAAATAGTAAGGCTTGAAAATTTTCCATTCTTCCTACATGCTTATAAGCGCTAAGTTGATAGGTGTGAAATATTGGAAAAGAAAAAGACATTAGGTTTGACATTAGCACTTGTACTTGTTGTTGTAATATTAACTCCATGCTTGAATTTGGGCTATAGCAGTGGTCAAGCAAGCCTCAGTGATAGAATGACTTTGATAGACAGCTCCTCTGGTATTAGCCTAAGTTATCACAAGATTACCTCCTCAGAGATATCGGACCTAAAAGCAACCTTGGAGTCTACCAGGAAGGAACCGACTACAATGTTGTGATTAACGGTCACGGAACAGTGCCTTATATCGAAGACAACTATACCTACTGGCCTTCGGAGGCTGCTTGGACAGAAGCGGCATACTACCGCGGCAGCGGTGGGTACCAGTTTCTCTATGTTGACTCCGACGAGGGAATCACAAATCTAAAGCGCCTTCTAGCAGCAGGTAATTTAGCGGTTACTACAGTCAACGCATACAGGTTCGTCGAATTTACAGACAACGACGTTTTGGTTGTGGACCGATACGGTCGTCCTCCGATAAATCATGCTGCGGCAATAGTTGGCTACAACGATAGCATAACATACATTGAAAATGGACAAAACCGTTCTGGCGCTTTCAAGGTTGCAAACTCTTGGGGCATCGGAACACCACATCTTACATCAATCATAAATGCGACTAACTGGGAGCACGTAGTTGATGGCTGTTACTGGATTTCATATGAAACCATGAAGCAATCGCTGAGTTGGTGTGCCTTCTTCGAGGACAGAATTGGCTATGAACCCACTTTATTGGCTAAATTCCAAATCGACCACCCATTTAGACAAGAAGTATCAATTACCGTTGGCTTGGGAACTCCCAACGCTACGATTGCCAGAAAAGTCTTCAGCCATTACGAAGTGTACAGTGATATTAGGCATGGGTACGTTTTTGGCGGTGGCCACAGCTTCTGCCCCAACAAAATCGTGCTAGACATAAGCGAATTTCTGAACTATGTGCCAGACATGTATCATCAGCCCTTCTACTTTGAAGTGAATGATGGAGAATTGAACGACGATACACTCAGCTACACACTTGGAAACATAACGCACTTTTCAATCCAAGACGTAACCTGCGATCAAACGCCGATCCAAACCAGGCACTATAACACCGTATATCTTACACTCAACTATTCCGTTGCTAATGCCTCACTTTCTATTTCACCTGGCTTTGGGTCGCCATCAGGTGAACTAACGCTAGATGGGGTGGGCTTTACTCCCGGGGGTTCTGTAACCCTCTCGTACCTCAATCCAGTAACCAGAAACTGGGCTACGCTTACTGAGCTAGCAACTGCCACACATAACTTTAGCTACATCTTAGAGGTGCCTGACTTGCTCAAGAATAACCCCCCAGTAGACCACACACCCCTATCTGATGTAATAGTGTTTAGGGCGCAAGACAACGTTGACGGCTACACCTGTAACGCGTCGACGCCCTATACGCAGTGGCGAAGAGGCCTAACTCAGCTTGGAAGCGTGAATGCTGCTGGAGTCTTTGGCAACAACACCGACTTATCAGACACCGTTAACCGTCCAAAGAGGCCAATTACTGATTGTTGCGGGGAAATGGTTCTGTCCGGGCAATGGAACACTGCTCTGGGATAACCTTACAAACCTAGGATCAGTGGCTATCGCTCCATCAGGAGAATTCAACACAACCATTAAGGTGCCCTACACCACCGCAGGCAAACATACCCTAGTAATAAACGACGGCAACTCCGACTTCAGTGTCACACTAACAGTCACCGTTCCTCAACCAGCCTCGACCTCAACCCCCACTCCAGCCCCGACAAAAGCGCCATCCACACCCAGTCCCACGCCAAGCCCAAGCGCATCTCCCTCGCCTACAATACCCGAATTCAGTGCTCCAGCTATCTTAGTGCTATTTGGTCTGGTGACTTTGCCGTTTATTCTTGTGCTGAAAATATACCGAAACGGTTCGATGCGCATTGAAGCAGGTGTTGGGTTCGGAAAAGCTGCCAAAAAGCAAATTGAAAGGAGGATTTGAAGAAGTCAGGCGGAGCCTTTTCTGCATAAGAGTTCGCGGAGTCTATGACTGAGGCGGGGAAGTCCACTTTCAAGGTAACCGTATCTGACGATTCCGACCATCAACCTTTAATTCCCAAAAACAATTCCTAACAATTACTCACACTGGTGAATTACTTGTTCAAGAAAACAAAGATCATCTGTACCGTTGGACCCGCAAGCCTCCAAAAAGACATCATCAGAAGAATGTATCAGCTGGGCATGAACGGAGCCCGAATCAACACCGCATATGGCGGCATCTCACAATACCTATCCACAATCGAAACTGTACGAGAGGTCGCTGAAATCCCAATTATCCTTGACCTCAAAGGCCCCGAAGTCAGACTACGCGCCACACAACCAAAAAACATCAACCCCAACGACGTGTTTGACGTGGGTTTCAAAACTGGCGACATATGCTTTAATCACAACTTCTACGACCAGATGGACATCGGAGACATAATCCTCATCGACAACGGCAAACTCCGAACCAAAATCATAGAGAAAAGCAACCAAAAACTAAGCCTACAAGCCCTAACAGGAGGCAAAATAGAGGACGGCAAAGGCGTCAACATCCCAAACAAGCATCTCCCCCTCTCAACCCTCTCCAAAAAAGACATAGAACTAATAGAGCTCGCAAAAAAACACGACATCGAATACATCGCACTCTCGTACACTAGGTGCGCTGCTGATGTGGAAGAGCTCTCTGTGGGTAAAAACTTCCAAGGCGGCATAATCGCTAAAATCGAAAACAACGAAGGCGTCAAAAATTCCGCTGAAATCCTAGAAGCCGCCAACGGAATTATGGTTGCCCGCGGCGACCTAGGCATCGAGATCGAACCCGAAAAAGTTCCGCTGGTCCAGAAATCACTCATAAAACAGTGCAACCAACGCGGCAAGCTGGTGATAACTGCTACTGAGATGTTGGAGTCGATGATTTCTCAGCCAAGCCCAACCCGTGCTGAGGTTAGCGATGTTGCTAATGCGATTCTTGATGGGTCCGATGCTATTATGCTTTCAGGAGAAACAGCTGTGGGCAAATATCCTGTTGAAGCTGTTGATATGATGGCGCGGATTGCACATGAGACTGAATCGGCGGTTAAGAGCAAGGTTGAAGCCACGCACTTCATCAATATCTCTGACACAGTAAGTAAGGCAATTCAGGAAATTTGCCAAAGCATGCCCCTTAGCAAAGTCGTTGCCTTAACGCGGACTGGCTACACGGCTCGTATGATTGCCCGCTTCAAGCTGACTCAGCCCATCTATGTGGTTACTCCTGATTTGGAGGTGAAGAAGCAGCTTGAGTTGGTGTTTGGCGTCAAACCGATCTTTATCGATTATCTTGGGGAGAAGGATATGGTTGCTGCTGTTGCTCGGCGGCTGTGTGAGCTTGGGGTGATTGATTCTAAGGAGACGGTTCTCTTTACGGCTGGCAAGCGCACTAATGTAAAGCATGCTAGTAACACTATTGAGATTCACAAGATTGATGAGCTTCTGAGCTTTTCTTCCCCTCATCCTTAGGGCTCTATTTAGTTGGGGCTGTTTTGTTGGTTTAGGGGCTGGTTGAGAAAACGCGAAAGCTATCGCGCGTTAGCTTTATATGGTGTGCTGCGTAATTAAGCTAACAGATGTTAGCTAAGTGATGCGGCCATGACAATGAAAAGAAAAACCGGAAGACCACCCAAAATCCCCGGCCAACAACAGACAACCGAAAAAATATTCGAAGCAGCAATCGACCTCTTCGCACAAAAAGGCTACAGCAACATCTCAATACGCGACATAGCCAAAACAGTAGGCATCAAAGAAAGCTCCATCTACAAACACTACAAAAGCAAAGAAGAAATCCTCCAAAAAATCATCCAATACCCCCTAGCAAAAATGTACACCATATCAACCCGCCCAGAAACCACTGAACAACTCATCGCAACAAGAGGCGTCGACGGATTCTTAGCCG